>USLU01000020.1 GCA_900555635.1 uncultured Bacteroides sp.
TCCCAGACAGCCAATCTTTTGTTAACCTTAAATCTAATACTATGAAAAACACAGTACAAAGGTACGGACTTTTGGGATATCTCCAAATTTTCAGTCCTTAGCAGGATGTCTTATAACATGGTTTAATAGGATTATGCGGTTGTTAACAAATAACTTAGAAATATCGGATAATGATTCATACTATTTTAGATACAGACCTATACAAATTCACAACTTCGTATGCCTACATCAAGTTGTTTCCTAATGCTATAGGAACATTCAGCTTTAAGGATAGGGACGAAACAGCCTATACGGACAAATTTCTGAAAAGCCTCCGAGAAGCAGTTGTAAGTCTGGCAGAAGTCGCACTCACTACTGAGGAGTTGGAATACATGGCCAGTCATTGCCGTTTCCTGCCCCGTGTTTATTGGGAATGGCTCTCTTCTTTTCGTTTTCAACCCGATAAAGTAAAGATATACTTGGATGAGGATTGTCATCTCAATATAGAAATTACAGACTATCTATACAAGGCTACTCTTTATGAAGTACCTTTACTCGCTATCGTTTCTGAAATAAAGAACCAAACTCTCGGAAACATCGCAGATATGGACGATATCATCTGTAAACTTTCCGAAAAAGTCACTCTCTCTAACGAACACCAATTATCCTTTTCCGAATTCGGGACCCGCAGGCGCTTCTCTTTCGATGTGCAAGATAAAGTGATAGGCTATCTGAAACAAACTTCCCAATATTGTACCGGGACTTCCAATTGCCATTTCGCTATGAAATACGGAATGAAGCCTATGGGTACACACCCACACGAATGGTTCATGTTTCATGGTGCACAGTTTGGTTACAAGCATGCCAATTACATGGCTCTGGAAAATTGGGTGAATGTATATGATGGCGATTTAGGCATTGCCCTTTCCGACACCTATACTTCCAAAGTCTTTCTGAACAACTTGAGCCGTAAACAAGCTAAACTATTTGATGGTGTACGATGCGACTCAGGCAACGAGTTTGAGTTTGCAGATCAACTCGTAGCCCGCTATCGAGAATTGGGAATCGATTCGACTACCAAAATCATTGTGTTCAGCAATGCTCTGGATTTCGGTAAAGCACTCGATATCCAGGAATATTGCCGTGGTAAAATACGATGTGCTTTCGGCATTGGTACAAATCTGACAAACGACACTGGATATAAACCTTCCAATATCGTAATGAAACTAACTCAATGCAAAATGAACATCAACCAAGTATGGCGCGAATGTGTTAAGCTATCGGATGATGAGGGAAAACACATTGGTAGCGAGGCGGAAGTACAGGCATGCTTGTATGATTTGAAAATAGCGATTAATGATTAGTTGGCTGCGCAATCATGCCACATGGTAATCACTAATCATTCATCACTTTTTCTTCCTTTTATACGCAAACTCCTGCCACTTCTCCTCCGGCCAGTTTTGATGCTGCATTTCTATGCGTGCCATAACAAAAAATAAATCAGAAAGACGATTTACAAAGCGTAGGATATCTTCATTAACAGTATCTTGACGATTGAGTGTCCACAGACGACGTTCAGCACGACGGGCTATAGTACGGGCAAAGTGAAGTTGGGCAGATACAGGCGTACCACCAGGCAACAGAAAGTAACCATGATCTTGCAGTTCTACACTCATAGCATCCATTTCCTGTTCACAGCGCAGAACCAGTTCCTCCGCTGAGAGAGGATTCGGATTTACTACTCCCGAAGGGGTTGCCACATGACTCATTACCACCATCAATTCCCGCTGAACCGTATGTAGTAAATCCTGCCATGCATCTTCTGCCGGGAGCATGGAACGGATAATGCCGATTACTGCATTCAATTCATCCAAGGAGCCATTCGCTTCAATACGGATGTCATCTTTCGGAACACGCATACCGCCATGAATGCCTGTGGTTCCCTTATCTCCTGTTTTTGTATAGATTCTTTTCATTTGTTATTATTAATCTGTATTTATGCGTTTTCTACAGCTTCCTTTTCTTTCTTTGTGAGTGACTGGTAAACAAGTTCGTAAGATCTTCCTACAAGCTCTTCTATCTTATAGTCCGGTACATCTTTATTAAAGTACACATCATTCCAGAACCGTTTGTTCATATGCCATGCCGGAGTTATGCCTTCATATTGTATTCGGAGATTCTCAGCTTCTTCCGGAGTAGATTTCAGGCAACAACGGTCGAATATATGTTCTAAAGTCTTCTATATTCATTTTACTTGATATTTTAGAATTCTGTAATTATATGTTTATATTTTTTCAAAACAAAGCCATTACGTCAATCTCCCCCCAATATAGATGTGTATAGCTGGCAATCACATTCTTGTATCGGAATACGGGTGTAGCTACCGGTTGCCCTTTGGCATTATAGACTTGCGCAATGGAAGAAGGAAGACGAAAATAGTCGAAATTACCTGCATCATCGTACCACTTTTTAAATGTAGTATAATGAAATTCATGTCCCCGAAGATGCTGACCGTTATAGTCGAACTGACGATAGCCTAATGATAATTTTCGATAGTCTCTCTCGTTACTGATATAAAAAGGAAAAACTCCTACCATCCGTTCCGAATCATAATTACCCCCCGGTTCGTCACTACTACCATCCTTAATAATAGCCTGCGACAAATAAATCATGCCACCACACTCAGCCAGCACCTTACCACCGGCTTCTACATACTCACAAATAGACTTCTTGGTACGCCAAGCTTTGTTTAATTCTGTAATACGCTCCTCCGGATATCCACCCGGCAGATAAAGCAAATCGGTATTTGGGGAAATAGGCCGGTTGTGTTCGGGATTGAAGAAAGAGACTGTACCCAAACGGCGAAGAATAGCCAGATGTTCTTCATAAAGAAAAGAGAAAGATTCTTCGTTATGAGCTACCAGAATGCGTAACCCGCCGTTCTTTTCCTTTTCTGTCTGCTGCTCCTCTTGCACTTCAGGCAAAGGAAGAGTGGTCTTCTCTAACAACAATTGCCAGTCTACTTGTTTCTCTAATAAGTCGGTAAGCAAGTCCAGTGCATCCGTCTCTTTAGAACGGCTGAAATCAAGCCCTAAATGACGTGATTCTTGCTCCAGTCCTTTTTGTTTAGGCAGATACCCGAAGCTGGTTATCTTTAGTTCATCGCAAACTTCCTGCAACATCTCATAATGACGCTGCGAACCGACACGATTAAAAATAACCCCCGCAATGCGCATCTCCGGACGAAAATTGATGAAGCCGGACAATAAAGGTGCAATAGAATAAGCAGCCGATTTTGCATCGACCACCAGCACAACGGGAATATTCAAAAGCTTCGCTATTTCCGCCGAAGATCCCCGGTCACGGTCGTACCCGTCGTACATTCCCATCATACCTTCTACGATGGAAGCGTCGGCATCGGCAGAATAACGTGCATACAGTTCACTGACATGCTCTTTGGATGCCATAAAAGTATCCAGATTGATGGAAGGACGACCACATACCGCTGTATGATACTTTGTATCGATATAATCGGGACCACATTTGAAAGGTTGCACTTTCAGCCCTTTCTTTGCAAGCAACGCCATCAGTCCGCGACTGACCGTTGTTTTTCCGCTGCCCGATGTAGGGGCGGCTATCAGAAATTGGGGTATGTTTCTTTCCATTTCCTTACCTAATTATTTCCGGCAAAGGTAAGCATATCTCCGACAAAAGCCTTACCTTAGCTGCCAAAATAAAACATTTGCTATGATAACTGAAGAACTTAAAAAACTCTACATCGCACATACCGGACACGAACCGGAAATTATTGATGAACTCCCCTCTTCCGGCTCCAACCGCCGTTATTTCCGTCTGACCGGCAACCCGACACTGATTGGTGTTAGTGGTGAGTCTGTTGAAGAAAACCGTGCTTTCCTCTACATGGCAGAGCACTTCCGTCAGAAAGGTTTGTCCGTTCCACAAGTGTTTATCCGCTCGGAAGATGATGTGTATTATCTGCAAGAAGACTTGGGAGATACGCTTCTGTTCAATGCCATAGAGAAAGGACGCAAGACCAGTGTATTTGGTGAAGACGAGAAGCAACTATTACGCAAGACTATGCGCCTGTTGCCTGCCATACAGTTTGCCGGAGCCGATGGCATGGACTTCACACACTGCTACCCCGCTTCGGAGTTTAACAGCCGTTCTATTTTGTGGGACTTGAACTACTTTAAATACTGTTTCTTGAAAGCCACAGGCATGGACTTCCTCGAAGATAGACTGGAAGATGACTTTCAGAAAATGGCGGATGTACTGCTCCGCAGTAGTTCGGCAACCTTTATGTATCGTGACTTCCAAAGCCGCAACGTAATGATAAAGGACGGCGAACCTTGGCTTATTGACTTCCAGGGGGGACGCAAAGGTCCGGTTTACTACGATGTAGCCTCTTTCTTGTGGCAAGCCAAAGCCAACTATCCCGAGAGCTTGCGCAAAGAACTTTTGCAAGAATACATTGATGCTCTGCGAAAATACCAACCGGTAGATGAAGCCTACTTCTATGCACAGCTTCGTCACTTCGTACTATTCCGCACCATGCAAGTATTAGGTGCATACGGTTTCCGTGGCTATTTCGAGAAGAAGCCGCACTTTATCCAAAGTGTACCTTTTGCTATTGAAAATCTGCGCCAATTGCTACAAGAGCCTTATCCCGAATATCCTTATCTTTGCCAAGTACTGCGCGAACTGACCGAATTGAAACAATTTACTGACGACTCGCAAAAACGTCGTCTCGTAGTAAAAGTAACCAGTTTTGCCTATAAAAAAGGAATTCCCGAAGATTCATCAGGCAATGGCGGTGGTTTCGTATTCGACTGCCGTGCTGTGAACAACCCCGGAAAATATGAGCGCTACAAACCATTCACCGGACTGGACGAACCCGTTATCCGTTTCTTGGAAGATGATGGAGAGATTGCCGTATTCCTGGAACATGTCTATGCGCTTGTAGATGCTTCTGTAAAACGCTATATGGAGCGTGGTTTTACCAATCTTTCCATCTGTTTTGGCTGTACAGGAGGGCAACACCGTTCCGTATATTCGGCACAACATCTTGCTGAACACCTCAATCAAAAATTCGGTGTACAAGTCAATCTGGTACACAGGGAACAGAATATAGAACAAGCGTTTAAAGCGAAACGATAAAGAATGAAAGCAATGATATTTGCCGCCGGACTGGGCACCCGCCTTCGTCCGTTGACGGATAATATGCCCAAAGCACTCGTTCCCGTAGCCGGTAAGCCGATGCTGGAACGAGTGATAATGCGACTGAAAGAAGCCGGATTTAATGAGATAACAGTCAATATCCATCATTTTGGAGAACAGATTATTGACTTTCTACGTGCTAATGACAATTTTGGCGTAGAGATTCATATCAGTGACGAACGGGATATGTTGCTCGATACCGGAGGAGGCATTAAGAAAACCCGTCATTGGCTGGATGGCAACGAACCATTCCTCGTTCATAATGCAGATATTCTTTCCAATATCGACTTAACGGCTTTTTACCGTCATCATTTAGAAAGCCGGGCAGAAGCAACTTTACTTGTTAGTGAACGGAAAACATCCCGTTATCTTTTATTTGATGATTCTTACCAGTTGCATGGCTGGATAAACAAATCTACCGGAGAAGTTAAACCGGAAGGATTCAGTTATAAGGAAGAAGATTATAAGGAACTGGCATTCGGCGGCATGCATGTTATCTCTCCTTCCCTTTTCCGTTACATGGAAGATGAACAGTGGACAGGTAAATTCTCCATCATACCTTTTTATTTATCGGCTTGCCGAAGTACAAATATACATGGATATCCGCTTCAAGGCTTTCGCTGGTTTGACATCGGAAAACCGGAAACATTGGCAAAGGCAGAAGAGTATTTGGAGGGGGAATAAGAGTTCCCCCTCTCTATTTACAACGGCATATTACCATGCTTTTTCGGCGGATTACTTTGATTCTTGTTATGCGCCATCTCTAAAGCCTGCACCAATTTATAACGTGTATCGCGCGGCATAATAATTTCATCTATAAAACCACGCTCCGCCGCCCGGTAAGGGTTGGAGAATTTTTCTTCATAGTCCTTAATAATAGCTTTTTTCTCTTCAGGAGAAGATTTTCTATGAAGAATATTCACAGCACCTTCGGCACCCATTACCGCAATCTCCGCTTGCGGATAAGCCAGGTTTATATCGGACCCCGTGGGTTTGCTGGACATCACTACGTATGCACCGCCATAAGCCTTGCGGGTAATCAGTGTTATTTTAGGGACGGTAGCCTCTGCGTATGCATACACAATCTTCGCTCCGTGACGGATAATGCCGTTATGCTCCTGAACGGTTCCCGGTAAAAAGCCGGGTACATCTTCAAAGGTAATCAGAGGGATATTGAAACAGTCGCAAAAACGGATGAAGCGTGCCGCCTTGTCCGAGGCATCGATATCGAGTACTCCCGCCAGATAAGCGGGTTGATTGGCTATGATTCCTACCGAGTGTCCTTTCAGTCGTCCGAAGCCTATCACTACATTCTTGGCAAAATGAGACATTACTTCAAAGAAATACTGGTCATCTAATACAGGTTCTATCACATCCTTAATGTCGTATGGCATATTCGGGTCTTCGGGAATAACCGTTTGCAAAGCTTCCACACGCCGGTGGATATCGTCGGCACAAGGTGCAAACGGAGTATCTTCCATATTGTTGGCAGGCAAGAAGCTCAACAACTCGCGAATGCTCATCAAAGTTTCTTCTTCGGTATTGCACATAAAATGAGTAACCCCACTTTTGGTACTGTGTGTATATGCACCACCTAACTCCTCTTTATCTACTTCTTCGTGAGTAACGGTTTTTACCACATCCGGTCCCGTGATGAACATGTGGCTTTGCTCTTTCACCATAAAGATGAAGTCGGTCAATGCAGGAGAATAACACGCACCTCCGGCACAAGGTCCTAATATGGCAGATATCTGGGGAATGACGCCCGAAGCAATGGTATTCTGATAGAAGATAGAGGCATAACCTTCCAAGCTATTTACCCCCTCTTGAATACGTGCGCCCCCCGAATCGTTCAAAGCAATAATGGGAGCACCGGTCTTTAAAGCAAGCTGCTGTACCTTTACTATTTTAGTAGCATTCATCCCGCCCAACGTACCACCGTGGGACGTAAAGTCGTAGGCATAAACAAAGGTCTGACGACCGGCAATCTTACCGTAACCGGTCACCATGCCATCTCCTACCAATTTATCCAATTCATTGAAAGTGCCCTTGTCAAAGAGCATATCGATGCGTTCACGTGCGGTCATTTTACCGGAAGTGTGTTGCTTTTCAATCTTGTCTACACCACCACCCAAGGAGGCGCGTTTGTCCAGTTCTTCAAACTGCTTGTATATTTCTTCTCTATTCATAATAAATTACTCCTCTTTAATAATGTCTAGTTCTACTAAAACTTGATTTGAATTTACAGGGTCGCCTTCGTTTACCAATATATTCTTTACGATACAATCGGCGTTTACCTTATAGTTGCTCTGCATTTTCATGGCTTCCAGCACTACAACGATATCTCCGGCAGCCAAACGGTCACCAACTTTCACTGGGATGCTGACTACTTTACCCGGCATCGGAGCAGTGATTTTATCGCCTTGCTTTTCGTCGGCTCCTTTCTTCATATTCAGGTATTTGGCTTGTGTGTCTATTATATCAACATGATACGAACGGTAGAACATGCTCACATCATAGCTTTTGCCCCCCGCTCCACGTACCAGCCCTGCATTGAACGAATTGCCATCATGCAAGATAGAACAGCTTCCATTTTCCGCCATCACAATATCCACATCATACGGCTCCCCATCAATGGTGAGTTGTACCTTATTACCTTCTTTGCTGACCAAAGTAACATCAGCTACACGATCTCCTATATGTATTTCCATAATTGCTTGTTTTAAATTCTTAGTACCCCTTTTTGCAAGCCGAACTCACGCCAACGGCTGATAGGACGACCGTCTGAATATTGTGTCGGGGCATTTTCTTTCAGATTAACCAAATAGTCAATGTAAGCGGCAATCATTGCCACATTTTCTATCTCCTCATTATTGCCTTTAGCCCGAACCAACATACGGGCATTTTTCTCGATAAACAGGGTGTTGTACTCTCCTTTCACAAAATCAGGAACATGCATGATGCGCTTCAAATAGGCAAGATTGGTCTTCAAACCTGTAATCTTATACTCGTACAATACACGCCGCATACGTTCTATGGCATATTGACGGGTAGTAGCCCATACTATCAGTTTGCCAATCATGGGGTCGTAGAAAATAGGAATTTCGTAACCTTCGTACGCATAGCTATCTATGCGGACGCCTATGCCGTTCGGTTCAGCAAGTTGTTTGATAATGCCGGGTGAAGGCATGAAATTGTTCTCGGCATCTTCGGCACAAATTCTGCATTCTATGGCATGACCACGCTGTGAAAGTTCTTCCTGTTTAAGTCCCAACGGCTCATTATTGGCAATGCAGATTTGCTCTTTCACTAAATCCACACCTACCACTTCTTCGGTAATGGGATGTTCTACTTGCAGACGGGTATTCATTTCGAGGAAGTAGAAACGACGGTTCTTGTCTACCAAAAACTCGATAGTTCCTGCACCGGAGTAGTTCACGGCTTTGGCGGCAGCTACCGCCTTTTCTCCCATCTCCTTACGTAATTCAGGAGTCAGGAAGGGCGAGGGACTTTCTTCTACAATCTTCTGATGACGGCGCTGCACGGAACATTCACGCTCAAAGAGGTGGACGACATTGCCGTGGTTATCGCCCAGTATCTGGAATTCGATGTGATGCGGTTCCTCCACAAATTTCTCCAGATACACCGTATTGTCGCCGAAAGAAGACATAGACTCCGAGCGGGCGGTATTATAGGCTTCTACTACTTCGTGTTCGTTATGGATAAGCCGCATACCTTTGCCACCGCCACCCATAGATGCCTTCAACATGATAGGATAGCCTATCTCATTACAAAGACGGATGGCTTCTTCGGCACTCTGCAAAGGTTGCTCCGTTCCCGGCACTACAGGCACTCCGGCGGCAATCATACGTTTGCGGGCAGCTATTTTATCGCCCATGGCTTCCATGGTTTCGGCACTAGGACCGATAAATATAATACCTTCTTCTTTACAACGACGGGTAAAGTCGGCATTTTCAGACAAAAATCCATAACCCGGATGAATGACATCGGCATTGCAATGCTTGGCTACGGAAATTATTTTCTCAATGTTCAGATAACTCTCCTTCGCCACTGCCGGACCTATCGGGTAGGCTTCGTCGGCGTATGCCACGTGGTGGGAAGTGCGGTCGGCTTCCGAAAAGACTGCTACCGTAAGCAATCCCATCTCCTTGCAAGTGCGCATTACGCGCAAGGCGATTTCGCCTCTGTTGGCTATTAATACTTTCTTTATCATTCGCTCATCTATTTTATTTATTTTTTCTTAAAACCCTACTTATATAGTTAACAATATTTCAGGGATAAAGGTTCTTTCTTAAATTCAGGAAGTGCAACATAAAAATTAAATTTATTCCGGTTAAAATGCGAAATAATGTATAAATGTCCTATCTTTGCCCACGGAATTGGCAATCGGGAGGGCTAACCTGCCCACCGATGCAAGGGAATCCGGTGTAAATCCGGAGCTGTACCTGCAGCTGTAATCCTCATTTAAAGAAAGTCTGTAACTACAGAAGCCACTGTTGCGGCAACGCAATGGGAAGGCAGTACAGACTGAGGAGAGCCAGAATACCTACCAACTTCCACAACTTGAGCACTGAACTTCCAGGATTAGAAGTGAGATGTACCCCATACCATATGAATAGGTAGGTTTCCTATTTTCATTCTTTCGGGTCATTACCATTTGCATAATAGAAGCGACGTGCCGTATTTTATTTATTCAACGAAAATCGGCGAATGATGAAGCACAAGTATTTACTTGGAGCGGTGTTGTTGTGTACAATGCAAAATGCTATGTCCCAAAGCATCCTCGAAAACAAGAATGAAAAAGAACTATCCTTGTTACTCAATGAAGTGGTGGTAACAGGAACGGGTACTGAACATTATCTAAAAGATGCTCCGGTACAAACAGAAGTTATCACCTCCAAAGCCTTGGAACAATACCAGGCACGCAGCATTGACGACCTGCTAAGCGGCTTATGCCCTTCGCTCACCTTTCACGACGGCGATATGGGAAGCCATATCCAAATGAACGGACTCAATAATGACTACATCCTTATATTGGTAAACGGCAAACGAATGAATGGCGACATCGGCGGGCAGAATGACTTGAATCAGTTGAACCCGGACAACATCGAGCGTATCGAGATTGTGAAAGGTGCAGCCTCCTCGCTCTACGGCAGCGATGCCATTGCCGGAGTAATTAATATCATCACCAAACGCAACCGCGAGAAGATGGAACTTACCAATACCACCCGTGTGGGTGAGCATGGCGATGTGCGGCAAAGCACCAGTTTCGGCTTCAACCACGGAAAACTGAAATCGGTAACAGGCATAAACTTCCGTCATACCGATGGCTGGCGAAATACCGACATGCAATGGGACCAAAACCAACTGAAACCCGGTTCTACCATGCTGACCGTAAACCGTTCTACCAACTATACCCTCTCGGAGAATCTGGAATGGAAAGTCAACAAGAAACTGGACCTCAATGCAGAAGCTACCTATTACGAAAGATGGGTGATGCGCTCGCACGGACAATGGAAATATCTTGCCAACGATTTCTATTATCGCAACTATACCTTCGCGGCAGGTGGAAAATACAAACTCAACAGCCGCAATTACCTCACCGCAGACCTATCATACGGTCGGTTCGGTTACTTCTACGATTACAAGCTGAATGAATATACTGACTATTATGAAGACGGCGACCGTCATAAACACATCACTTACTATGCCGGACAACGTATCAAGCAAAGCATCCAGCAACAACTGCTGGCGCAAGTGAAAAGTGTTTTCTACCTGGGCGAGCAACACATTCTGAATGCCGGAGTTGAGTATCAGTACAACCGTCTGGAGTCCCCCCATCATATCGACGGCGACCTTGCTTCAGTCTATTCCCTAGCTGCCTATGCACAAGAAGAATGGACTGTCACCAACAATTTTGTACTTACCGCCGGCGTACGTGGTACCCAATACAAAGAAACCGGTTTCAATCTCAGTCCGAAAATATCAGCGCTCTACAAAGTAACCGATAACATCAATCTACGTGCGTCCTATGCTTTAGGTTATAAGACGCCTACAATCAAGGAGCTTTATTATAACTATACCGGCAGCATCGGTGGAGGTTCATTAACCGCTTATCATGGCAATACCGACCTGAAGGCACAGACTTCACAGTATGCTTCACTTGGCTTTGAGTATATAGGAAATAAATTCCAGGCAAGCATTACCGGATATATGAACTATATCGACAATATGATTGAACTGGTAGAAATCGGTATTACTCCCGATGAAAAGTTCCTTGAAGTAGAAAAGAGCAAGCAATACATGAATCTGACGAAAGCACGCATCTATGGTATGGACTTCACTTTCAATTATCGTCCTACGAAAGACATTACTTTAGGCGGAGGATATAGCTACGCTGACCCTAAGGCACAATATGCCAAAGAAGGGGACGACTATATGAAATACACCTATATCGATGCCACCTCCAACCATAACACCACCCTTAATACTTCGTGGCAACATACATGGAGCAACTACCGTCTTGGTTTAGGTATCTATGGCAAATATCAGTCTACCATACATTATAACAATGATAATAATGCCGACGGTTACCAGACTTGGCGCATTAACACCGCCCATTCGTTGCTGAAGATGAAGAAATGGTCGCTGACCATGAATATAGGTGTAGATAATCTTTTTAATTACATAGACCGTACTCCCTTCGGCAGAAATCGTGCAACCACATCTCCGGGAAGAAACTTCTATGCATCGGCACTCATCAAGTTTAAAAACAAATAACCCTTTTATTAATAATTAATGTAATATGAACAAATTCAAATTCTATTTGATGGCAGCCCTGGCGGCTACCACAGTTTGCACAGGATTTACTTCCTGCGACAACGATGATGAAGAGAGTACCAAGAACCCGGCAGTTGAGATAGTGACCCGTGCTAAAGCGCACGACACCGCTATCCTGCTTTGTACTTTTGGGAGTACTTACAATGAATCTTTGAAAGTCTATGATGATGTCATCGCCGACTTCAAAGCGAAGTTCCCAGATGCGGACATCTATATGTCTTTCACCTCACGTACTTGTATCGGTCGTGCAGAAGCTTCTACCGGCGTAGCACGCTACAAGCTGTCGGACTGGTTGCAAGCTATCGGTGATGCCGGTTACAAACGTGTGGCAGTGCAATCACTTCACGTAATCCCCGGTGAAGAATACCTTTCATTGATGAATACCGACATCAAGAAGAACTTTATGATTGAGGATTATCCGCACATCGACGTGCTGAAAGGTGCCAACCTCCTTGCCGGCGATGATGACACAGAAGCAGTTGCCACCGTGCTTTACGACCACTACAAGGATAAACTTGCCGACAAAAAGAACCTTGTCCTGCTGATGGGACACGGTAATCCGGACAAGAACTACAGCGCCAACGAAAAATACTCGGATATGCAAGTAGCGTTACAAAAGAAAGCTGCCAACAAGAATATCTTTGTAGGAACCGTTGATTACGGCGACATGTTGTTCTGGCCGAAAGAAGAAGAAAAAGAATCCACCAACCGCATACCGGAGAGCCAAATCGGTAATTATCCCGGTTGCATCTATTCTCAAATCATGAAGTACTGCGCTGACAATAATCTGCAACCTACTGAAGTGAACGTTTACCTCGCTCCTTTCATGTCAATTGCCGGTGACCATGCTCACAATGACCTTTGGGGCATTGAAGCTATCGCCGAAGGTAGCGATTTGAGCAAAGTAGAACTCAACACCAACGAATTCAGCTGGCGTGAACGTCTGGAGAAGATAGGTTTCAAGGTTGACCGTAATTTCGAATCTCACCCTGTAGACAAAGCTGGTTCCGACCACGGTATCAAAGATGGTTGCAGCATCAAGGCATTGGGCAGCTATTCTGAAATCCGTAAGATTTGGGTAAACCACCTTTATGAAAACTGGAACGATGAAGACGCTTGGGAGAATGGTGAAGGCTACCAACCGGGAGCTTAATCCTATCTTCTTCGATATTCCGAAGAATAATCAGCATTAATTTCTCTTCATAACGCAAGAACGGCACATCCTCCGAAATTTCGGAAATGTGCCGTTCTTTATATAAATGGAGCCCTATTGAATATTACCGTCTAAAGCGATAGGTAATGTCATTCATTCGTCCTTGTTCAATATGATATAAACGCTGGTTGGTATGTTCAGACTTAAGTCCACCTAAATTCTCAAGATAAGGTCCTAGCTTAATATACTGGAAATAGTGTGTATCTACTCCGGCAGGCAATTCGCTTTTACCAGAATACCATCCAACTTTAACCGGAACCGCCGATTGGTTACAAACGTATTTTGCTAATCGTTGCACTTCAAACGGTTCGGCATCCCCTCCCATAAAGCAGACACAAGTAACCGCACTGCCATATTTAGATAGTAATGCCGTAAGACTTTCTTCCGTCAGCAAATCGCCTACATCTTCCATCAGGTAAGGACTATGACATCCTTTACACCGGTTAGGGCAATTGGAGATATTGATAGCAAGCGTAACTTCATCCGGAATCTCCTGAAAAACAATGTCATAATCAGTGTACCGAAGCATAATATCTACGAGCAGCCTCCTTTTGCCGTGGTTGTGAGAAATTGCTGACACGCTTCATATAACCGATTATTCGTGTCAGATAATCTACATTTTTACTATGACATTTGGGACATTCCTTCAAATACCTCTTGTCGATATGGTGGCAATCATTGCAAACAGTATTCGGAATATTAAAAGTAAAGTAATTACATCCCTCTATTGCCGCTACACGAAGCAAATGCCTGTATTGCTCTTTGCTCAAATGCTCATCCAGGTTCATGTGCAACGCCGACCCACCGGTAAGATGCTCAATATAGCGACGTCCATGCATGCGGAACTTGTCTGCAATGTTCAATGATGTATCTTCTACAATATAGAAGTAACTGTTATAACAATCACGGAAAGTTTCAAAGCCGGCTTCCCTATCCCATTTTGCATGCTTCACACCTACATTTTCGGCAGGAATCATTTCACAGTTGAAGAGCAGGTCTTTGGTACGGTACTTCTTATTATACTTCTCAACGATACTCAATATCTCTTGTACAAAGGCTTCGTACTTGGGATTATCGTTGATGTCTATCCCCATAAATTGGGCAGCTTCTACCAATCCGTTCACACCAATTGTCAGATATTGACGTCCCAAATTAATATACCCGGCATCGAACAACGGCAGCATACCTTTCTGTTGCAACTGTTTCAAGTTCTCATTATAAGACATCTGAACTTTATGCACTAAATCTACAATCTCTTCGAGGAAGAAGTGGTAAAGAAGACCGGATTTTACTGCATGCTGGATACAACGGTTCAAGTTAATGGTCAAAACACTCTTTGAACCGGTAGATACCCCACCGGCACCCAATGTATAGCTGAAACCATTATCCTGTATCTCGTTACGCAGGCGGCAGCAACTACTCAATGAATCGGCATTGTCACTCATATAAGTAAAGAAAGAATGACCTTCGGAATACATTTCGGCTGTAAAATCACCATATTCCTTGTCGAGTACATCACCATCTTTGGTAAGTAGCGCCATCGTCTCTACCGGGAAAGTGAGCACAGTCTTGGTACGCTCTTTATTGAACCATTTCATGAATCGCTTCTGTAACCAACTCAAGGAGTTCCAATCGGGCTTGCTACCATCGGGGAAGACAAAGTGTTCAAAGAGGCTATTGAAGTAATATTGGTCGTAATATGCCACATTCCAGAAAACGGCTTGGAAATTTCTTGCCCCTGTAGGCTGGTTGATAGAATAGACTACTTGCTCAAAGCAATCGGTTATCATCTTATCTATGGTTCTCTGTTTGGTAGAAAGGTCCACTATTTTGTCTGCATGCAAATAGTAGTCATTACCATATTCCTTACCAACGAAGTAGTTCATATACATCAAAAATTCCGGAGTAGCGCAAGCACCGCTAAGCATGCTCGATACCATGAACACCATATTAACAAAGCCACCACAGAACGATTTTAAGTTAGTAGGCGCTACCGAGTTACCTCCTATTGATAAAGTTCCTTCCATCAACCAGGGATACATCGTGATACTTGCACAATAATTAGCAAGGCTTGTCTCATCATTCTTATAGATAAAATGATGATTTAGTAATTCTATATAACGGTCAGAAACTTCTTTACCATACATATCCTTTAAGCGGTCAGTCAATAAGCGGCGGTTCAATCGGATGAAGTTGTCTTTGGGAAGTTCACCAATAAGTGTAGCCACATTTTTGTTTTCTACATTAGCATTAGAGTCGTACTTGCTGCCTGTAGCCGGATTGGAAGCTTCGCAATAGTCCAGCAAGAAACGAAGCTTGTCGCGTACTTCCCGGTCTTCCAGATGTTTCTGGCGATACAGCATAAATGCCTTGGCTACTGCATAATAATGTTCAGCCATCAAAGCAACCTCTACTTGGTTTTGAACTTCTTCCACACTTGTTCCATCGCTGACACTCACCCGACTAAGGATATTAGTAATAACGTCTTGGGTAGCAAAACTACCTACTGATAAAAATGCCTTGCTGATAGCATTCTTAATTTTATCAAGTGAGAATGCTTCTTTTTTGCCATCCCTCTTGATAATAAAAGTTTCTGAATTGATCATGTCTATAATTTGAATTTAAAAGATTATTTAACGACACATTCAACTCCAATGCACAGAAATCAAGTAATAAAATGAATCTTTTAACGGACCCGTTCTATAGCTTTTCACCCGAAAGCATTGAATGAATGATTATGAATAATGGCAGGTCTTCTGACTTGCTTCTGTTGCAACGCCTTCCCGGTTACTTAAAACAGAACCAGTGGCATAATAAGAATGTCGCAACGTTTCTCCCTAAAACAGGAGACAAAGCTTACAGCTACGGGGATAGTTCCTGATTTTCACAGGATTCCCTATTAATTCCTATTCACGCTAGGTGATTCGGAAACCATTTTCGCTGACAAAGATAGAAATAAAATCAGCAAAACAACAAGACTAAAGAGGAAAAAACTTATTCATCTTACCACGACGAGAGGTCAAAATCCCAGTTAATATTAAGGGCTTCAAAAGCATGTTTTCTGCCGAACATTGGTATGTAAACACCATAAATAAGGCGATACAATACTTTGTTTCCGAATAAACCTATATCTTTGCACCCGCTTAGGTGAACCGGTTGTCATTCTGTCCGCCGGATTAATAGGGAATTCAGTGAAAATCTGAAGCAGTGCCCGCTACTGTAAGCCTGTGTTTATATGTTGCAAACAAAGCAAGATTGAACAACAGAAAGTATCTTCTTTTAACCACTGTCCGATAGATACTGAGTCTTTCTTCGAAAGTATCTGGATGGGAAGGTTGAACTTTCTGCAAAGCTAAGTCAGGAAACCTGCCTAAGTTGTAAGAAAACTAACAAGGCTCCCGGGTCAGGAGGCTTAAGTATTAATCACATTTATCAATCCAATGAAGAAAAAGTTTTTATTAACAGCTGTACTCTGCTGTCTAACAGGAGTTCTTTGTGCACAAGTAACCCTAAGCGGAAAGGTAACGGACAAAGAAAATGGCGATCCACTGGTAGGTGTCAACATCCGTGTGGACAAAAGTTTGGCAGGAAGTACCACCAATGGAAAAGGAGAATTCAGCATCAGCAATCTTCCCGAAGGAAAACATGTTTTAAGTTTTACTTATGTAGGTTTCACCCCTTTGCACTACACCGCCAAAACCAGTGAAAAGAACATCCTCATAACCATGGAAGAGAATTACAATAACATCGGGCAAGTAGTAGTAACAGGTACAGGTACGCACCGCCGCATGACGGATAGCCCCGTTCCGGTTTCGGTTATTACCGCCAAAGAAATAAGTAATGCCAATGCTTCTACCTTGGAAGATGCATTAGTAAAACTCAGCCCGAATATCTCATCCTATACCAACGGAATGGGCACTACGATGAGCTTGAACGGTATAAACGAAGATTACGTACTTATTCTTGAAAATGGCAAACGATTGGCAGGCGAAGACCGCTATACCCGTATTAATATAGCGAATATCAAGCGCATCGAAGTGCTGAATGGTGCAGCATCCGCTTTATATGGTAGCGATGCCATCGGTGGTGTTATCAACATTATTACAGACGATGCCAAGAATACGATAAATGTGTCCAGCTATACTCATTATTCCAGTGAAGGACGCTGGACCGAAACATTCAATGCGGACGTCAATGCCGGTAAATTATCTTCTTACACCTCCTATCAACGCCTTCAGGCAGGAAGCTGGCAAAACAATAACATCGATGAAAACGGAAACCTTACCGGCAAACCCACTTCCGTAGGTTTTTACTCTAACACCGTGAACCAACGTTTCGTATTTAATGCCACGGATAAATTATCGTTCTATGTACGCGGTACTTATTATGATAACAACACCCGTCGTCCGCAAGATGCCACTTACTTCACTAAAAGTAAAGACAAATATGTAGAAAAGGACGCCTACACCTACAATTTGAAACATGAGACCTACACCTATGGTGCCGGCATGAAATATATGATTAACCGCACCGCCTATATCGACGCCGAATTCTACTCGGATAATTTTTCCTCCGATTATGTCTATTTCAAAAAGACTGGTGACTATATGCCTGGAGATGAAGTAACCCGTAAAAAAGTAAACTACTACAACGGTAATGTAAAGGGTATCTTCAGAATCGGCAATTACAACCGCGTATCGGTAGGTGTAGAATACGTTAAAGAACAACTGAATAGCGAGTCGGACAATATCTCTTCAAAAAACATCTATACAATGGCTCTCTATGCGCAGGACGAAATCAAACTGATGAGAAATCTACAAGCTGTACTGGGATTGCGTTATATCTATAATGAGAACTTTAAGAATCATGCCACTCCCAATGTAGCCTTAATGTACAAACTCGGAAATCTTAATCTGCGTGCCGCCTACGCCGCCGGTTTCCGTACTCCCAGCCTTTCACAGCTTTATGCAACGGATGAATCGAAAACAGCTAGCAGATATACAGTCGGGAATCCCAATCTGAAACCTGAAAAGAATAATTTCTATTCATTGAATGCAGAATACAACTACAAATGGTTCTCAGTCTCAGTAACCGGTTTTATCAATGACATCCGTGATATGATAAACTATCGTACCCTTTCTGATGACGAAATCGCAGCCATGGGATTAAGCGAAAAGCATGCCAAGTTTGATGAGATACGTCAGCGTGATAATGTGGATAAGGCAAAAACCAAAGGAGTTAACTTCAATGCGACCGTAAATCTTGGAGCCGGTTTCAGAGTCAGCGGCGGTTACACTTACCTTGACACCAAAGCCAAACAACGGAATGAAAACGGCACCTACAAAGAATCTCCCATTGACAAAAGCATCAGACACATGGGAAACGTCAACGGTCAATGGGAACATAGCTGGAACTTCTACCGCCTGAATGTAAACTTGCACGGACATCTTCAAGGAGAACGGTATTCGCAAAGTTACGGATATGCCCCCAAGTATCAACAATGGGATTTGAATACCCGCCATACCTTCAATTTAAAATCTTTCATTCTGGAACCCGGTGTGGGTATAGAGAATATCTTCGATAAGATAGATGACCGTCCTTGGAACAATAACTTTTCAACACTGAATCCCGGACGTTCGGTTTACGTTAGCCTATCCGTAAGATTTAAAAAGTAAAAAAGATATATTTTCAGATTTTCCCTCCTCTGCCTTTAGATGAAGTACAGAAGGAGGGATTTTCATATATGCATTTACATTAAGAAACATTATAGATATATATTATCCACTTAGATTACATTTTTTATACCTTTGCAACGATTTTTGGTTTCACTCCTCTCTAATTTCATGGAGAGAATGATGAAAAGGGAATCAGGTGCAAATCCTGAACAGACCCGCTGCTGTAAGTCCTTTAAAATCTTTGAATATACTCCAAGCCACTGTCTCTTAGCAGATGGGAAGGCTTTCAAAGACGGACAAGTCAGAAGACCTGCCAGAAATAACATAGTTTTAATGCTTTCGGGAAATAAAGCTGTAAAACAACGAGTCTGGTACGTCTTTATCTTTCGTAAAGAAATCATTTCTCTTTGTAAGCACCTTCCTAAAAGTAAGTAGTGAATACTATAACAAGGATTGAAATGAAAGTTTTCGCATGTATTCTATTGTTTTGCACTTATCTTTCTCAGATAGGTATGATGGCACAAAATAAAGTTATTCTGTCAGGGATAGTCACAGACAAGCACGGCACCCCTTTGCCACAGGTGACAATTGCCGTTGAAAACTCCACCTCTGGAACTTATACAGATGATAAGGGTCGGTATTCTTTGCATATTTTACCAGGTAAACATACGCTCGTCGTATCTTTCATAGGCTATCAAACTATAAAAAGCACCCTAAATATCCAACAAAATAAAAAAATAGATTTCACATTAGAAGAGAATTCCATCAATCTTGGTTCTGTGGAAGTCTATGGAAAATCGCAAACACAGAAGGTTAAGGAAAGTGCTTTTGCTGTAAATGCTCTTGACATAAAATCAAAAATCAATTCACTGAATAATTTGAATGACTTGATAAACCGAACTACGGGTATCAAAGTTAGGGAAGAAGGTGGTGTCGGTTCGGATTTCGACCTTTCCATCAACGGTTTGTCCGGAAATTCCATCCGTTATTTTCTGGATGGAATTCCGTTGGACACAAAAGGAAGCGGCGTTTCACTTGCAAACTTACCAGTCAATATCATAGACCGGGTTGAAATATATAAAGGAGTAGTACCAGCCAATTTGGGAACGGATGCTTTGGGCGGTGCCATCAATATTATCACCAAACAAGAAAAGAAAAATAATCTGGATATCTCTTATGGCATCGGCTCATTCCATACTCACAAAGCAGATTTAAATGCACAAATAATAGAACCTAAAACAGGACTCATTATCAAACCCACCATTGGAGTAAATTACTCGAAAAATGATTATACAATGAAGGATGTTGAAGTATGGGATGAAGACAGCCGAAAATATCTTCTGAGAAATAGAAAACGTTTTCACGACGATTACTTCTCGTTCATAGGACAAATTGAAGTAGGTTTTGCCAACAAGCCTTGGGCAGATGCCTTCTTTATTTCCGG
This sequence comes from uncultured Bacteroides sp., assembly GCA_900555635.1. Lineage (GTDB taxonomy): Bacteria > Bacteroidota > Bacteroidia > Bacteroidales > Bacteroidaceae > Bacteroides. Next base: position 20,411 of record USLU01000020.1, read on the forward strand.
CTCTTATTCCAAAGTCAACAAAGAGCTACAAACAGGCTCTGTTCAAAGTAAAGTTTACGGTATGGCAGAAAGAAAATCGGATGCCTGGAATATTTCAGCACGCTATAAAAAGAATGATTTTTTATTGAAAAATATGCAGTTGAACATTTCACTTTCACATACTTGGGACCATTCACTGACTACTGATACCGCTTACCGTAAATATGACTGGAACGGTGACTATATAGAAAGCTCACGCAACGAAATTACTGGTCGTGGACGCTCCATCCGCCACTATAAACGACCGTTGGTCATTGGACGTATTAACTTGGATTATCGTTTAAGCAACCATCACAGTTTCAATTTGAATTATTTACTGAGTCGTACAGGAAACAACCGCTACGACGAAATGGATGAAGACTTTGAAGCGTCAAACGATATTTTAGCTAAGCATATCTCAAGTTTCTCATATAATCAATCCTTCTTTAGCGGAAGGATGAATAACACCTTTTTTATCAAAGACTACATCAATCATCTGAATATCCAGCAGACCGACTTGCCTACTATCACCGGTTCAAAAAACATAAATGGCTCAATAACCAAAAATTACTGGGGATATGGCACCGGTTCACGGTTTACGATTATTGAACCTTTTTCTCTAAAGTTTTCCTACGAACATAGTGTACGCCTGCCCCTTGCACGTGAATTACTGGGAAATGGTTCCACTATCTACGCCAATGTGGCATTGAATCCGGAAAAAAGTAATAATGTCAATCTGGGAATCTTCGGTACATGGCATCCGGCACCGGGACACACTCTCTACTATGAAGCAAATGGCTTTCTTCGCTATGTAGACGATTTTATTCAAGCCACCATCTCAGAAAAGGAAGGCACCATGCAATACACAAATGTTCCGGCTGTACATATCAAAGGAGTGGAAGGAGAAGTGAGTTACAACTGGCAGAATAAATTGCAACTTGCTACAAACGTCAGTTTTCAAGAAGCGCGTGACCAACAAAAATACAAGACCGACGGTAAACCTTCAGCCACTTATAACAATCGCGTACCCAATCGCCCTTGGCTCTTCGGAAGTGCAGAAGCAAGTTATGCTTTTCATAATGTACTATTCACTCAAGGCAATTTGAGAATAGGATGCAGTTATCAGTGGGTACATTGGTTCTTTCTTACATGGGAAGCCTACGGTTCACGTGAAAGTAAAGCACGTATCCCTTCACAGAATATCTTCAACACAGATATAGCCTATTCATGGAATAAAGGGAAGTATAATATTTCTTTGGAGTGCGCCAATCTGTTTGACAAATTAGCCTATGACAATTATAAATTACAAAAACCAGGTCGCTCTTTTTTCATTAAATTCAGACTATTCATTCACTAACTCATATTTAAAATGAAAAAACTAAATTTTTTATTCAGTATTCTGATGGTCATGGTAATGACCGTATCATTCAGCGCATGTTCTGATGACAACAATTCAACCCCTACTCCAGATCCGGAACCCGAACTTTCCGATTATCATTTTGACATCTTTATGACCGTTGGTAAACACGGTGGGATGAATCAAGGTGACGGTACTATCGTTAAAAGTATAAACGCACTCACAGCAGATAAAGGTGTTATTGACATCAAGAATGACGGTGTTGAATTCAGAAGCGCAGACAACACTTACTCCATGGAAGTTATTGTCAAAGGAAAATATTATTACCAAGTACCCAGTTCAAATGATCGCTTCACTAAGCTACAAGTAGTAGGTAACTCCGTCAAAGTGGTACAAGAACAAAAATTTGTAAAGAACACTTATAAAGTTCGCAGTTACACACATGCCTGGTTGGACGACAATACACTTATTATCATGGCAGCCAATGGCGATGCGAATAAAATTATCTGGACCAAGATTAGTGCAAACGATATGCGTATCATCGACGAAGGCACACTGGATATGCCCCTTCCTACAGGAGCTAAAGTGTTTACCGCTTCCGGTATCTTAACCTATAACGAAAAAGCAGGCAAACTGTATTACTTCTACTTCGGCAAAGACAAATCGGGCAGAGGTGGTGTAGCAACATCAAACTTCCTGACGGCTGTCATCAATCCTTCTACTATGGCTGTAGAAAGTAACAAAGTTAATACTCTTGCCGGCGAAATGGCAGGAAGCGCCTACGGAGAGTTAATGCAGAATTGTGTAATGTACGATGCAGACGGAAACCTCTATTTGGCAACCTTTACAGACACTAACGATATTGAAATGGGACATCTGCTCCGTATCAAGAAAGGAGAAAGTGATTTCGATAGCAGTTATGAAGGTTATCCTAATGCCGATGGCAAGTTGCTCACTATTCAAAATCTAGGCAATGGAAAATCTCTTGTATACGCACGCAATGATGCTTCCGGAACTGCAATTGATAGCTACAGCCACTATTACTCAATCGTTAATATAGCTACCGGAGCAAAAGAACGTTTAAGCTATAACGGACAAGAAATACCTTATAGTGGCGGACGTTTTGCACAGCGCACTGTTGTTGTCAACGGCAAAGCTTATATCGGTGTAAATACAGAAAATAGTAAACCTTGTATCTATATTTATGATATAGCAACTGGTAAAGTAGAGAAAGGTGCTGAAATTGCCGAAGGCTACTTCTTCGATATGCTTAGAGTCGTGGAAAATGACAAATAAAATTTATCATTTTCCATTCAAGTTCAATAATTAAGAAACGGGGTATATTTATGCCCCGTTTCTCTATCCATCTTCCACTTATTATGAAAAATATTCTTTCTTTATTCATTTTATTAGGTCTTTCCTTCTTCTGCCATGCACACGAAGGAGGTAATTTTATAGCAAACGATATGCTTGCAAGTATGAAACCCGGCGACAAAGCCGCACTGCTCATGGTACATTTCGGTACCACGTACGATAATACCCGTGCACTGACCATAGAAACCATCAATGACCAAGCAAAAGCCGCCTTCCCAGAACTGAAATTCCAAGAGGCTTATACCTCACGCATCATCATTCGTCGCCTGAAAGAACGGGGTATTGAAAAGCTGACTCCATTGGATGCATTGCTGAACTTACGGAGCGAAGGTTATACACATATCATCGTGCAGAGCACTAATATTATAGAAGGAGTAGAAATGGAATCCCTTCGCCGTGATGTGGAAAGTGTACTGCCATTCTTCAAAGAAATCCGGGTAGGTACTCCCCTGCTCTATTCCGTAGAGGATGCAGAAAAAGTGGTAGAAATTCTGGGTAACCGCCTGAATGCTCCTGCACCTGACAAAAAAAACGCCAAAGAAAATTTTGTCCTCGTGGGACATGGAACTTATACGCCCAGCACTGCCATCTATAGCCAAATGGACTACATGCTGAAGTCAAAAGGGCTGACAAATTTCCATGTAGGTACCATCGAAGGTTATCCTACTTTTGAAACAATGTTAGCGCAACTGAAAATAGCAAAAGCAAAGAAAGTAACTCTTGTTCCTTTTATGTTCGTTGCCGGAGACCATGCGCAGAATGATATTGCCGGAGAATGGAAGGAGATGCTCGAAAAAGAAGGCTTCAACGTTAAAACACGTCTGGAAGGTTTGGGACAAATTCCTGAAATACAAGAAATATTCATTGATCACATCCGTTTCGGATTAAAACACCGCACACTAGGCATCATGGAAAAGAAAGCTGCTTATGCTGCCGGAAAAGATGTAGATTAACCGGCAAATTCACTACCAACAACGCAATATTCTCTCATTATGAGCAAAAAACGTTTAGGAATACTCCTTAGCTGTGCAATAATATTAATTGCTGCCTGCTTCCTCATCTATCAAAGCCTGCTGGCTCCTACCCGCATCCTGATAGTCAATCCCCTGCCTGCACAAGGAGCGGACATTGCACTGAACAATGATTGCAGCCACATCGAGGTGACTTGTATAAAAATGGAGGAAGTAAAAGACCTCTCCGGTTATGATGCCATTATGATGTACGGCAGAGGATTATTCCTGGACGAAACACAAATAGCTGAAATGCAGCGTGTAGCTAATAAAGGGGTACCCATCTTTACCAATGCCTTGCAACATTTCAACTTTATCGTTAACTACAACATCACTCCCGAACAACAAAATACCTTGCAGACTTATTTCCAGAATGCCTGCAAGAAAAACTACCGGAATGCATTGCGTTATCTGCGCCATTTAGCCACTCCGCAACGTTGGGGTGACCAAAGTTTTGAAGCACCCGTAGAGTTACCCAACAACTTATATTACCATCTGGAATATGGGCAGTATTTCAAAACTCACAAAGAGCTGACTGCCTATCTGAAAGCGAAACATCTATACCATGAAGGAGCACGCAATATCGCCTTTATCTCCGGCATCAGTTTCCCGATGGAAGGCAACCGTGCCCACGTAGATACATTGATATCCCGGTTGACACAAGCCGGATTTAATGTTTATCCCATTACCGGCAATGGAAAAGGACGGGAGAAAATGATACGTTCTCTGCATCCGGACGCTATGGTATATCTGCCAATGGGACGTTTGGGAAATGATTCTCTCATCAACTGGCTGCATCAGGAAAATATACCCCTGTTTATGCCTTTCCCGTTAGTGCAACCTCGTGAAGAATGGTTGGATGCTACCAAGCCCGTTAGCGGCGGTACACTGACCGCACGTGTTGTAGTACCCGAGATTGATGGCGGAATGGCACCGTTCTGTATTGCCACACAAAATGAAAACAAGGAAGGCTATTTCCTGCATACCCCTGAACCGGAGCGTATAAATGCCTTTACCGAGCACATCACCCGTTACATGGCATTGCGTGATAAAGCTAATAAGGAAAAGCATGTTGCCATCTGCTACTTCAAGACTCCCGGAAAAGACGCACTGCTGGCAAGCGGAATGGAAGTAATCCCCTCACTTTATAATTTCCTGAAACGATTGCAAAGTGAAGGTTACGATGTCAGCGGTCTGCCTGCTACTGCCGAAGAATTTGGAAAGCGGATTTACCGTGACGGTGCCGTGATGGGCTCATACGCCAAAGGCGCTCAGGAGCAGTTCCTAAAAACAGCACACCCCGTATGGCTCAGTACCGAACAATACGAGCAATGGGCACATCAAGTAATCCTTCCTGAAAAATACAAAGAAGTAACAGACCGTTATGGTGACGCTCCGGGAAATTTGCTAGCCACCGATGACAGTATAGCCATCGCCTGCCTGCAATTCGGAAATATACTTCTCTTTCCACAACCTCGCCCGGCATTGGGAGACGATGAGTTCAAGCTGGTGCATGGCATGCCGGTAGCACCACCACATAGTTATCTGGCTCCCTATCTTTATATGCAGAAAGGGTTCAAAGCCGATGCCCTTATTCACTTCGGTACACATGGGAATCTGGAATATACACCCGGCAAGAATGTGGGACAATCACGGGCAGACTGGTCGGATGCGCTCGTTGGAAATCTGCCGCATTTCTATTTTTACACCACTGGCAACGTAGGTGAAGGTATTATCGCTAAACGACGTACTCATGCCGTACTGGTAACCCACCTCACTCCTCCTTACGTAGAAAGTGGCATGAGACAACGCTATACTTCTCTCCTCGAAGATATTCACAAAGTGTTGGATGAGGGTACAGATGGACACAAAATGCTGGGCATGCGCATCAAGAAAGAAACAGTACGCCTGGGCTTGCATCGTGACCTTGGTCTGGACTCCATTCCCGACAAACCGTATACTGCCGAAGAACTGGAACGTCTGGATGGCTTCACTGAAGAAATAGCCAATGAAAAAGTGATTGGTGCCTACTATACGATGGGGCAACCTTACTCCTCACGCGACTTGCTGACCACTACCCTTGCCGTATCTGCCGACCCGCTGGCTTATGAAACTGCCAAGCACGACCGTGACAAAGGTAAAATCACTACAGAGCAGTTGCAGGACTTCACCTACATAGCCCACCATTATCTGCCTGCCGCTCAAAAGAAATTGATAACATTGCTGCAAAATCCCCCGAAAGACACGACAACCGTTGCTCCCGGGCTTCGTCCCGCATTGTGTTATCGTGAGAAACTGATAACTTCCACCGCCAATGAATTAAATGCAATGGTACATGCCTTGAATGGCGGTACCGTTTATCCGGCACCCGGTGGCGACCCTGTATTGAATCCGAATGTTCTTCCTACCGGACGAAATATGTATAGCATCAATGCCGAAACCACTCCCAACTCCCGCGCCTGGGAAGATGGAAAGCGACTTGCCGAAACTACCCTGAAACAATACGTCAGCAAGCATGGAGACTATCCCCGCAAAGTGAGCTACACTTTTTGGGCAGGAGAATTCATCACCACCGAAGGTGCCACACTGGCACAAGTATTCTGGATGCTTGGCGTAGAACCCGTCCGTGACGGACAAGACCGTGTGGTCGACCTGAAATTAGTTCCGAGTAAAGAATTGGGTCGTCCCCGAGTCAATGTCGTTGTACAGGTATCGGGACAACTTCGTGACATCGCCGGCTCCCGACTTAAATTATTAACGGATGCTGTGCGTCTGGCATCGGAAGCTAAAGACGAAGCATATCCAAACTATGTCTCCTCGGGCACACTACTACAAGAAAAGCTATTGGTAGAAAAAGGGACTTCTCCCAAGCAAGCACGTGCTATGTCTGTGATGCGTATATTCGGACCTGTAAACAGTGGTTATAGTACAGGCATTATGGGATATACCGAAAGCAGCGGTTCATGGGATGATGAAAAAGAAATAGCCAAAGGTTATCTCAATAATATGGGTGCCGCATACGGAGACGATGAAAATTGGGGAAGTTACCAGAAAGATTTGTTTGCTTCCGCTCTCTCCGAGACCGATGTGGTTATCCAACCCCGTCAAAGCAATACTTGGGGACCAATCTCTCTAGACCATGTATATGAATTTACCGGTGGATTGTCTCTTACTGTTAAAACCTTGACCGGAAAAGAACCGGATGCTTACATGGCTGATTATCGTAACCGCACCAACCGCCGATTGCAGGATGCAAAAGAAGCTATTGCCGTAGAAACACGTGCCACTATACTGAATCCTACCTTTATACAAGAGCGTATGAAAGGCGGTGCAGGTACAGCGCAAATGTTTGGTGAAATCTTCCGTAACATTTTCGGCTGGCATGTAATGCGTCCTTCAGCTATGGATAAAGAGCTTTTTAATGACTTATATAAGATGTATATCCTGGATGAAAACAAGCTTGGCATCCACGACTATTTCCGTGAGGTCAACCCGGCTTCTTTTCAGGCTATGACTGCCGTGATGCTTGAAAGTGCCCGCAAAGGTTACTGGAAGGCATCAAAGGAACAATTGAAAACAACCGCTGCCTTGCATGCAGAAATCACCCGTGAGAAAGGTGCAGCTTGTACCGAGTTTGTCTGCGGTAATGCCAAATTACAATCTTTTGTATCCGGACAACTGGATGACAAAGCTAAACTAACTTACGACCAGGACATGAAAACCGTACACGAATCTACCGCCGCCAATGGAAAAGACGTTGTACTGAAAGAACAGAAATTGACTCCCGAACAAGCAGCACAAAAAAAGACAATGAACGGGCTGATGATCGGAATAATCGTTATCATCGCCTTCATCGAACTGGTTGTACTACTCAAAAAAAGAAAGAAATAGAATGGAATATGTAATACATATATTAGCCATTTTCATCACTATCAGCTTTCTATTAAAAGCGGGCTTTTACTCTCATTGGGGGATATGGACAGCAGCTATATGCTGTGCTCTTTTTGTCTGGTTTATCACTCCGTGGATGACTGAACAATCTAAAACTGCGATGGCTGCATTCTTTGCTTCACGTTCCAAAATGCTGAACCTCTCAGTTTGCGTTACATTGGAAGCGGCAGTAATGATTGCTTTTTGTTTTGATTGTTTTGCAGCTGTACGAACCCGCAACACGTTTTTTAAACAGGTCATGACCTTTGTTCTAAAGCTATATCCGGGACTATTGATAGCCGGTGTATTATGTTATGCCCTGGCATTATTGCTATTTTCCTTTCCCGGAATAGACTTCGGCAGTCTTTCCTGGATAGCGGCGATTGCAACGCTCCTGACTGTTTATGGAGGAGCGCAGCTTTTATATCATATTATCGGTGAAGAATCTGTACGCCTGGAAGTCTTGTTTATCGTAAATATCTTCATCGTCATTTTAAGTATTATAGCTACAGGCTATTAAAATGTAATTTCAAAATTAGATATATCAACTATGGAAACTATTTCAAACACTCTCTTCTGGATTTCCAACGGGTTATTGGTTCCCGTCGTAGTCTTGTTGCTTCTCTTTTTCCTTCGTGCCATCATTCTAGCCGGAGGTTTCTTCGGTGAGTTTTATCAACGAATGAAACTGCAAAAGAAATTCGCGGAAATTCTGGAGATAATCACTACAGACAATGTAAACGAGCAACTACAACAACTTCCTCCCACAAACAATTCTCCCCTGCTCCGTTGCTTGAAAAAGCTATCGGATCACAGTGATAATGCAGCTTATTGCGAGCGATTATTAGCCAACTATGAAGTAGATGCCGAAAAAGAATTGGGACGTTCGCGCACTTTCGTCAAACTAGGTCCGATGTTAGGGTTAATGGGTACTCTTATTCCCATGGGTCCTGCATTGGTAGGTCTTGCCAACGGAGATATTTCATCAATGGCATATAATATGCAGGTAGCTTTTGCGACTACTGTTGTTGGATTGGTAATTGCTGCCGTCGGCGTAATTACTCTACAAGTAAAACAACGCTGGTATGCCCGCGAAATAAACGATCTGGAATATTTATATAAAGTAATAAGCGATAAAGTAACAGAGTCTTAATATTCAATCTGATGAAACGAAACAAACTTCTGCACAACAATACAGACTCCGACCCGATGGGTACAGTAGCCAATCTGTTCGATGTAGCGATGGTATTTGCCGTAGCACTGATGGTAGCTCTTGTCTCCCGCTTCAGCATGACGGAAATGTTTTCGAAAGAAGATTTCACGATGGTGAAAAATCCCGGAAAAGAAAATATGGAAATCATTACCAAGGAAGGAAAAGAAATCAAGAAGTACACTCCCAGCGAAGAGCAAAAGACTTCCGGCAAAAAAGGAAAAAAAGTAGGCATTGCCTATCAGCTTGAGAATGGGGAAATCATCTATGTGCCCGAATGAAATGTACACTACCTATATATAGCCATTTCGCTTCTCAATATAACTACTTTTAAGTATTTCCTGCTTCTGAAATGGTCAGTAACTTTGCGGCGTTATATAAAATAAAGTAATATATGATAAAACAAAGACTTCTGACCGCTCTCTTGATGGGTGGAGTAATTACAAGCAGTGTATATGCACAAGCTGACAAAGGTGAAAGTGAAGACATTACGAAAAAGATTTTCGAATTAAATCCTGTTGTAGTCACGGGTACGGGTACTCACCAACGATTAAAAAATACACCCGCCCCGGTATCAGTCATCACAGCCAACGAGATAAAACGTGCCGGAATCACCGACTTCCAGCAAGCTATGACAATGATGGTACCTTCGTTATCTTTCTCTCCCAACGCAATGGGTTCATACTTAATGATGAACGGGCTTTCTAATAAATATGTACTAATTCTGGTAAACGGACGAAAATTAACAGGTGATATTAGCGGTAACATTGACATCAGCCAGATAGACATGAGCCGCGTAAAACGTATTGAGGTTTTGAACGGTGCAGCTTCTTCCCTTTATGGTTCAGATGCCATAGCCGGAGTTATAAATATTATTACCAACCAGCCCAAGGAAGAGATTTCATTTACCAGCAATAGTCGCTACAGTGGAAAAAATCAATTTACACAAGGACTTAATCTGGATATTGCCAAAGGCAAACTAGGATCATACACAGCTTTTAAGTACGACCATTCCGACGGTTGGCAAAACAGCGGGGTGACCGAAAGCGGTGACGAGTTGATTGAAACATTAGATCAGCTATCCGTAGGTTACAATACCAATAATTTCTCGCAACAATTCACCTACGATGCTACGGATAATCTCTCTTTCTATGCTAACGGAGGTTATTACTGGCACATGACCGACCGTCCTATTGAACGTGAAGGTATGGACGGTGGAAACAAATACAATACCCATTACGAAAAATATAATTGGGGAACCGGAGCGAAATACAAATTAAACAACCGCAACTCCATCCAACTGGATTATGCAGGCAACAATTATGCTTCACGTTATAAGTACATGTTAGCATCCGGCGATTACTTGCCGGGAGATTATTCGTTCACCAAAAGACAAAAATTCCATGATGCCGAATTGAAAGGTATATTCGGTTTTACAACCAACAGCACTACTGTATTTGGAATAGATTACCGTCAGGATATACTTGTCCGTCCGGATGCAGATGTAGACAAAGGTTTGTATACATTATCAGGCTATGGGCAGCATGAAGTAAAACTTTGGAATCATCTCACGGGTATCGTAGGTTTGCGTTACGATCATCACGAACAAGCCGGTGGACGTTTCACTCCTAAGGTAGCAGCGATGTATAATATCGGCAACTTCAATCTTCGCGTCACGTATGCGGCAGGTTTCCGTGCTCCCGGAATTGACGAACTATATTACAGCATGTTCAAGAAAATGGGTAGTAAATACACCATTTCCATAGGCGATAAAGACTTGAAACCGGAACATAGTAATTACTATTCTGTTAATATGGAATATCGTACCAATCGTTTCAGCGCATCCGTTACCGGTTACTTGAACTTCCTGACAGATATGGTTACCTCAAAAACAACTCCTTTCAATGATCTACCGGCAGAACAACAAGAGCAACTGAAGAATGAGTTCAAGGAGCTTAACGATTTATCTTCTACTTCCAAGGTTAATCTGAAAGAATATATCAATTTCGAAAAAGCGGCTGTTCGTGGTTTTGAAGTTAATTTATCCGGCAATCCATTTGCAGGTTTCACACTGACCGGTAATTATACCTATGCTTATGCACGTGGCAAAGGTGAAGAAGGATGGCAAAATATTCAACGTAGCATACGTCATACCGCCACTCTCAGCGGAAATTATGTTCATAGTTGGAGCAATTATACTTTAAATATCAATTTGAATGGTCGTCTGCAAAGCAAGTGTTATTATCCGGGAGATGTTGATGGTGATGCTCCGGGTTATGGTATCTGGAACATCAATACCCGGCATTCTTTCGATTGCTTCAAAAACCTCTTTTTGGAACCGGGTATCGGCATTGATAATATCTTCAATAAGAAAGATATGAGACCTTTGAGTAAGAACTTCACTTTGTACTCACCAGGACGTATGGTAGTAGTAAGCCTAGCATTAAAATTAAAGTAAAACCCAATTAGATATTAAAGAATATGAAGCAATTTTTCATCACACTCTGTTTACTCGGTATCAGTATTTTCTCCTTTGCACAAGAAGAGAAAACTGCTTTACTCATTACCCATTATGGAAGTTCAGATCCGGACACCCGGGCATTAACACTCGATGTTATCACCCGTGAAGTGAAAGATGCTTTTCCACAATTCGAAGTTCGTGAAGCATACATTTCCCCCATTGTAAGAAAAAAGCTGGCTAAAGAAGGAGTTGAAAAAGATAGTCCTATAGATGCACTCTTAAAACTCCGTGCCGATGGTCTCCAGAAAATCTATATCCAAAGTACTACTCTCATCGAAGGTAGTGAAATGACTTCTGTTCGCAAAGATGCAGACAAAGTACGTCCGTTCTTCAAAGAGATAAAAGTAGGTAATCCTCTGCTCTACTCTGTAGAAGACTGTGAGAAGGTTATCAATATACTCACTACAGAACAGCCGGGTAAGAAAGAAGATGTTGTTTATGTAGGACATGGCAATCAATTGCCAAGTACCGCCACTTATGCCATGCTCGACTTTATGATGAAAGCTCATGGGTTAAAGAATTTTCACGTCAGTACTATCGAGGGCTATCCTACCATTGAAGCTACCGTGATGCAGTTGAAGGAGACACGTCCCAAAACAGTAACTTTAGTTCCATTGCTACTGGTTTGTGGCAATCATACCAAAGAAGATATTGCAGGTACCTGGAAGACTGAACTCGAAAAACAAGGCTATCAGGTTAATGTACGCATGCAAGGACTGGGCGAAAATAATGCCATTCGCCAAATATATATCGACCACATCAAAGCCATTATAAACAACTGATAATCAAACATCGTAAAGGGGCTACACTTTTTACCCCTCAGGGCTACACCCTTTACTCCGGATGGCTACACCATTTAGGGTAAAGGGTATAGCCCTTTTTATCCACATATTGTTATTCCATTTTTCGCTTACATCGAATTTATGTCCTATCTTTGTATTCCAATAGAATACACGGATATGAAACAACCCAAAATAATTGTTGCCGGTATCGGACCGGGCAACGAACTAGACATTACTCCCGCCGTAATTTCCGCTTTGCAAGAATCTGATGTAGTGGTGGGATATAAATACTACTTCCAGTTTGTAACTCCTCATCTTCGTCCTGAAACAGAATGTATAGACACTGGCATGAAACGTGAACGGACTCGTGCCGAGCAAGCTTTTGAACTGGCAGAACAGGGAAAGACCGTTTGCGTTATCAGTTCCGGCGATGCAGGTATTTATGGCATGACACCGCTTATCTATGAGATGAAGCGCGAACGGAATAGTCCTATAGAGATTATTTCATTGCCGGGAATCAGTGCTTTCCAAAAAGCCGCATCTCTGCTGGGTGCTCCTGTGGGACATGACTTCTGTGTAATATCTCTTTCGGACTTGATGACCCCTTGGGAACGCATTGAAAAAAGAATAATAGCCGCAGCCTCCGCCGATTTTGTAACTGCTGTCTACAATCCTAAAAGTGAAGGACGCTACTGGCAGCTTTACCGTTTGAAGGAGCTTTTCCTACAAGAAGGACGTTCAAAGGAGACTCCCGTAGGTTATGTACGCCAAGCAGGACGACCGGAGCAAGAAGTACACATCACTACTCTAGGAGATTTTAATCCCGAAGAAGTGGATATGTTTACGGTCGTTCTAATAGGTAATTCACAATCTTACGAATGGAATAGAAACTTTATAACTCCTCGCGGTTATTATCGGGAAACTGATACTCAAGCCAAAAATATCGGTCAGGACATCATGATCCGCAGTTTCCGTACCATCGAAAAAGAACTAAAGAATCAAGATATTCCACTTGACCATAAATGGGCATTACTACACGCCATACATACTACGGCAGATTTTGAGATGGAAAATCTATTGCTTACTGACGAAGGAGCCGTTGCATCACTTTACAGGAACATCGAAAAGGGAACTATCAAGACAATTGTTACTGATGTTACCATGGCAGCCAGTGGCATCCGCAAAGGTGCTCTACAACGTCTTGGTGTAGAAGTGAAATGTTATCTCGGAGATGCACGCACAGTAACGATGGCTACCGAAAAAGGAATAACCCGTACACAAGCAGGCATTCGCCTGGCAGTAGAAGAACACCCGGATGCACTGTTTGTATTCGGTAATGCTCCTACCGCACTGATGGAACTCTGCGACCTGATACGTAAAGATAAAGCCAGTCCCGCAGGAATCATTGCAGCCCCGGTAGGTTTTGTTCATGTACAAGAATCCAAGCACATGGTGAAACCTTTTACCCGAATACCGAAGATTATTGTAGAAGGACGTAAGGGTGGCAGCAATCTGGCGGCAACTTTAGCAAATGCAGTATTATGTTTCAACGATGCTGAACAACTAAAACCGGGAAGGGACGTGTAATTTAGCGGCTTTGCCGTTAAAAGGTGAAAGGTGATAGTTGAAGATTGAGAGGCTAAAGGTAAGGATTAAGGATCTAAAGGTCACCTTTACAAGGCTAAAGGTGAGGTTTAAGAGGTGAAAATAATCTTGCGGAAATATAAAATAGGCTATGGAACGGAAATTTATAATCATAGGAATAGATGACAACCGGGAACCTTTTTTCCCGCCGGAAGTATTATTGCATATACGGCAGGGAAAGATATTCTCAGGGGGCATACGACATAAGGATATTGTAAAAGACATATTGCCGGAGCAGGCTCAATGGATTTCCATTACCGTACCATTGGAAAATGTATTTGCTGAGTATGAGATTTTTTTTACTGAAGAAGAGGCAATCATTGTCTTTGCTTCCGGTGATCCGCTGTTTTTCGGCTTTGCCAATACAGTAAAACGCAAATTGCCTGATGCGCAAATTCTGCTTTATCCGGCTTTCAATTCCTTGCAAACATTAGCGCATCGACTGGTAATGCCTTATGACGATATGCGTACAGTGTCGCTTACCGGTCGTCCTTGGCAGGAATTTGACCGTGCCCTCATAGAACGCTCACCGAAAATCGGTGTTCTTACCGATCGTGAACATACTCCCGCCACTATTGCCGAACGTATGCTAGAATTTGGTTATACCTATTATATAATGTATATAGGCGAGCACCTCGGCAATCCCGACAAAGAACATATTCGCCGTATGACTCCTAAAGAAGCTTCACAAAGCACCTTCGAGCATCCAAACAATCTGATACTCTACTACGGGGAACATAGCAACGTTAGTACGCCCCCCATTACCATGCGCCCCTTCGGAATCCCCGACGAACAATTCGCCCATCTTGACGGACGTGCCCGCATGATAACGAAAGCCCCCATCCGCCTGCTTACTTTGCAAGCTTTGGAGCTGAACCGCCGCCGTGTCTTTTGGGACATTGGTTTCTGCACAGGTTCAGTCTCTATCGAAGCCCGATTGCAATTTCCGCACCTTACTGTGATTGCTTTTGAAATCCGTCCCGAAGGCAAGGAACTGATAGATATAAACACCCGTCGTTTCGGAGCACCGGGCATCACAGCAGTTATGGGCGATTTCCTGCAAACAGAGATTAGCTCCTATCCCCGCCCCGATGCTATTTTTATAGGCGGACATGGCGGACATCTGAAAGAGATCTTGGCAAAAGTAAAAGAAGTGCTGCAACCCAGTGGCTGTATTGTTTTCAACTCCGTTTCAGAGGAAAGCAAAGCCGCATTCAGCGAAGGAATCATAGATATAGGAATGATGTTACATCCCTCTCTCCGCATAGCATTGAATGATTATAACCCTATTGAAATTATGAAAGCAACGCTTTCTTAAATATATATCTAAATGAAAACAGCTATTATCCTTATTTCCGAAGCCGGACTGAGCGCAGCGAACCTACTACGCGGCGAACTTTCCGAATCAGAAGTTTTCACCCCCCGTAATGAAGACGGGTGTACACATATCGAATCTATCGGCAATTTCACAGCGGAGAATTTTAACCGCTATGATGCCTTCATTTTTATTGGAGCAATGGGAATATGTGTACGTTCTATCGCACCACATCTTAAGAACAAGTATACCGACCCTGCTGTGGTATGTGTGGATAGTACAGGCAAATATGCCATTTCCGTACTTTCCGGACATATTGGCGGCGCCAACGAACTGACCAACCAAGTAGCTAAAATACTTGGTGCCGAACCGGTAGTTACTACTCAAAGTGACCGTTCCGGCTTGTGGGCGCTCGATACTTTTCCAAAACGGTTCGGTTGGTTTCCAGTCATTAATGCAGATCCCTCTGCTCTCTTGATGGCAGAACTTGCCAAGACTAAAGAAGAGAAAATAAAGGCATGTATGAACGAACATATCGGCATATTCGTTGCCGGTAAACCTACCGCCCTACTGCTTACCATCCGTGATGAAGGCACCGAGTGGCTGGAAGCTAATTTGCCTCCTCATGTAACGGTATTCTATCACGCCAAAGATATCAAGCCTTCCCGCTTTAAGCTGATCATATCCGTAGCTCCACAAATTCCCGATTTAGGAAGCTATATGCCTATCATCTGCTTTATTCCCAGTGTGCTGCACCTTGGCATCGGTCTTGCCCGCCAGGCAGGTCCTACCCGGAAAGTTCAGGATCAGATCTTTGAGCTATTGAAGGACAATGGAATTATGCTTCCTGCTATTGCGTCCATCTCGACTATTGATGCAAAGAAAAATGAGCCGGTAGTAAAGGCACTTAAAAAGAAAGTTCCCGTTCATTTCTATACAGCCGACGAACTGGCACAAGTAAACGTTCCCCATCCTAGCAAGACGGTTATGAAGCATATGGGTACGCCTAGCGTAAGCGAAGCCGCCGCCATACTAAGTTCAGAGAATCCCCAACTGCTATTACCCAAGAAGAAAGGAGAAAATTACACAGTGGCTGTCGCTATCGATATCAATGCCGTACGACGTGGACACATTGAAATCGTAGGTGCAGGTCCGGGTGATCCTGATTTAATATCCGTACGCGGACGCCAAATGCTTGAGAAAGCCGATCTTATACTCTATGCCGGTAGTCTTGTTCCTAAAGAACTAACCCTCTGTGCCAAACCGGGCGCTACCGTACGCAGTTCTGCATCAATGAATCTGGAAGAACAGTTTGCTTTAATGAAGGAATTCTACGATAGAGGTAAATTTGTGGTACGCCTTCATACGGGTGATCCTTGCATTTATGGAGCCATTCAGGAGCAGATGAACTACTTCGACCAATATAAAATGAGCTATCATATCACCCCCGGTATCTCTTCATTCCAGGCGGCGGCAGCAGCTTTGAAGTCGCAATTCACCATTCCGGAAAAGGTACAAAGCATTATCCTCACCCGAGGCGAAGGACGTACTCCGATGCCCGAACGTGAACAATTGCACCTTATGGCACGCTCGCAAAGCACCATGTGTATCTTCCTCAGTGCCGGCATTGCCCAGCAAGTGCAAGAGGAGCTTTTGCAGGAATATCCTGAGAATACACCTGTTGCAGTATGCTATCATTTGACTTGGAAAGATGAACGTATCTTCCGTGGCGAATTGAAAGATCTCGCTAAAATCGTCAAAGAGAATAAACTGACCTTAACCACCATGATTGTAGTAGGCGAAGCCATCGGCAATCGTGAAGGTCTTTCCCGACTATATGCCCAAGAATTCAAACACCTCTTCCGCAAATAAACATCATTAATCACTAAACACCAATTACTAAAAATGATACTCGTATTAGGCGGAACCACCGAAGGGCGTATAGCTGCCAAAACACTCGAAGAAGCTGGAAAACCTTTTTATTACTCTACCAAAGGAAATGAACAGGAAGTGCTGCTGCACAACGGCATACGTCTGCAAGGCGCAATGGATGTAATAGATACCGAACACTTTTGTGTCCAACATAATATTAAGTTGATAATAGATGCTGCTCACCCCTTTGCCGAACAGCTCCATAGCACATTAGATCAGGTAACCCGCGAATCCGGTATCCCCGTCATTCGCTATGAGCGCATCTTCCCCACACGGGATAAAGATATCCTCTGGTGCCGGAACTATGAAGATGCCATCCGCTGTATAAAAACAAAAGAAATAGAAAGTGTACTGGCACTTACCGGTGTACAAAGTATCGGTAAACTCAAAGCCCTTTGGCAAGAAGTCTTTTGCTATTTCCGAATCCTCGACCGTGATAGTTCCCGTGAACTGGCTGCTCAGGAAGGCTTCCCAAAAAATCGTCTTTGCTACTATCGCAGCGGAGAGGATGAACGTGTCCTGATGAAAGATCTGCGTCCCGAAGCCATACTTATCAAAGAAAGCGGCGTCTCCGGCGGATTTTGCGAGAAAGTGGAAGCCGCAAAAGCATTAGGTATAGCCATTATTGCCATCACCTGCCCACCAACTCCCGAAAGCTTTATCCGTGTGAATGGAGAATACGGTTTGCGCCGCATGATCGAACGACTGCTGCCCGATTACTTCCCGCTGCACAGCGGACTAACCACCGGTACTTGTGCCGCCGCGGCAGCAGTAGCTGCTACTTGGGATATTTTTAACATCACGCATCAGGAGCGCCCCGATGAGTTCCCTATCATACTGCCCAACAACGAAACCATTATGGTTCCCGTAGAACCGCAAACCTGCCTCCCCCACTCCGATATACTGGATAATGGTGACGGCATGTTTGAAATCAGTGCCACGGTTATCAAGAACAGTGGAGACGACCCGGACATTACCAATGGGATGAAGGTTATCGCCAACGTAGCCATACCCTTTCGCATGGACGACCCTTCTCCCGAAGAGTCACAGCAGGAAGATTACAACATCATCGTGTGCGGCGGTGAAGGAATAGGTATCGTCACCCTGCCCGGCTTGGGGCTTGATGTGGGCGACTCCGCTATCAACCCTACACCACGCAAGATGATTGAAGAGAATGTAAAGCTGTGCCTCCGATCGTTGGAAATCCCCATACAACCCAATCCTATCGTGGTGACTATCTCCATCCCCGGTGGAGAAGAAATAGCCAAACGGACTTTTAATCCACGTTTGGGCATAGAGGGAGGAATATCTATCATCGGTACGTCAGGTATTGTAAGGCCATTCTCTTCGGAAGCTTTTGTAAGCTCCATCCGTAAGTCAATGGAGGTAGCAAAGGCTACTAACAGTCCTCGTATCGTAATCAGTTCGGGTGCGAAAAGCGAAAAACATATCAGGGCATATTATCCGGAATTACCGGCACAAGCATTTGTACAGTATGGTAATTTCATTGGGGAGACATTGAAAATTGCCGAAGAACTTAAAGTAAGTCATATTACCCTTGCGGTAATGATAGGCAAAGCCGTGAAGCTGGCGGATGGAAATCTGGATACCCACAGTAAGAAAGCAGTAATGAACAAAAGCCTGATCTGTGATTTAGCTTTCCAAGCCGGTTGTACAGATGAAACGCTCAAAGCCATCGAGCAAATGAACCTGGCACGTCAACTTTGGGATATCATACCGAACAAAGAACTAAAAGAATTTTGCAATTTATTAATAAAACACTGCGGGCACTATTGCTCTCCATTATTACCCAATGGCGAACTTACCCTATTACTAATTACAGAAAACGGAGAAATATACACATGAAAAAGATTATCATGACTGTTTGTCTTGCCATAACTTCTTTGGCAACTTTGGCGCAATGCCCTGTATCTTTCCATGCAAAAGCAGGAATCGGTACTTCTCATTTTTATGGTAAACACTCAGGAAGTGAAACCAAGATAGCCTACAAAGCAGGAATCGGTGCAGAATATGCGCTCAACAGAACATGGGTACTACAATCCGCTTTGGAGTTTGTTTCCATCGGAGGCGAAAGCGATATGGCGTATGTGGGAAATGCCAAAATGAACGAACTATATCTTCAGATACCTATTATGATGGCTGCAAGACTCAATCTTGGGAAAAACTATCATGCTTCTTTAAGTGTAGGTCCATACATTGCAGTTGGTGTAGGAGGTAAAACAACCGGTGAGATGTACGATTATAGCAGTAGCCGTCCTAGTTATGATAACTATCGTTTCAAGTTAGACACCTTCGGTAGCCTTATTGATAATAATATGGGCAATAACCGTTTGGATGCAGGTATCGCTATGGGCATCTCCATTGAATATCACAGATTTATCATTGGAGCTGAAGCTCAGGTAGGATTCATCACGGTCAACAAACAATTGAACCAGATTGTGAACCCTGATGGATATAATGGAGAATATCTCCCAAAGAACTTTGCTTCATTCTTTACACTAGGGTATAGGTTCTGGTAATGCACTTGATATAGTATACAATCCGTAATTAGGGTTATAACATCTGTAATTTATCTACAAAGGAATTGTTTCTTTCTACCGTCCTTTGCATCTGAAATAATAGATAAATAATTTGTTATAACCCTATGACACTTGAAACTTTTTTAGAACACGTAAAGCAGTGGAAACCGCTCGATACGGTAGACATATGCGGCTTCATAGATAAAATGAGTGACGAAGCACGCCGCATTACCTTTGACTTGAACGGCTCATACCACACGCAAGAAGAATTGCGTGAACTTCTCTCACATCTATTCGGGAAACCTGTTGCCCCCTCATTCAAAACATTCCCACCGGTAAGCTCCAACTCCACCATCTTGCAAGGCGTAACCATAGGCGATAATTCCATCGTTGCAGCAGGTTCCGTGGTGACAAAAGACATTCCTGCCAATGTTATTGTAGGCGGTGTTCCGGCAAAGTTTATCCGAAATATCGAGTTTCAACAAATACGAACATTCCCCTTATAGATAGAATCTGTAATTGAGGTAATGATGTCTGTAATCCATCTACAAAGAAATTCTTTTCCTTCCTGTAATTTTGCAATGTAGTAACAACTACAAAATGTAAGCTCTGGTCTTATAAGTGTTGAACCTCTAAAATATAAGATAAAATGAAATACAGGATAAAGAATAACAAGATAAAAATAACAGACTCAATACGATTTTATTATGAAACATTTAAAAACAAAGTATATTATGAATATAAAAACGATTATTGCAACCGGATTATTAGTTATTGGTACAACAGCCATTGCACAAACAAGCAAAACAACTGATACGAATATGGAAAAATTGGAATTGACACAGGAATGGGACAAAACATTCCCACAGAGTGATAAAGTGACGCATAGTAAAGTAACTTTCCGCAATCGCTACGGCATTACGCTTGCCGCAGATATGTATATGCCCAAAAATGCCGAAAGCAAACTTGCAGCCATTGCGGTGAGCGGACCGTTTGGTGCAGTGAAAGAGCAGTCGTCAGGACTTTATGCACAGACGCTTGCCGAGCACGGTTTCCTGACCATTGCTTTCGATCCCTCGTTTACTGGCGAAAGCGGAGGCCAACCTCGCAACATAGCTTCACCCGACATGAATACGGAAGATTTCAGTGCAGCCGTGGACTATCTTACAACACGTACCGATGTGGATGCCGAACGTATCGGCATACTTGGCGTTTGCGGTTGGGGCGGCTTTGCTATCAATGCTGCTGCCAACGACACACGCATCAAGGCTACCGTAGCATCCACAATGTATGACATCAGCCGATGCACCGCTAATGGTTATTATGATAAGCTGACAGCCAACGAGCGATATAGGATGCGTCAACAACTGAATATCCAGCGCAACCAGGATGCAAAGAGCGGTACTTATCAGCGCAATATAATGAACCCGAAACCTGCCGATGACGCACCGCAATTCATGAAAGACTATTATGATTATTATAAGACAAAACGTGGTTATCACCCTCGTTCCATCAACTCAGGTCTTGGCTGGAATGTGACATCGACTTTGGCATTTCTCAACGCCCCCATCCTTGCTTACAGTGATGAGATACGCAGTCCCGTGCTGGTCGTTCACGGTGAAAAAGCACATTCGCGCTATATGGGTGAAGATGCTTTCAAGAAATTGAAAGGTGACAACAAGCAGCTACTCATCATCCCCGGTGCAGTCCATACCGATCTATATGACAAGATGGATATCATTCCTTTTGACAAGATTGAACAATTCTATAAAGAATATCTAAAGTAGAAACTGGGACGCGAGATTAATAACGAACATCTCGAAAATGCTTATAAATTGGGGATGGAATTATAAAACAAATAATAAAATAATTAAAATGGAATTTATCAAGAATAAGGAATACGAAGGCGAACGTCCTTTGTTTGCAACACACGACTTGCAACTGGAAAATGTAACGATTCACACCGGTGAATCAGCTCTAAAAGAATGCAGTAATATCATAGCTGTAAACTGCCGCTTCGAAGGTAAATATCCTTTTTGGCACAACAACGGCTTCATCGTAAAGAACTGTTTCTTTACAGAAGGAGCACGTGCTGCCCTTTGGTATTCACAGAACCTTCAAATGATAGATACAGTAGTGGAAGCTCCCAAAATGTTCCGTGAAATGGATGGTATCAAACTCGAAAATGTTCAGATACCCAACGCCTTGGAAACCCTTTGGCATTGTCGCAATGTGATAATGAAAAATGTTCAGATAGACCATGCAGACTACCTTTTCATGCACGGAGAAAATATCCGTATTGAGAATTATAGCCAAAACGGAAATTATTCTTTCCAGTATTGTAAAAACGTAGAAATCCACCATGCAGTCATCAACTCAAAAGATGCCTTCTGGAATACAGAAAATGTAACTGTATACGATTCTGAAATTAATGGTGAGTACCTGGGATGGCACTCTCGCAATCTTCGTCTGGTAAACTGTAAAATTTCAGGTACACAACCCCTCTGTTACACTCACAACCTAGTGATGGAAAATTGCACAATGGCTGATGACTGCGACCTGGCTTTTGAATACGCCAGCGTTCAGGCAACAATCAACAGCCCTATACACAGTGTGAAAAATCCTCGTAGCGGAAGCATCACTGCCGATAGCTATGGCAAAATCAATATTGATGGAAACATCAAAACACCTGCCGACTGCTTATTAGAATTGTGGGACAATGTTAGTTGCTTTAGCGCATGAAGTACGATTTTAATGAAATAATCCCCCGCCGGCATACCAATTCCTATAAATGGGATTCAGCGACGGATGAGGACGTTTTACCCTTGTGGGTAGCCGATATGGACTTCCGTACGGCTCCTCCGGTGGTTGAAGCTCTGCAAAAACGGGTAGAGCATGGCATTTTCGGTTATACCAAAGTTCCTTCTGCCTATTACGAAGCTATAACAAATTGGTTCGCACGACGGCATGTCTGGCAGATAGACAAAGACTGGATTATCTACACTTCGGGTGTAGTTCCGGCTTTGTCCGCCATTATCAAGGCACTGACAAAACCGGGCGACCGCGTGCTGGTACAAACACCGGTTTATAATTGTTTCTTCTCTTCTATCCGCAACAATAATTGCGAAGTGGTGGATAATCCGCTTATCTATACAAATCGGACTTATCATATTGACTTTACCAATCTGGAACGGCTTACCGCTGATCCAAACGTAAAACTCATGCTGCTCTGCAACCCACACAATCCGGCAGGAAGAGTGTGGACAAGGGAGGAATTGACACGCATCGGCGAAATCTGCCTCCGCAACAACGTAATTGTAGTAGCTGACGAGATACATTGTGAACTCGTTTATCCGGGACATACGTATACCCCTTTCGCTTCCATCTCCAAAACTTTCCTTATGAACTCGGTCACTTGTACATCACCGAGCAAGGCATTCAATCTTGCCGGATTGCAGATAGCTAATATTATTTCTGTGGATGAAGAGATACGTATGAGAATAGACAAAGCGATCAATATCAATGAAGTGTGCGACGTTAATCCATTCGGAGTGGAAGCACTTATGGCTGCTTATAATAATGGAGAAGAATGGTTGGAAGAGTTGAAACACTACCTCGCAGAGAACTACTCTTATCTGAAAGAGTATTTCAATGAGCATCTTCCACAGTTTCCAATAACAACGCTCGAAGGCACTTACTTGGTATGGGTGAACTGTTCCGTATTGCAACAACGCTCCAAAGATATAGTAAAAACATTACTGAAAGAAGAAAAGCTTTGGGTAAATGAAGGAAGCATGTACGGTGAAGCAGGCAATAGCTTTATCCGCATCAACATAGCTTGTTCCCGGGAGGTATTAACTGACGGATTGAACCGACTGAAGGTCGGACTTAACCATATTATGGTTTAATAACGTAAAAATTGTATTATACAAGTGTAGGAAAGGAGTATAGACTGCTGGGCTACAATAAACAAGGGAGATGTGCTATTTTGACACATCTCCCTCACTTTTCTATTTTTTATTAAATGGATCTTGTTGCCCAAAGACGATCTTTTTCTGTCACCGGCATAATATCTGCGATTGTATTATTAATCAAAGCCTGCTTCTTATCTTCCGTCATCAAACGATAAAAATCGCCCGGTTGATAAAAACAATTATCAGTTTCGTCATCATAGGGGCTGTAATGGTTTATTGCACCATCTACAGGCAATGCCGGATGATGGTATTCGGGTTGTTCTTCCCACTCGCCAAATCCATTAGAAGCATATCCTTTGGTTGTACCATAATTACCATCAACACGCATCAATCCGTCACGTAGTTAGTTTCTTTTGTTCTTCTATACTATTAGTTTTAAAATAATTACAAATGTGGTATTTATTTATAGAAAGATAAAACTAATTCTAATAAATTTTCAATAGAAGTAACTCTAATTGGATCTTTTCCAGGATAATAACACACAAAACTGCCATCTCCTTTTAAATCTCCTGTCTCAATATAGATTTCCGATTCAACATTTCGATTTGCCAAAATACCGTTTCGTTGCAGCGCTTTACGCACCATAGCATATTTTTGACCATGCCCAACCAGTCTTATCTGGAAAGTATATTCATTATCTACCCGGAATAAACCTGTCTCCAGATCGAACACAATTCCCTTACGCGCAAAGAAATTACTCAGGCTACCGTTCAAGGAAAGATCTTCAGGTGTACCGATTGTAACTCCATTCACCTTATCCATCAGCCATATTTTATCGGCTATTTGCAAGGCTAGTTCTAAATCGTGCGTAGAAAGAAAAATGGTTTTATCCGTCTGACGGCTTAAATGATGCAACAGCTGCATCATTTCCACTTTACTGGGGAAATCGAGAAAAGCAGTTGGTTCATCAAGATAGATAACAGGGGTCTCTTGAGCAAGTGCCTTGGCTATCATCACTTTTTGTCGCTCACCATCGCTTAAAGTATGAACCATGCGATGCGTTAAATGCGGAATTCCCACAAGTGTGATAGATCGTTCCACCACTTCTTTGTCTTCTTTGGAAAGCGTTCCCCAAAAACCTGTATATGGACTGCGCCCTAAGCCTATCAACTCAAGAACAGACATATTGCGGATATCACATTTTTCCGTTAAAACGACACTGATAACCCGTGAGAGTTGTTTATCAGTATAATCGCCTATTTCTTTTCCCTGGATACTTATTTTTCCATCCAGCTTGGGCTGGAAGGCTGACAATGTTCGAAGCAAAGTAGACTTCCCCACTCCATTAGCACCCAGCAAGCAAGTCAGTTCTCCACTATTGATATCAGCACAAATACCACTTGCCACTACTTTTACATCTCCTTTTCCGGGATATCCGATAGAGAGATTATCTATGTGTATAGTTCCTCTATTCATTTATTTCTCCTTTTCTTTTTCTAAAAAGTACCGAAGCCACCACCGGTGCACCGACCAAAGCTGTTACAGAATTAACGGGTAAAGCTCCTTCAAATCCCGGCATACGGGCAATTAAATTACATACTAATGCCAAGGCTGCACCTACCAGTAGAGTAGAAGGCATCAATATCCGATGATCGGAAGTATGAAAGATGGCACGACATAAATGAGGCACAGCCAATCCAACAAACATAATAGGACCACAATAGGCAGTCACGATTGCCACTAATACTCCCGAACAGGAAATGACCAACAACCTGGCCCGCTTAATATTCAATCCTAAGTTGCGTGCATAACCATCCCCCAAAAGCAATAGGTTCATCGTCTTTATCAGTAAGAAGGATAAAGGCAGCAAAACAAGCATAATGCACACAAACAATATCATTTGGTCACCGGAAACACGAGCAAAGCTGCCTAATCCCCAAATAACGTATGCCCGAATATCTTCTTCTACACTGAAATATTTCAATACACCGATCACAGCACTTGCTACATATCCTATCATTACACCAATTATAAGCAGCGTCACATTTCCTTTTACCTTCTGAGATACATAAACGATAAGCGCCATTACAGCCAGCGCGCCGATAATAGCGGCAATAGACAAGGCAACCTCACCCATATACCCCAAACGGCTCAATGCTACTCCACCCATAGCACCGGAAAGAAGTACCACGCAAGCTACTCCCAAACTGGCACCTGAACTAATACCCAGTACTGAAGGACCTGCCAATGGATTACGGAACACCGTTTGCATCTGTAGCCCGCTCACCGAAAGCCCTGCTCCCGCTACCAATGCAGTCAAAGCCTGCGGTACACGCGATTTCCAGATAATATTCTGCCAAATGATAGATTCATCCGTATTCCCCCACAATATATTCCACACTGAGCGGAATGGAATATGAACAGACCCTAAAAGCAGATTCAGTAGGAAAAACAGAAAAATAGATGCCAGTAACAGCAACATCAATAGCAATGTAGGTCTTTTCATCATTTCAGACGTTCATAGTATGTAGGTTTATAATCAGATAAAAGATTGGGATGGAAAGCATGAATCAAATCTTCTAACACAATCTCAGGTTCCATAGGCATACTCTCATAGAAAGGTTTCTCACGCATGTTACAATAAACAACTCCTTTCTCACGAAATGCACGGAAATCAGCATAACGAGGATCAAGGGATTTTAAAGCATCATAGGTAAAAGTACCATCATAGCTATTGACAATTCTCCAAAAGTCAGCGCTTTCCGCTTGGCTGTATACTGTTTCAAAATCCAGCGTAACACCTCCTGAGCGAGGATCATCTTTCAAAAAATAGTCTGCCCCGGCATCACGGAAAAGCTCAGCAAGAAAGCTCTTTCCACCTACAGCGTACCAATTTCCCCCACGTATTTCACCACTGAAGACAACGGGACGCTTTTTTATATTAGCGGCCATTTCTTTCAATTCATTATACCGTTTCTCAATAGCGGCAAACTTATCATTAGCCTCCGCTTCCTTACCGATAAACATACCAACAAATTTAATCCATTCCGCCTGCCCCAGCGGAGTCATCTCTTTATATCCCAAATGTGGCACTAAAGGTATGCCTATTTCACGCATGGCATCATAACCGCCACGTTTGAAAGGAGAGATAAAGATAACACTTGGATTCATACTCATAATCACTTCGTTATCGAAATTTCCTTCAATGCCTATTTTAGCAGTTTTACCAGATCTTAACCGTTCATTCATCTCTTGATTGAAAAGATGGCGGGTACTGGTTATGCCCACTATACGGTCACATGCCTCCAAGCGGATAAAATTGGAAAGTTGTAAAGAAGTCATACAAACGACCTTATCTACAGGAGTTTCTATCACCGTATAATCAGCAGGAATATCAACAGGTTTCGTACCTTTGGGTACTAAGGCATAATGATAAGTATTATTATTTTCTTGTTGAGGATCATTTATATCCACCAAACGGATATTATCAGGAAGATATTTTACAGTATACCCTTTTGCATATACAGGAGCAATCATTGCAACCGAATCAGATATAGCAGTAATAGTAGAAGTTGTTTCGGTATATGTTTGTTTTGGCTTTGATCCACAGCCTGTTAAGCACAATGCAAAAAAGAGAGCTGTGGTAATAACCGGTATTCGAGTCATGATTAGTTGGCTTTAAAAAGAATTTGGATGCAATATTCGGCAATTTTGGGGAGATACACAAACCCATCCCCAATTAATTACCAGATATTGCATCCAAATAATTAAAAACTCATCAAATCATTCAATGCTTCACTCATACTGGGATGGGTAAAGATAAAATCGCGTAGAAAAGTGTACTCTTGTCCTGTCTTCATTGCCATAGCTATCAAATTAATAACTTCGCTAGAGTCTGGTCCAAACAAAGTACAACCGATTATCTTATCCGTATCCGCATCCACCACTACCTTGAATAAACCATTAGTATCCCCTAGAGTTCTGGCACGCGGAATAGCAGTCACCGGCAATTTATTTACTTTTATATTCAAACCTTTCTTTCGGGCATCTTCCTCGCTCATGCCAATACGTGAAAGCGGAGGATCAATAAATACCGAATAACTTACCGGATCTCTATCTGAAATTTTACGTTCACCAGTTCCAAACAAGTCTTCACGTAAAATACGGTAATCATCCAAAGAAATATAGGTAAACTGTAAACCACCTTTTACATCACCAATGGCACGAATATTCGGATTAGTAGTTTGCAAATGGTCATTTACTATGATAGCGCCACGTTCATTAACCTCGATGCCGGCTTTTTCCAAATTCAACCCTGCTACATTCGGGCGACGTCCGGTAGCTAACAAGATAGCATCAGCTTCTATCTGAAATTCTTCATCAGTAACTGCATCTTTATAAATAACAATAGAATCTTTTATGGCCTGCACCTGTGCATTCAAACGAAAAGTAATACCTTTCTGCTCTAAAACTTGCCTAACGCTCGCAGCAATGTCACGATCTTCTCTTGAAATCAATTCCGAATAACCTTCAAGCACAGTCACCCCGGAACCAAAAGAAGCATACATGGAAGCAAACTCCAAACCTATATATCCACCACCCACAATAATCAAATGTGATGGTAATTCGGTCAATTCCATAATCGTAGTACTGGTATATACTTTGGGATTGCCTTTAATCCCTTCAATAGGTGGAATAATAGTTTCCGCACCGGTATTAATAAATATTTGCGAGGATTGTAGTTGCAGAGTCTCCCCTTCCATCTTTACTTCTACAATATCGGGACCGGCAAAAGAACCGGTACCTGTATATACCGTTATATGAGGATTATCAGCAAGATTGTGATAATTTTTTTGACGCAGAAAGGAAGTTACCTCCTCCTTAGTTGCAATAGATTGGCGGTAATAATCTTTCTTTTCTTCCCACGAAGCATCTCTATCAGCCAATTTAGCCGCATGTACTAAGGTCTTAGTCGGAATACAACCGATATTGATGCACGTACCTCCATACATTTTATCCGAACGTTCTATGATGGCAACTGAACGATTCCGTTTTGCCAGTTCGGCGGCTAATGTCTTACCGCCTTTCCCGAATCCTATGATAATGGCATCATACTGTTTCATAATTCTATTTCTTTAGTTGATTCAATACACTTTTTGCACTGTCCGACAATACAACAATAGCTCCGGCAAGAATGGCAGTATCTTTAATAACCAGACGCCCCGCTCCAGTTAACAATGGAAAACCATGCTCGCCGCTTCCTAAATCGGGTACCCACACCTCAGGGGTTGTTACAAGGAAAGAGAGCGTGCCAATAGTCATGATGATGGCCAATGTAGCACCTATCAATCCTACTTTAGGAGAGAAAACACCTAGAAATGTGAGAATACCGATCGCCATAATGAGAATACCTAAACCATGAGAAAAGCCGTACGTATTATTCTCTACATGCCATTGGTGTTTCACTTCATTAAACTCGCCCTCTTTCAGTTTATATTCTTTATATTCCGGCGCATTTTTTGTATAAAAGAAGCTCATAAAAGGACTATTTGCAACAAAAGGCACTATACCTTCTGCTTCATAGTTCCAAAATTTTAAACCTCCAATCCATACAAAAATAATTAATATAGCTACACGGATTAGATTGATTCCCAACTTTTGAGTAGAAGCTGCAATGTTCAGAGCAGACATAAACAGGTTTTGCAATTTTGTTTTCATTTTCATTTTTGTTTTAATCAGTTCTTAAAAACGAGTTGTTTTTTGTTTTTGCAAAGTTCCCTGTTTTCCGTCACGCGCAAAATAGCAATTATTCCGCAATAGTTGGCAATTCTTCCCGTTGCACTCTTTTTTTA
This sequence comes from uncultured Bacteroides sp., assembly GCA_900555635.1. Classification (GTDB taxonomy): domain Bacteria; phylum Bacteroidota; class Bacteroidia; order Bacteroidales; family Bacteroidaceae; genus Bacteroides. Next base: position 49,810 of record USLU01000020.1, read on the forward strand.
TAATCCGAGACACTTTCTTCCGCCATTTTTTTAAAAAAACGACTAAAAGTGGCCAAATCTTCAAAGCCTAAAATAGAGCTGATCTCTTTAGCACTCTTATTGGTATATAACAATAATCTCTTGGCCTCGGCCTCTATCCGTTCATGAATAACCTTCAGTGGAGAAGGAAGTCCGCAGGATGCAAACAAATTGGAAAGTGTTTTAGGAGAGCGGCAAAGAATATCGGCATAATCCTGTACCTGCTTCTTCTCTTTAAAATTCTGATCTACCAACACATAATACTGACGGATAATATCAAAAGTTTTTTCATTATCCCCTGCCACATCAAACTTCTGACGGGCAATGCGTGTACAGGTTATGATGAAACGTTTCAGTACAATCCGTAACATCTCTTCCTGAAGATTATCTTGTACGGCAGACTCCTGACGGAAAATTCGAACAATATCACGTAAGTTGGAAGATTGATCTTCAGAAAGCTTCAAACGCATGATCTTAGACGAACCATAGAAAAGGAAGCCATTACACGATACTTCATTATCATGACCGTATATGCAATAGAAATTACTATTAAATACAAAGGTCAAATATTCCCCCTTTACTTCTTTTACTTCCAAATGATGCAAAGGGGTCAACGTGACGATTTCATCTTTCGTCAGACACATTGGGATATGATCTACCTCGATAGACAAAGTACCACTCTGCACCCAAATAAATTTATATAAGGTTTTATCGCGCTTCAAAGATGTGTTTTCGTGGAAACGGTAAGTCATGGCAATATTACCATCTAAACGGGTATTAAATTGGTAGTCCATAAATAGTTTTATTTGATAGATTTCAACAAAGATAAACAATATCTTGCTTACTACCGATTATTTCCTCACTTTTGCACCCGCATTATCTTAATTTTATTTTTAATCTCATAATATTTAAATGAAATGCATCCAATAATATTTGTATCTCTCGGTCCCGGCGAACCGGAACTAATTACTATAAAAGGATTAAAAGCCTTACAGGAAGCCGATTGCATTTTTTGCCCCGAAACCCAAACACGGGACGGACGCACCGTTTCGCGCGCAGCCGATATCATGCAGCAACTGGACATCCACGAAAGCAGCATTCATCGTTTTACTCTTCCTATGAGCAAACAACGTAAAGATGCTTTGGCCGCATACGACCGGGTTTACGAAGAAACACTCCTGTTATATAAGGAGAATAAGAAAGTATGTATCGTTGCCGAAGGAGATGCCGGATTTTACTCTTCCATACACTACATCTTCGAGAAACTGCAAGCAGAGAACATACCAGTGATACATATAGCAGGTATTCCGGCTTTCATAGCTGCCGGTGCACTAGGAGGATTGCACATTGCCAGCCAAGAAGAACGCCTGACTGTAATTCCCGGTATTACCACAGTTGAAGAAATTGAAAAATTGATATGTGAAAAGAGTGCAATCGTTATTATGAAGCTTTCCCAATGCACTGACGAAGTACACCGTTGCATCCATTTGCATCCAGAATACAGTTATCACTATTTTGAGAATATAGGCACTCCAAATGAAAAATATCTGAATGATAACAAACAGATTGAGGGTTTGTCCTACCCCTATTTTTCGTTGTTAATCATCCGTTCTGATACCTTTTGAGCCCATTTTAATACATTTTCGCACACTGTAAGTACCAGATTCATGAAAATGAGTTACCTTTGTCCCCGTTGAATATAAAAAAGATAAGAACATGAAGAAACTCGTTTTTTATATGCTGATGATGGTCTTAAGTATTAGTTATGCATCTGCACAAGCTAAGGCTGACATTAAATTTGATAAGACCACACACGATTTCGGAACCTTCTCCGAAAACAATCCAATTGTAAGTTGCACATTTACGTTCAAAAACATAGGTGATGCTCCATTAGTAATTCATCAGGCTGTAGCATCTTGTGGATGTACGGTTCCTGAATATACACAAGAACCCATCTTACCGGGAAAATCAGGAACAGTTAAAGTGACTTATAACGGTACGGGCAAATATCCGGGACATTTCAAAAAATCCATTACTTTACGCACTAATGCCAAGACGGAAATGATGAGATTGTTCGTAGAAGGCGATATGACAGCAAAAGATGCAAAATAAGCGTTTTTACAGCATAGAATGAAGGAGAATTTTTCAATTCTCCTTTTTTTTTGCTTTCTTTGTCTCAAAAGTAGAAAAGTATATCTAATACATAAAATCGAATCATAAAAAACATAAAACAACAAAATCATGAAGCAAGAAGAAGATCAATTTACCGGATTACCGGAAAATGCATTTCGTGAATTAAAGCCGGGTGAGGTATACAATCCTTTAATGAGTCCTGATAAAAAATATCCGGAGGTAAATGCTTGGTCAGTCTCATGGGGTATTTGTATGGCAATCCTTTTTTCTGCTGCCGCAGCCTATCTGGGACTGAAAGTTGGGCAAGTATTCGAAGCAGCCATCCCCATCGCCATCATTGCTGTAGGAGTATCCGGAGCGGCAAAACGTAAAAATGCATTGGGCGAAAACGTCATTATCCAGTCTATCGGCGCCAGTTCAGGCGTAATTGTAGCAGGAGCTATTTTTACTTTACCTGCTTTATATATTCTTCAAGAATCCTACCCCAAAGAAATCACCGTAACCTTTACACAAGTATTCATCAGTTCTCTGCTGGGAGGTGTACTGGGTATTCTTTTCCTGATTCCTTTCCGAAAATATTTTGTAAGTGACATGCATGGTAAATATCCTTTTCCGGAAGCTACAGCAACCACACAAGTACTTGTTTCCGGAGAGAAAAGTGGCAGTCAGGCAAAACCTTTGCTGATGGCAGGTATTATAGGTGGACTTTATGATTTCATTGTAGCAACATTCGGTTGGTGGAATGAAAACTTCACTACCCGTGTCTGTGGTTTCGGTGAAATGATGGCTGAGAAAGCAAAACTGGTATTTAAAGTAAATACAGGCGCTGCTGTTCTCGGTTTGGGATATATTGTCGGATTAAAATATGCTTCAATCATTTGTGCCGGTTCACTTGCAGTATGGTGGATCATTATCCCCGGAATGTCAATGATTTGGGGAGATAGTGTATTAAATCAATGGAATCCTGAAATTACGGCAACCGTTGGAGCCATGGCACCGGAAGAGATATTCAAATATTATGCGAAAAGTATCGGTATCGGAGGTATTGCGATGGCCGGTATTATCGGTATCATCAAATCATGGGGGATCATTAAAAGTGCCGTTGGATTGGCAGCCAAAGAAATGGGTGGAAAATCGAATGTGGAAGCTTCCATAAAGCGCACTCAGCGAGACATCCCGATGAAGATTATCGCCATTGGTTCCATCATTACTTTGATATTAGTCATATTGTTCTTCTATTTTGATGTAATGCAAGGTAATTTGATGCATACAGTAGTAGCCATCTTACTGGTAGCGGGTATTGCTTTTCTGTTTACTACCGTTGCCGCTAATGCTATTGCCATTGTAGGTACAAACCCAGTTTCCGGCATGACTTTGATGACTCTTATCCTGGCATCTGTAGTGATGGTAGCTGTTGGTCTGAAGGGTCCCGAAGGTATGGTAGCAGCACTTGTTATGGGAGGCGTTGTTTGTACGGCTTTGTCTATGGCAGGTGGTTTTATTACTGACTTGAAAATCGGTTACTGGTTAGGAAGTACACCAGCCAAGCAGGAAGCTTGGAAATTCCTCGGAACCATCGTTTCTGCCGCTACAGTTGGCGGTGTAATGATTATCCTGAATAAGACTTATGGCTTTACTAGCGGACAATTGGCTGCACCGCAAGCTAATGCAATGGCTGCCGTGATCGAACCATTGATGAATGGTGTAGGTGCCCCTTGGTTACTATATGGCATCGGTGCTGTGCTTGCCGTTGTATTAAACTTCTGCAAGATTCCTGCATTAGCATTTGCCTTGGGTATGTTCATTCCGCTGGAGCTGAACGTTCCATTGGTAGTGGGTGGTGCCGTTAATTGGTTCGTAACCAGCCGTAGTAAAGACTCCGCCCTTAATACAGAACGTGGAGAAAAGGGCACACTGCTTGCATCCGGTTTCATTGCCGGTGGTGCTCTAATGGGAGTAGTCAGTGCAGCCATGCGGTTCGGAGGTATTAACCTCGTAAACGATGCGTGGGTACAAAACTCTTGGTCCGAAGTACTGGCACTCGGTGCTTACGCCCTTTTGATACTCTACTTCATCAAAGCCTCAATGAAGATCAAATAACTTATTTAAAGATAAAACGACCATGAAGAAATTTTTTATTTTATCTTTTTTATTAATAACGGCTACATTATCTGCACAGAAGCCCATTGAGCTGCCCCTGTGGCCCAATGGTGCTCCCAATAGTAACGAACTGAAAGGTGAGGAACAAAGTAATAATGGAGGAGTCTCCAATGTTACCAACCCCTTTATCAAAGTTTTTCCTGCAAAGAAACCAAACGGCATGGCTATCATTATGTGTCCGGGAGGCGGATATGGGGGCCTTGCCATATATCACGAGGGTTATGATATGGCACCATGGTTTAACACACAGGGTATTACCTATGTGGTTCTGAAATACCGAATGCCTAACGGTCATTACGAAGTGCCTCTTTCTGATGCAGAACAAGCTATACGTCTTGTACGCCAACATGCAGCAGAATGGGGTGTTAATCCGCAACGTGTCGGCATCATGGGCGCCTCTGCGGGTGGACACTTAGCTGCCTCTCTTGCTACTCTTTACAGTAGTGAAAAGACTCGCCCCGATTTTCAGATATTGTTCTACCCAGTCATTTCAATGTTGAAAGGCGTTACCCACGGAGGTTCCCGCAAGAATCTTATCGGAGAAAATCCATCGCAAGAACTGGAACTGAAATATTCTCTTGAGAGACAAGTATCGCCAAGATCTCCTCAAGCTTTCATCATGCTTTCTGCCGATGATGGTGCTGTACTTCCTATCAACGGGATAGGCTATTTTCTTGCGCTTCGCGATCAAAAAGTACCTGCCACCTTGCATGTATACCCTACAGGTGAACATGGTTGGGGATTTCGTGATAACTTCATGTATAAACGCCAATGGACCGAAGAATTAGAAAAATGGTTGCGTGACGGGCTTGTATTCTCTAATAACCAATAATATGAAATTTACATCATTACTCACTTTCCTGGCATTTCCTCTTACGCTTATAGCGCAAGAGGGACGCTACGAGCAGATAACCAATCCCAAGCTGACAAGCATCAACAAAGAGGCTCCCCGCAGTACTTTTACCTCTTATACCACAGAGACTGATGCTATCATCAACGACCGCACAAACGGTACCTTCCGTTTGTCTCTCAACGGAAAATGGAAGTTCAGCTATGTGGAAAACTTTGCCGATCGTCCCACGGATTTTATGAATGAACGTACAAACGTTAATCATTGGCCGGATATTAATGTTCCTGGTAATTGGGAATTACAAGGCTTTGGTACTCCCATTTATGTGAATACGTCCTATGAGTTCTGTTCTCCTGGTTATGCCCCTTATTGGGATAAGCCCAACCCGCCTTATGTTCCCAAAGATTGGAATCCTACAGGTACTTATCGCCGGGAATTTACTCTACCGGGAGACTGGGATAACAAAGAAATATTCTTGAGCGCCGATGGAGTACGTGGGGCAGCTTTCTATTATCTGAATGGTAAGTTTGTAGGAATGAGTAAAGATGCCAAAACGCCTACCCGTTTTAATGTCTCAGCCATTGCCAAGAAAGGGAAAAATATTATTGCAATACAAATACATAGATTCTCTGATGCCAACTATCTTGAATGTCAGGACTTTTGGCGTATAAGCGGTATTGAGCGGGATATTTATATCTATGCACAGCCCCAAATTCATATAACAGATTTCAAGGCTGAAACTCCATTGGATGATTCCTACCGTGACGGTATCATAAAATTGAAAGTCAAACTGACAAACGAGACCGGACAAAATACCCCCATTGTAGTAGGATACCGCTTATTGGACAGCAACGACCAACAAGTAGCTCAATCTTCTACCCAAATAACGGGTGACCAGACTGAAGTAGAATTTACCAAGAAGACCGTCAGTGATCCTCAGAAATGGACCGCCGAAACCCCTAACCTTTATACGCTCGTTATCAGTCTGAAACGTCCCAATGGTGATGTGATTGAAGCAACCAGCTGTAAGGTTGGTTTCCGCACTGTTGAAATCAAAGACAAACAACTGATGGTCAATGGCAAACCTATCCTGATTAAGGGTGTGAACTACCACGAGCACAACGAGTTCACAGGACATTATGTTTCAGAAGATTTGATGAAGAAAGACTTCGAACTCTGGAAAAAGTACAATGTCAATACTGTTCGTACCTGCCACTATCCGCAACAAGAACGTTTTTATGAACTTTGCGACCAATATGGTATCTACGTTATAGACGAAGCGAATATTGAAAGCCACGGTATGGGGTATGATCTACGTGTAGGCGGAACTTTAGCAAACAATCCGCTTTTCATGAATGCTCATATCGACCGTACTATGAACATGTACGAACGTGATAAGAACCATCCTTGCATTATCACATGGTCTTTGGGGAACGAAGCCGGAAACGGACTGAATTTCTATGTTACTTATAATACTCTGAAGATGCTCGATAGCCGCCCTATTCAGTACGAACGGGCTGGTTTGGAATGGAACACGGATATTCATTGTCCGATGTATTCTTCTATTGAATACTTGGAAAAGTATGCCCAAAACAAAGAAATGACACGCCCCCTTATTCTCTGTGAATATGCCCATGCTATGGGTAACAGCCTCGGTAACTTCCAGGATTACTGGGATGTTATTGAAAAATATCCTATCCTTCAAGGTGGATGTATCTGGGATTGGGTTGACCAGGGTTTTGCTGCTAAAACAGACAACGGACGGAAATACTGGAAATATGGTGGTGATTACGGCGAAAACGGAACTCCTTCCGATGGAGATTTCTGTATAAACGGAATTGTCTATCCCGACCGCAGCATCAAGCCGCAAACAGAAGAAATGGGAAAAGTTTATCAAAACATCAAATTCTTCGGTTTTGACAAACAGACTTGTACCGTAAAAATCCGCAATGATTTCTCTTTTACTAATCTCAATAGATATGACTTCTACTACATCATCCGCGATCATGGAAAAGAAATCTATAAAGGGAATATAGAGAAGGTTAACGCTGCACCGGGCAAAACAATAACCAGTGGTTTCTTGAAAGGCATTCCTAAAGAGAAATATACCACAGGAGATGTGCGCATCGAATTCTACGCAGCTATACACGCCCCTGAGCCATTTTTGCCTACCAGTACAGTAATTGCCCGTGAACAGACATATATTCACACCTTCTTCAAACAAGAAGCACCGGCACAGAAACTTGCAGCATCGCAAGATGCTACTACACAAATCTCATTCTCCGGTCCTGACTTTAGAGCTACATTCGATAAACAAAGTGGTTTACTGGTATCTTATCAGTATAAAAAGCATGAATACATTTTAGACGGACAAGGTCCACGCCCCTACTTCTGGCGTGCGCCGACCGACAATGATTATGGAGCCCAATTACCCGCAAAACTCAAAGTATGGAAAGAAGACAGCTACCAGGATCTGAAAGCAGAAAGTTTCAATGTGTCCAAAGGAAATGATTCCACTACAGTGAAAGTAACCTATCGTTTCCCGCAAACAGATGCACAATGGAATATTACTTATAAGATATATGCGAATGGTATCATCAAAGTCAATAACAAATTTATTGCAGAGGACAATCAAGCCCCGATGATACCGCGCGTTGGTTTAAGAATGCAGTTGCCGGCGACATTTACTACTTTGACTTACTACGGACGTGGACCAAAGGAAAACTACCGCGACCGCCGCACTTCACAGTTCATAGGAGAATATACAACTCTTATCAGAGATATGTACGAACCCTATATACGTCCGCAAGAAAACAATCACCGTACGGATATTTACTGGTGCGCTCTCATGCAAAACTCCAAGCAAGGTCTGCTGTTTATTGCCGACCGAACATTTGAGTTGAATGCATCAAATTATCCTTTGGAAACCTTGGACAGTGGAGAAAGTATTCATAATGCCGCTCCACGAACTAACGAAACCGTTCATCGCCATCTAACCGACCCACTGCCAGAAAAGCTGGTAGATTTATTCATTGACTACCGTATGATGGGTGTCGGAGGAGACAACAGTTGGGGAGCTATTGCTCATGAACCTTATCTGATTCGTCCTGGAAAAGACAAAGCTATAGAATATGGTTTCACCATAGTTCCTTTCGGAAATAAAGACGATTATAGAAAATTAATTCAGCAATATTGAATTTTAATCCCTTCGAATTAAGTATTTATAAAAAGGATGTAGTAAATTTGCTGCATCCTTTTTTATGTTTTAAAACAAATAAGAATATTAACCAAAATAGAAAACAATGAAAGTAATGACTAAAATTATGTTCAGTGCAATTTGTGCCGCAACAATGGTAACCTCTGCATCTGCACAAGATAATAGCGAAGTAATGCTGAGCAATGGTATAAAGTATTTAGATGTTCCTTATGTAGCGCATACCTTGGAATTGAATGGTCCTGAAGAACTCATCATCAATTGCGATGAAGTAGATTGCACAACATTTGTAGAATACGTTTTGGCCGAATCTCTTTCTCCTACGGAAGAAGGCCAGGTAGCAGAAGGTGACTTTGCAGAAAATTTACAAAAGATCCGCTATCGTAATGGTAATATCGACGGTTACACTTCACGCCTGCACTACATTTCAGACTGGATTAACAACGGTGTACGCAACGGTTTCCTTGAAGATATAACAGCCACAAGAGGCACTGCTTCCGAAAAATTGTCTATCTCTTATATGTCCGCCCATCCCCAACAATACAAGCAACTTGCCAATTCAAATGAAAATGTTGCCAAGATGAAAGAGATTGAGCAATCATTGTCCGGACAAACAATTAATTACCTGCCTAAAAACAAGCTTCCCTATAATGGATTTAATTGGATCAAGAACGGTGATATCATTGCTATTACTACCAATACTCCGGGACTGGATGTAGCTCACCTAGGTATTGCTTTCTATGTAGATGGCAAACTCACCTTGTTACATGCCTCTTCTACCGACAAGAAGGTAGAAGTTTCTAAAGTTGCCTTATCGCAGATGTTGAAGGACAATAGCAAGTGGACAGGAATACGGGTATTGAGAATGAAAAAATAAATTGAGGTTATCTCACAAGAATGCCGATAAGAAAAGAATCACTTATCGGCATTTTTTATGTCAATACTGCACAACAAATTAATATCATGCATAACAAAGTATTAATATTATGTATTACAAAGTATTAACTTCGTGTCAACACGATATTAACTTCCTGCGAACACGATATTAATACTCTATAGTTAGAAAGGCAACGGTCCATCCGGAGACCCCACTCCGCCAAATGGATTATCCGTTTGTGGTGCAAAGTCTGCTGAGGGAGGCGGTGGTGTAGAAGGGCTTCCGATAGGAGCATTCATACGTGAACCGAACGTCCCTCCTCCCCCCTCTGCGGGAGGTGGAATAACCATATCATCTTCTGGATTGGCAAAACGCGTAAACTGACCGATAAAACGCAAGCGCACATCACCTACGGCACCATTACGGTGCTTGGCTATGATGATTTCAGCCATACCACGCAAGTCGCTACCATCAGCAGAAGTATATATTTTATAGTATTCAGGACGATGAATAAAACATACCATATCGGCATCCTGCTCGATGGCACCGGATTCACGAAGGTCACTTAGCTGAGGACGTTTACCCTCTTCACCCTCACGATTCTCCACACCACGATTCAACTGTGACAAGGCAATAATAGGGATATTCAGTTCCTTGGCCAATCCTTTTAAAGACCGGGAAATAGTACTAACCTCTTCCTGACGGCTACCGAACGCCATACCACTGGCATTCATCAACTGAAGGTAGTCAATGATAATGATTTTCACCCCATGTTCCCGTACCAGTCGGCGGGCTTTCGTTCGAAGTTCGAAAACCGACAAAGAAGGAGTATCATCAACGTATAAGGGAGCGTCCAGCAAATCACGCAGTTTGTAGTCTAATTGTTGCCATTCATAGTCTGCCAACTGACCACTCTTAATTTTCTCACTCGGAATTTCGCACACATTGGAAATCAAACGGTTTACCAACTGTACGTTACTCATTTCAAGAGAGAACAGCGCTACAGGATTACGGAAGTTTACGGCAATGTTCTTTGCCATAGAAAGCACGAATGCTGTTTTACCCATGGCAGGACGGGCAGCGATAATGATAAGATCGGACCGTTGCCAACCGGATGTCATCTTATCCAGTTTGGTATAACCACTTTCCAAACCACTCAAACCATCGGCACGGGCAGCAGCTTTTTGAATCAAGTCGTAAGCTTCGGCAATAACAGGATTAATCTGGGTATAATCCTTCTTCATGTTCTGCTGGGAGATTTCAAACAGTCTGCCTTCTGCTTCCTGCATCAAATCATCCACATCCAGAGTTTCGTCGAATGCTTTGCTTTGAATATTACTGGTAAAAGTTATCAATTCACGGGCCAGCATCTTTTGCGCAATAATACGGGCGTGATATTCGATATGCGCAGACGATGCTACCTTACTGCTCAATTGGGTGATGTAGAAAGGTCCACCCACCTCCTCCAAGTCCCCCCGTTTGGCAAGTTGCTCTTTGACAGTAAGAATATCGACCGGCTTTTGATTTACAGCCAAATCGGTAATTGCCGAATATATTAACTGATGCCGGTGTTCATAAAAAGACTCGGGACGAAGAATTTCACTTACTAACGAATAAGCATCTTTCTCAATCATCAATGCACCCAACACAGCCTCTTCCAATTCGGGAGCTTGCGGCTGGATACGCCCGTAGTCTGTAACAGGCTGCGGCGTCTTACCTTTTGGAGTACGAGAGTATTTTTTTTGTTCTGCCACTTTATATAGTTATAAATTATGAGTTATAAGTTATTTGCTGATGACTCAATAAGAGTATCTACAAAAAAGGGAGAGCAAAGATAGTTCTTTTTCTTTAATCGTTCAATGACGAATCAGAGATAAGTTATTAATAATTTGTTAACTTTGCATCCATCAACAAATAACTTATAACTCATAACTTATAACTAAAGAAGATGCTTGTCTTTCCAAATGCCAAAATAAACCTTGGGCTGAATATAACCGAAAAACGCCCTGACGGATATCATAATCTGGAAACTATATTTTATCCTATTCCGGTTGAAGATGCGCTGGAAGTTAATATACTGCAGGGAAGAATTGAGAAATATCGTTTGCATCAGGCCGGTTTAGAAATAGCGGGTGAAGCAGAAAATAATCTGGTAGTAAAAGCGTATAAATTGCTCGATAAAGATTTTCATCTCCCTCCCGTAGATATCCATTTGTTCAAGCATATCCCTTCAGGAGCCGGATTAGGCGGAGGATCGGCAGACGCAGCTTTCATGCTGAAATTGCTAAATGATAAATTTGATCTCAAGTTAAAGGATGAAACGCTAGAGGGTTACGCTGCCAGTTTAGGCGCAGATTGCGCTTTCTTCATCAAGAACAAGCCTACATATGCAGAAGGAATCGGAAACATCTTCTCTCCTCTCCAACTATCTCTTAAAGGATATCAGCTCTGGCTGGTAAAACCCGATATTTTCGTTTCAACACGGGATGCTTTCTCAAAAATAAAACCTCATCAGCCTGATATGTCTCTGAAAGAGATCATACAATTGCCTGTCAAGGAGTGGAAGGAACGTATGATAAACGATTTTGAAGAAAGTGTATTCCCTCAGTTTCCTGTCATTGGAGATATAAAAGAAGAAATGTACAGACAAGGGGCCCTATATGCTTCGATGAGTGGTTCGGGTTCTTCTGTTTATGGAATATTTAAGGCAGAAGCTACGTTACCGGAAATTGACTTTGGAGAAAAAGCATATGTATTTAAAGGTAAGTTCAGCTGATAAATAACTTTATTCTTACTAATTAAACAAAAAGCATGCAAGGTTGTTTTTCTATCAAACTTAAAGACCACCTTGATTATGGAAAAAATTAGATTTAGCTTTCTTACAAGCTTGTTATTATTGATTTCTATTTCTCTTTTTGCAGACGATAATCTACCTGCTAAAATGGGAGCAGCTTTAAAAAAAATGTATCCTAATGCCACCAATGTAGAATGGGAGCAAATGGCAGATTGTTATGTTGCAGAGTTTATAAAAGATAATCAGGAAATCGACGTATGGTTTAATAACAAAGCCGAATGGTTAATGACTGAAACAGATGTAGAATCTCTGGAAAAAGTGCCGACTCCTGTTGCGTCTGCTTTTATGAACAGTACAATGGCCGAAATGAGGTTGAAAGATGTAAGAATTATCACCTTCCCAAGCAAACCCACAGTTATTATTATTGAAACCGAGCAATATAATTCTGATGAAGAATTTCAATACTTCTATGCTCCTGATGGAACATTGTTACAAAGCCTCGATGTAACGGAATTAGGAGGAGAAATTTATCCGGGACTGTTTGATTAGTTATGAGTTATTAGTTATAAGTTATTTGCTTGTGGCTTCAAAAATATGTAGAGCGAAAACAAGCAAATAACTTATAACTAATAACTCATAACTCAATACACTTCTACTCTTTCAGCAATTTCTTTCGCCTTATCACGCAATGCATCAAGATCGCTACCTAACGGTGCATAACAGAGCACCACACCCATGCGACGGTTTACGCGGGTAGTCGGTTTACCGAAAATGCGCAGATATGTATCTTCTTCTTTGGTCACCTCTTCCATTCCGCGATAGTTAGGACGTTCCTGACTAGCTATTGTAGAAAGGATCACGGCACTTGCCCCTATACGCTCCTGCTTAATATTGGGGATAGGCAACCCCAATACGGCACGCAAATGCAACTCAAACTCATTTAAGTTTTGGGTCCCTGCCAAAGTTACCATACCCGTATCGTGCGGACGAGGAGAAAGCTCAGAGAAATAGACTCCATTATCATGGCTAAGGAAAAATTCTACTCCCCACAATCCGGCACCGGTCAAAGCACGGGTTACTTTTTCCGCCATTTCCTGTGCTTCCCTCAAGTGAGCGGGATCGATATGAGCAGGTTGGAAACTTTCACGATAGTCTCCTCCTTTTTGTACATGTCCGATAGGTGGGCAAAACAAAGTAGGACCATTCTTTTGAGTAACAGTAAGCAAGGTTATTTCACTATCAAATTTAATAAATTCTTCAATGATAAGTTCTTTGATATCACCACGGCTTCCATTACAACCATACTCCCAAGCATGTTCCAGTTCATCGGCGCTTTTCACGAGAGATTGTCCCTTTCCCGAAGAAGACATCAACGGTTTTACCACACAAGGAAAGCCAATCTTACCGGCAGCTTCTTTCAATTCGTCTAAAGAGGTTGCATAGAAATATTTAGCGGTTTTCAAGCCAAGTTCTTTGGCAGCAAGATCACGTATCGCTTTACGGTTCATCGTGAAGTTGACGGCACGCGCACTGGGCACTACCTGAATTCCTTCTTTTTCGAAATCGTACAAACGTTCCGTACGTATAGCCTCAATTTCGGGTACAATAATATCCGGCTGATGCTTGCGCACTGCGCGTTCCAAAGCATCACCATCCAACATACTGAACACTTCACATTCATCTGCCACCTGCATGGCAGGAGCTCCGGCATACGAGTCGCAAGCAATGACGTATTGACCTTTGCGTTGAGCGGAAATCACAAATTCCTTACCCAATTCCCCTGAACCTAACAATAAAATTTTCTTCATAATATGTTTTATATAAGACTTTTCTATCTAAATTTCTGCAAAGATAAGAAATAAAAATGGGACTAAAAGCAGACTCTTTCATGCAAACATACATACATCAATAAAATGAAGAATGAAGAATTACCATGCGGCATAATTGCGCAGATAATTCTTCATTCTTTATTTTTCACTCTTTATTTTATTGGTGTTGTTCTCTCAACAAATCATTCACCGTCTTTACCGGATTAAATGTATTCAGAGACACTTCTACAAAAACAGTATTCCAATCGCTCATCGCACCATTCCAAAGACCGGGAAGTTCAAGCGCTTTCAAATCTTTACCATTCTTGGACTTATACGAAATAAAACCGGTAGCTTTATCTACAAACTTCACGAGATCGAATTTGTGACCTTTGTAATCTCTTACAGCACAAACCAGATCTACTGGATTGAAGTGAGTACCCTTTTCAAACATTTCCTTCTTTTCAGGATCATTCATATCAATCTGTGAACTCTCAAGTATCTGTAATGAGATAGTGCCGTCGCTATTATATGCCAGGAACGGACCACCACCGGGTTCGCCTACATTCTTCACCATACCACATACACGCATCGGGCGGTTCAACTTATTCTTCAAATAGATCACTAATTCAGCATCTTCGAGATCCTTCACTTCAGGATTCTTGCAGTAAAGTTTCTTTTGCAGGAACTGAAGGATTTCCAATATCTGTTCGTGGGTATATTTGCCACCATCCAACAATTGCAAATAAGCAAAAGCTTGTTGCTGCAAAGTAATCAGTACACCGGCTATCAGTTTCTTATATAATACGGTATCTCCTTTTAACTTATCGGGTACCACATTGTCAATGTTCTTAATAAAGATAACATCTGCGTCGAGGTCATTCAAATTTTCGATAAGGGCACCATGACCACCCGGACGGAACACCAATTTTCCATTATCACGGAACAGATTGTTTTCCATATCGGCAGCTACAGTATCGGTACTTGACTTCTGTTCCGAGAAAGAAATATTATAATCCACACCATACTTCTTGGCATAAACAGCTGCTTTCTTATCAACCAAAGCCTTAAATAGAGCACGATGTTCGGGCGATACGGTAAAATGTACATTCACCTTGCCATTTCTATTGGCGGCATATAATGCACCTTCCACCAAATGCTCTTCCAATGGAGTACGACTACCATCCTCATATTTATGGAATTTGAGCAACCCTTTGGGAAGAGCGCCATAATTCAAACCGGCAGCTTCGAGCAATGCAGCGACTACAGCCTTATAGTTTCCGTCAGCTATCAATGCAGGAATATCTTTACCTGTCGTTTCTTTGCAAGCTACATTCAAATCATCATAAAAAGCAAACTTTTCAATTTTCTCAAAGAATGTTTTTTCAAAACTTGATTGAGGAATATCGTAGTCGGCTCCCAGAAATTCAAACAAATTCTTAAACATACGACTAGCAGCACCCGAAGCCGGTACAAACTTAACAACCGTCTTGTCAGTCTGAGTATATGCTTCCCACGCATCCAAATATTTCTCCTGTTCATCAGCATCCGGAGCCAATATACCTTTATCTACAGAAGCTGCAGCAAATAACTTTAGATACGGAAACCCTTTTTCAAAACAAGCCAACTGGTCGGCAATTTGTTGTTCAGAGATACCCTTTTTTACGAGCAGCTCTTTGTCTTGCGGTGTCATCATAATATATTGTTTTATTAATTCATGCCCAAAAATACAAAAAAAGCAGAACGGCTGCCTACAAAAACAAGAAAAAAACTAACTTTGAGGCACAAAATACGGACGATTATGGAAACAGATGAATTTTTCACTACTGATGAGAAGGAATTACTCTTCACGCTCTACCGAAAATTATTACAGCTTTCCGGCGAAACGCTCCTGAAAGGTGACTGTAAGAAACTGAAAACACATCTTGTCAATACAATAAAAAACAACCATATCCAACGGGATATATTCGGCTTGAACCCCATTATCAAGGATATGCAAACCGCTGTTATTGTTGTTGAAGAGATCGGTATGAAACGTGCCTCCATCTTTGGATTAATGCTTCACGACTCCGTACGTTGCGGCATTTGTACCACTGAAGAAGTAGAACGTACTTATGGCGAGGACGTAGCAGGCATTATTCGCGGTTTGATACGTGTAAACGAATTATATTCAAAAAGTCCGATTATCGAATCGGAGAATTTCCGCAATTTCTTACTATCTTTTGCCGAAGATATGCGTGTCATTCTCATCATGATTGCCGACCGTGTAAACATTATGCGGCAGATAAAAGACTGTGATAACGACAATGCCCGCCGTCAAGTAGCCAACGAGGCAGCATACCTTTATGCTCCCCTCGCCCACAAACTGGGTTTATATAAACTAAAATCAGAATTAGAAGATCTCTCCCTGAAATATACTGAAAAGGAGAAATACTACCATATAAAAGAAAAGCTCAACGAAACAAAAGCTTCGCGGGACAAGTATATTGCTGCTTTCATTGCTCCGATACAAAAAAAGCTGAAAGAAGCCGGGTTAAAGTTTCACCTCAAAGGACGAACCAAATCCATACACTCCATCTACCAGAAGATGAAGAAACAGAAATGCCCTTTCGAAAATGTATACGATTTGTTCGCCATCCGTGTGATTCTTAATTCTGCCCGGGAAAAGGAGAAGTTGGAGTGTTGGCAAGCTTATTCTATTGTTACAGACATGTACCAACCCAATCCAAAACGTTTGCGCGACTGGCTTTCCGTGCCCAAGAGCAACGGATATGAGTCTTTGCATATCACCGTAATGGGACCCGAAGGCAAATGGGTGGAAGTGCAGATTCGTACTGAGCGTATGGACGAGATTGCCGAACGTGGTCTTGCCGCACACTGGCGCTATAAAGGCATAAAAGGTGAAACGGGTATCGACGAATGGTTGACTTCTGTACGTGAGGCTTTGGAGAACTCGGATAATGGTCTCGAAGCAATGGATCGTTTCAAATTAGACCTATACGAAGACGAAGTTTTTGTTTTTACACCTAAAGGGGATCTATTTAAGTTGGGCAAAGGTTCCACAGTACTGGATTTTGCCTTCCATATCCACACCAAATTAGGTTGCAAGTGCATCGGCGCTAAGGTAAACAGCAAAAATGTACAGTTAAAGCATATCCTGCAAAGTGGTGATCAGGTAGAGATCATGACATCGAACACCCAGACACCGAAGCAAGACTGGCTGAACATTGTAACTACATCGAAAGCACGTACCAAGATACGCCAGGCATTGAAAGAAATGGCTGCCCGCCAGCATGCTTTCGCCAAAGAGACATTGGAACGTAAATTCAAAAACCGGAAGATTGATTATGATGAATCTACCATGATGCGCCTTATCAAACGTCTCGGTTTTAAAGTGGTGACCGACTTCTACCAAGCCATTGCCGACGAGGTGCTTGATGTAAATGAGTTCCTCGACAAATACCTTGAACAGCAGAAACGTGATAACGACATACACGATGAGATAACCTACCGCAGTGCCGAAGGTTACAACCTTCAGCAAGGCATGCCCGAAGAAATTCAATCGAAGGAAGATGTACTTGTTATCGATCAGAATCTAAAGGGATTGGATTTCAAACTGGCACGTTGCTGTAGTCCGATTTATGGAGATGATGTGTTTGGTTTTGTCAGCGTAACAGGGGGTATTAAGATTCACCGTAGCGACTGCCCCAACGCCAGTGACCTGCACGCACGCTTTGGCTATCGCATCGTAAAAGCCCGCTGGGCGGGAAAATCGCAAGGGACACAATATCCTATCACTCTGCGTGTGGTGGGACATGATGATATCGGTATTGTAACAAACATTACTTCTATCATTTCCAAAGAGACCGGCATCACTCTCCGAAGTATCGGAATAGACTCTAACGATGGGCTATTCTCCGGTACACTAACCATTATGGTCGGCGATACGGGACGATTAGAAGCATTGATAAAGAAACTGAGAACAATTAAGGGAGTAAAGCAAGTAAGTAGAAATTAATTCTTAACTTATGAAATACGATTTTAAGAAGCAACTGCGAAGTTTTGGCTTTGCCTGGCAAGGTATTAAAAGCTGTGTAGGCAAAGAGCAGAATTTAAGTTTCCACCTTATCACTTCAACAGTAGTAGTGGTGGCTGGATTCCTATTCGGCATTACCAGGGCGGAATGGCTGATTATCATTCTCTGCATCGGAGTCGTGATTGCGGCCGAATTATTCAACACCGCTATAGAAAGATTGGTGGATTTAGTTTCTCCCGGACGGCATCCTATTGCCGGTCAAGTAAAAGACATTGCCGCCGGAGCAGTGCTTGTATGCGCTGTTGCGGCGGCAATTATAGGATTGATTATTTTTGTACCGTACATATTTGCAGCAGTACAAACAAATCACTAATCACTATTCTCTCACTTTCTTCTTCTTATAATAAGGATAAGTCACTAACACAAAAAGGAACAAAGCCAAGATAGCAGCTACTGAAGCAGTTTGATAAACCAGTGCTTTATCCATTATTCGGCATGCCATTGCCATACCTATCAGCATACCTGCCTCCATAGATAGATGGCAGGTAGTATTCGCTGTTCCTCGCTGGCAATGATGCGACAGCTTTACAAACATTTTCGTAAATGGTACTATAATGACTGCTAGAATTACCAATGTCAATAAAGACCAATAATCACCCGTAAACATTAACGGCAGCAGTACTCCCGGTACAAAAGCGATCAGCAACGTATTAATAGCCAACAACCATGCACGCGGTAACAGGAAACGATCGAAGTTACAAATTGCTACTCCTATCGGAGCCCGAAAAGCAACATATACTCTCGAAATAAAGAACATACTGAATATTCCCAACGCCACAGAAAGATAGATCATGGTACGGAAACCATAAATCCGATACAGCCAAATACCTAATACAACGCCAGCCAGCATTCCTAACCGGGAAGTCCAGGCATATACTATATTGCCCGCACTGCGACGAGCGGAAGTCGTTATATCAATAGCTACAGTGATACCTGCCGTTGTTGCCAATCCGAAACAGCCACCTTGCACCAAAGCAAGCAGCAGGAGTTTCGCATAAGTATCTACAAAAGCATATCCCAACACAGCCCCTGACATCACAAATATGGAATATAGCAGTACGCGCTTCCTTTTGTAAGCGTCGCCCAAATAAGCATGAAACGGTCCTACCAGGAACATAGCCGCTGCAAACACTAAAAACATGCTTCCCGTCTCTGCAACGGATATACCCAATCGTTGTCCTATTACAAAGGGCAACAATGGGAAAAGCATGTATACGGACGCAAACAACAATAAATTTGATGCACACATCCGCCAAAAGTTCAGCGTCATAAGTCCACTAGTATTGTTCTTTTTCATTCGGGAAATCTAAGTTCTTCACATCAGATATGTATCGGCTGATTGCATCCGTCATGATTGTATGCAAATCGGCATAACGGCGCAAGAAGCGCGGACGGAATCCATTGTTCATCCCCAACATATCTTGTATCACAAGCACCTGGCCATCCACATCACTACCGGCACCAATACCGATAACAGGAATAGTCAACTCGCTTGCCACACGTGCAGCCAATGCAGCGGGTATTTTCTCCAATACCAATGCAAAGCATCCGGCTTCTTCCAACATGTGCGCATCGCTTATCAGCTTGTCTGCTTCTGCATCGTCTTTGGCACGAACGGTATAGGTACCATATTTATTGATGGATTGCGGCATCAGTCCGAGATGTCCCATAATAGGTATACCGGCGCTGAGAATACGTTTCACCGTACCGATGATTTCTTCGCCACCTTCCAGCTTCAAAGCATCGGCATGGCTTTCTTTCATAATACGAATGGCAGAGGCCAAGCCTTCCATTTCATTACCTTGATAAGAACCGAACGGCATATCTACCACTACCATAGCACGCTTCACACCACGAACCACAGACTTTCCATGATAAATCATTTGATCGAGAGTGATGGGAAGTGTAGTCACATTACCTGCCATCACATTGGAGGCAGAGTCTCCTACCAATATAACATCGATACCGGCACCATCTACTATTTGTGCCATGGTATAGTCGTAAGATGTCAACATTGATATCTTTTCACCTCTCTGTTTCATTTCAATGAGGCGATGAGTAGTCACTTTGCGAGTGTCGTCTGAAATATATCCAGCCATTTTATTTCTATTTTAAAATTACGGGCGCAAAGGTAATCCTTTTTCTGATTACTTATGCAATTGGGTTAATTTATCGTAAGTGAAGCCAACAAAGTCTTCTAAGATATAATGACATAACGGAGCGATATCTTCGCGTGAATTAGTCGTAGCCAGACCGATAACTGTTGCACCGGATGCCATTCCCGCTTTCAATCCATTGAAAGAATCTTCAAAGACATAAGTAGTATCAGAGGTCGTTCCGAAGACATCCATACCGAGCAAGAAACAATCGGGTGCAGGTTTGGAGGCAGTAAACATTTCAGCAGTAAGGATACGGTCGAAGAGTGTCTTTATTTCAGGATGAACACGATAAACAGCTGCCATCTTCGCTTCGTTGGAGCTGGTAACTACTGCGGTCTTCACATTGTGACGATGAAGATCTGCTATAAAATCGAGTACACCGGGGATAAAGTCAAACGACATTTCCTGCTCAAATCGGTTCAGGCGTTCTGTAATTTCAGCCTGCTCCTTTATCATGCCCGGAAAAAATGTATCATAGATATAGACTAGTGTCTGACCTTTCACCCGACCTTCTATATCATCTATTCCCAGATATTCCACTCCCATCTGATGCCAGAAGTGACTGTATTGCGTTTCGGTGTCAACCACCACACCGTCAAAATCAAAAAGAACGGCCTTTGTTTTCGTTGTGTCCATAAACTTTCTTTTTCCTAAAACAGTTAATACCTTTACTATTATCGGGCACAAAGGTCTGAATAATCATCGAACCAAACAAATATTTCCTATCTTTGTGCATCTAAATCAGTCCAAATCAATGAACAACCCGCATATTTTAGGAACCGAACGCATTGGTAAACTGCTGCTACAGTACTCCATACCTGCCATTATTGGTATGACTATTACCTCATTGTATAACATCATCGACAGTATTTTCATTGGTCATGGTGTCGGTGCAATGGGTATTGCAGGATTAGCCATCACTTTCCCGTTAATGAACTTAGTAGTAGCCTTCTGTACAATGGTTTCGGCGGGTGGTTCTACCATTTCATCTATCCGGTTGGGTCAAAAAGATCTGGATGGTGCAACGGAAGTCTTAGGGAATACACTGATGTTCTGCCTCATCAATGCGTTCGTATTTGGTGGTATCTCTTTTATTTTTCTGGATGAGATACTTCTCTTTTTTGGCGCCAGCAATGAAACATTGCCATACGCACGCGACTTTATGCAGGTTATTTTGCTGGGTACTCCCATAACCTATACCATGATCGGGTTGAATAACATCATGCGTGCCACAGGGTATCCCAAGAAAGCCATGTTGACTTCGATGGTGACGGTAGTCTGCAACGTCATTCTTGCACCTATCTTTATCTTCCATTTTGATTGGGGAATCAAAGGTGCGGCAACGGCAACAGTGATTTCACAGTTTATCGGTATGGTGTGGGTAGTAAGTCATTTCTTTCAAAAGACAAGTATCGTACGTCTTCATAGTGGATTCTGGAAGATGAAGAAGCGCATCATCGGAAGTATCCTCTCCATAGGTATGTCGCCATTTCTGATGAATGTTACAGCATGCGTTATCGTTATTATCGTCAATAACAGCCTGCAACATTATGGTGGTGATATGGCTATCGGTGCATACGGCATCATGAACCGTTTACTGGTACTCTATGTAATGATTGTTTTAGGGTTGACCATGGGAATGCAGCCCATTATAGGCTATAACTTCGGTGCACAGAAGCACGACCGCGTCAAGGCTACATTACGCCTGGGCATTATAACGGGTGTATGTATCACCAGTACTGGATTCATTATCTGCGAACTCTTTCCGCATGCCGTATCAGCTCTTTTCACCAGTGATGAGCAACTGATTGATATGGCATCAAGAGGTGTACGTATTGCTATAGCTATGTTCCCGTTTGTCGGTGCACAGATTGTAATCGGTAACTTCTTCCAAAGTATCGGGAAGGCTAAGATCAGTATCTTCTTATCACTGACACGCCAGCTGTTATACCTGCTACCAGGATTATTGATTTTTCCGCATTACTTTGGCTTGAACGGCATCTGGATATCTATGCCGGTATCGGACTTCTTCGCATTTGTAACGGCTGCTATTGCGTTGTGGATTTATGTGAAAAGATTATCAACTAGTGACATTACCAGAAAAGCGGGGTGAAAGAGAGCGATATGTCTGAATACCTCCGCTCTGCGTAGAGTAAATAATTGTATCTATGAAATAAAGATGCCCATCTGTACCATATAATACATTATTAGGTAAAGCATCGAAAATATCGTACTCTCCGTTAGTGAAATATTCGCCTCCTAACTGAGGCAAAAAACCACTCATCATTAAAGCGTCTGATATTTCATCACTCGTAGCTTCACGGTCGGCATGAATGAAAGGTTGAGTCAATACAGCACAAATCTTGCCACTTTGATTCTGAGCAAATCCTATCAAATCATACTTACATTCAGGAAAATAATGATTATGAATCTGAATTCTTTCAAAAAAAGAATTCAGATTATCATCGGCATATCTAAAGTCATTGAGTTTATAGATAATTTCTGTATCAAAGGCTGAGTAAACTTCATTTTCAGAACCTCTATCAACAAAGTCACCCAAAACTGATATATCCGAAAACCAGCACCCTTCTTCTACTGCATATTTTCTGAGTGCATTGATTTGGATTCCCTTGCAAGCCGTTGTTCCCGCAACCGTTTGAATTGATTCAAACGTTCGATACGAGACATCGGATGCTTCTGCCAAAACGCTACGGAAGCTATCTTCTGCGCTGTAACCTGACGGTGGTATTCTGTTATCTTTGTCATCATCTTCCATATTTATTGCAAATATAACACTTTCTAGCCATATTGCAAACAATGTAGTCCAATACCTTTCTTTTTTGTCAAGAGCAGATTTATGTAACATTAACAGAGCCTCATCACATCCTGTTTCAAAACACATCATCCGTTTGCCCTAAACACATCATCTGTTTGCCCTAAACACATCATCTGTTTACCCTGAACGCATGATGCGTTTTGCCCAAACATACCATCTGAAACGACACACTTCATCGCCTGAAATGACGGGGCTTATCACCAAAACCACAGAGGTTTTCAGGTGAAATGCCACAGGTTTAGGTTGCTTAACCCTGAGGTTTAGGTCGGTAAAGTGCAGCATTAGGGGAGCAAATGTGAGGGATTTGAAATGTACATCCGATAAGAGAATAAAAAAAGGAGAAGCAATGCCTCTCCTTTTACGCTAATTTAAAAATGAAGTATCTATAAATTCATTTTACAAATATACAACATTAAAAAGCCGATGTCAAGTGTTTCGGGATTTTTATTCGCTCTTGATACTTTTTACCGGGTTTTCGTTGGCAATGTTCCAGGTACGTAGTACAATACATGCAGCAATTGTTATCAATAGCAATAAAATAACAATCAAAAATGCTCCGACACCTACATGCACTTGTTCCGCAAAACTATCCAACCAACGTTGACCGAAGATATAAGCACAAATACCTCCTATACAAACTCCGGGAATCGCAATCCAAGTAATTTCTCTAGTCAGCAGTTGAATAATATTCCCAGCTTCGGCACCATTCACTTTACGAATAGCGATCTCCTTGCTACGACGGCGTACCTCATCATTCACATATCCCAATAAGCCCATCAAAGTAATGAAGAAAATGGAGCAACTAGCCAGCAGTACAACGCTACGGAAACGACGTACATCTATATATTGGTCTTCCAAATTCTTCTCCAAAGAAGTGAATACAACATCATCCGTAGGAAACATTTCCTGCATCGAGCGATTGAGTGCTGCCAGATTTTCATCAAAAGGTTCTTTCAGTCGTATGTAATGTGTACATCCCCAATTCTCTTTGACTACCAAAGCAATAGGAGATTGCTCTTCGAAAGCGCTGTTGATAGGATAATCTTCCATTACCCCCACTATGGTGAAATTAGTACCTGCCCACTTTACTACACGACCTACCACATTGCCGGTCCACCCTGCCTGACGAACAAAGGTTTCATTAACAATCAATTCATTGTTATCCGCCCACGAACTGTCACTGTTTTTTGCAGCAGAAAAGTTATTTCCCTCTATCAGCTTGATTTTCATCATAGGCACGAAGCTACGGGTGACCCAATCAAGACGGGTATTCACTTTATGTCCATCGCCTGTATCAAATGTATCGCCACTATATCCTTCGATAATGAGCTGGCTTGAGCAAGTATAGCTTTCAACCACAGGCAGACCGCCAAAAAGAGTAACCCGGTTTTGATAATCACCTCCTACTTCCGCCCAACAAGTCACCACTCGCGAAGGATCGTAATTCAAAGGACGATTTACAACCAGATTATACTGGTACATAACCACCAACAAGAAACAAAAGATAAACGAAACTCCTATAAACTGGATGAATAGCAACGGACGTTTCCATGAGGTATTACGTTCGGTATAACGGCGAAAGACTTGTGTCACGGGTATCGATGAAAATATCCATGCCGGCAATATACCTGCCAGAAGCAAAACAAACAGCACCACTATTCCGGGCACCCATAAGTTTTGTACTGTGAATAGCGATAAGAGTTTCGCGGCCGCCATCTCCTCTACAAAATCACGGAAAAGATACATCAACCCACCTGTCAAGCATACTGAAACCAGTATCAGTATAATTGTTTCATTCAAGAACAGACCAAATATTGTACCATTGGCCGCACCATTGCATTTATGCACCCCTACTTCCTTGGCACGACGCGCCAAAGAAGACAAAGAAATCAGCACATAGTTGAATGCAGCTATCAGCAGAATAGTTATCGCCAGTATGGTCATTACTACTATCATTGTGCTGACGGAAGTATTCTCTGTATGCAAGTCTGTTAAACGGCGGAAGTCAATAGCCCAACTGTCATTGGTATCTTTATTAAAATTAGGCAAATATTTCTTTATCATTTCCGGCACCCGTGCCTCTACCATTGGAATATCTTGTTCCGGGTTCTTAAAACGGATCAGAGAGGCATAGCTGATATCAAATCCCCAACCGCCCCGCTTATTGTTCCAAAAATGATTCATGGAAGCCACTACCTGAAAAGGTACATCCGTATTCTCGGGTAAATCTTCGAAAACACCGCGAACAGTTACCGGTAACTTGCGGTCAAGATACAGCTGCTTGCCAATAACCGTAGACAACTCAGCACCTTCACATATTTTATCTGCCAACGAACGTGAAATGAATATATTCTCTACTGTTTTCAAATCTTCTGCATTACCAGCTAATACTTTGATACCCATAGTAGAAAAAATATGGGTATCTGCATAAATGGTGCGCTGAGATAAACGCACATTGCCATGATAAAAGATTCTTTCCCAAGAATCCCGCCAAACTGTTGCATCTTCCACCTGGTCGGGAAAGTTTTCACGCATGGCTTCAGCGAAAGTTCCATAAATATAAGGGGCGCCTTCGTCCGGTACACCATTCAACACATTTGTCATGTAAGCCAGATAAAGTTGCTCCGGTTTGTCGAAAAAATGGTTATAACTTAGCTGAAAGGCTACGCAGGCAAACAGCGG
>USLU01000021.1 GCA_900555635.1 uncultured Bacteroides sp.
CCGTACTCCTCCTCCCAAGAGGAGGAGAAACTATGCAGGATATTCTTATATCAAATTCTTTCGAAAAAGTAAGTGAAAGTATATGCAACCTGTGCACCTACTAGAAAAGATAAGTGTATTGTTCTCCCAAAAACTTCTTGATATGTTTCAATGCTTTAGTAATCTGAGCCTCCACCGTCTTTACCGATATATCCATCTCATCCGCAATTTCCTGATTCGTCTTTCCCTCTTCCCTACTCTTGCGATAAACTTGCTGGCACTTATCGGCTAATGCACAAACCGCTTCTTCAATCAAATGATTCAGCTCCTCCATTTCCAGAGAAGCATCAGCAGCCAACTCATAAGCACAATCTTCCGACTCTTCTACACTCACAGTATTCTTCTCATCGCGCAACGCATTCAAGCAACGGTTGCGTGCCGCCTGAAAAAGATAAGCCTTGAAAGATATCTTCAATTCCAACGTCGCCCTATTCTCCCACAAGTTCATAAATATAGTCAAAGCAATTTCCTCCACCTCCTGCTTATCCTTTACGTAGAGTAACATAAAGCGGCAAAGTGAAACAAAATAGGTGTCAAAGAGGTGTCTGAACGCCTTCTCGTCATCTTTCTTGATTAATTGTAACAATAGGATATCGTCCGTTGCTGACATACTTAATAGAGTATAATAGTATTAGACAAGGCTATTTTATGCAGCAAAGGTACTAATATTATTCATTCTTAGAAATTTCTAAAAAAAATATTTGAATTGAATAAGGGTCAGGTCAAATTGATGTGTCATATAAGTGAAGGCCTCAAAAAAATATTATCATGATAATGAAAAAAAGTGTTCCTTGGAATTTAATCATTCCTAAGCTGAAACAGGAAATTTCCGCAGACGAAGAGCGGCAGTTGGAAACTTGGTTGCGCAATAGTAACAACGAAGCGCTATTCAAGGAGCTACAGCAATTATGGGAAAAGATTCAGGCAAACGTAGATAATTATACGCCCAATACTGAATTTTACTGGAATGAACTGGTCAACCGCATGCATGCCGCACAACCGAAACCAGCCGAAGCCCCTGCAAAGAAACGCTTCGAACTGAAACGGATGTACCGCTATGTAGCAGCAGCTTGTATAGCTATTGCCATAGGTTGCTCATTCTATATAGGTTTCCTCAACGGACAACCCGAACCCGTACCACAACTGTACACCAATTTGTCGGGCAAGTCGAAGGTACTCCTTCCTGACGGTAGCGAAGTATGGATGCATACGGAGACTGCGTTACAATACGTATCACAAATGAATGGAAACGAGCGTATGGTAAACGTCACCGGTGAAGCCTACTTTGACGTGGCACACGATGCCGACAAACCTTTTGTAGTACAAACAGAAGGTATGCGTATCGTAGTTCACGGAACCAAATTCAATGTCGATGCATTCCCTGGTTCGGAGAATACATTGGTAAGTTTGGTCGAAGGCTCCGTCTCTTTGGAAACCAAGACCGTGAACCGTTTCCTCAAACCGGGTGAAACGGCCATTTATAACCGGAAAACCCAGACGCTGAAGGTAGAAAAAGATGATGTGAGATTTGCATCTTCGTGGGCTAACACCGAACTGGTCTTCAAGAACCGTTCATTGGGAGATATCTGTAAATTACTCTCCAGATGGTATCGTGTTAAGATTGATTTGGACCCGGCATTGGCCAATAAATATTTCTATACGTTTACGTTGCGCAACGAACCGCTGGACGAGATCCTGCGTATTATGGCACGCATCCGACCTATGAAATATTCCTTTAGCGAAGAAAATGAGTTAACCATTTCGTTTGCAGATACAAAATAGAAGAAAAACAAACTTAAAATGCCTATGTAAATACAGATATTTGAGATTTATACACTATTAATAACCAATAAAACAGATGTAACTATTCAAGAGGTTTAGTTACATTCAAGACCTACATTAATCTTTAAATTTAAAACAATTATGGATATAAGAAAGCAATTTATCGTTCTTATACTGATACTTCTGTGTGCTCCCGTTTCTGCACAAAAACAAGGGAAACGCATCACACTAAGTTTCGCAAATATTTCATTATCAGAAGCTATGCCTAAAATAGAGAAGGCAAGCGGATATACTTTCTTCTACGAATCACAACAGTTGAACGTAGGACAGAAAGTCAGCCTCAACGTAAAGAACGAAACAATCGGCAAAACGATTGCCGCCCTGCTAAAAGGAACAAATATCAAGTTTGAAATCGACGCAACACACATTATACTATATACCGGAAAGAACGCAAAACCATCCGGAAGCCCTCAAACAATAACAGGAACTGTAGTAGATGAAAACGGTGAGCCGATTATCGGAGCCAATGTAATGGTAGTAGGTACCACCACTGGTGTAATTACCGATATTGATGGAAAATATTCTATCAATGCACCCTTCGGAGCCAATCTACAGATTTCATACATCGGATTTGTAACAGAAAACATCAAAGCCGGAAGTAAGAACATTGTAAAATTGGTAGAAGACAGTAAAACCCTTGCCGAAGTCGTAGTGATCGGTTACGGTACCCAGCGTAAATCAGACTTGACCGGTGGTCTTGTATCAGTAGACCAGAAGAAGCTGAACATGATAAACAGTAGTAACCTGATGGATCGCCTTGCCGGCCAAATTCCGGGTTTGAGCGTAACCACCGGTGATGCCAAACCGGGTGCTGACCAAACTCTGCGTGTTCGTGGTGAAAACTCATTGAGCGCAGACAACTCCCCGCTTATTGTATTGGATGGTATACCTTACAATGGTTCTTTGAGTGACATAGATCCCAATATTATCGAGAATTTGAGTGTATTGAAAGATGCATCCGCAGCAGCAATCTACGGTTCCCGCGGTTCTAACGGTGTCATCCTTATTCAATCAAAGAAAGGAAAGAAAGGTGCAGCACAAGTCACTTACAAAGGACAATTCAGAATGTCGCAGCCTCAACAGACCATCGACGTGATGACTCCGGATGAATACATCACATTCAAACAAGACATTGCCCGCCTGAAAGACGGATGGAGCGGTGACCAACTGGCTCCCGAAAATATATTAAGTGCCAGCGAACTTGTAAACTACAAGCAAGGTATCACAAACGATTGGCAAGATCTCATTTTCCGCAATGCCTTTACAATGGAACATCAAGTGGGCATCTCCGGCGGTACCGAAAGTACTACTTATATGGGTGCAGTTTCTTACTTGGATCAAGAAGGTGTAGTTTACAACTCCGCCATGAAACGCTACAACTTGAACTTAAGTGTAACTCAGGTATTGAATAAATGGCTGACCATCGGCGTACAAACCCAGTTCGTACAAAGAGATGGCGGCGGCATTACTCCAAACATAGAGCATGCCGTTAAGCAAAGCCCCTATGGTATATACAAAGACGAGAACGGTAATTACTATGAAGAGCCTATGGATCAGTCTTTAATCATCAATCCGATGGCTAACGTCAATGCCGACCAGGATCAGACGAACCGCAACTTCTTCATCAATACCTATGCTGACATCTTGTTACCGGTAAAGGGACTTTCTGCCCGCACAACCTTCGGTTATAACTATCGTAGCGGTTTCACAGGTACATATTATGGACGTGACACCAAAGACGGCAGAACAGCCAGTGGCAAAGCCAGCATCAGCAATGAACATTACTGGGATTATACTTGGGAAAACTTACTGAAGTACAATCGTGAATTCGGCAAACATCGTTTGGATGCAACCGGTTTGTTCAGTGTACAACAAACTCAAAGAAAGAAGTCCAACCAATCTGCCGAAAGCTTTGTGAACGATGATTCCAGCTATCACAATATCAGTGCCGGTGAAAACAAGAAAACTGTAGGTTCCAGCTTGCAAGAAACATCTATGTTGTCTTACATGCTTCGTTTAAACTATTCGTATGCAGGTAAATACATGTTAACCCTGACCGGTCGTTCCGATGGTTACTCGGCTTTTGGTGCCAACAATAAATATGCGATCTTCCCCTCTATAGCAGCTGCATGGAATATTGCTTCCGAAAATTTCATGGAAGGTGCACAAAGCTGGTTAGACCAATTAAAGTTACGTGTATCTTATGGTTCTAACGGTAACCAAGCCATAAACCCTTACCAAACTCTAGACCGTCTGCACCTCACCAACTACATTTGGGGCGACGGAGGAACAGGTGTTAACGGTGCCTATTTGGCTAACGATGGTGTAGGTAATCCTAATCTGAAATGGGAAACAACCAATACTTTCAACGTAGGTATCGACTACTCATTCTTCAACGGACGCATTAATGGTAATATCGAAATGTATGTTGCCAATACCAAAGATTTGCTGATGAAACGTACTGTACCCATCATGAACGGTTATAAAACTATTTGGGATAACGTGGGTAAGACTCGCAACAAGGGTGTTGAAGTAACTTTGAACACAGTGAATATCCGCAAGAAAGATTTTGAATGGAGCACCGGCGTCATCTTCTCACTGAACCGTGACAAGATTGTAGACCTGCGTGGTGATAAGAAAGACGACATTACGAATAAATGGTTCATCGGTAAGCCTCTAAGAGTTTATTACGACTACGAAGTAGATGGTATCTGGCAAGAAGGTGATAAATTTACTTACACCGCTGCCGATGGCAAAGAAAAAGAGATTCAAAAAGGTGCCAAACCCGGTTCAGCCAAAGTAAAAGACACAGATGGAAACGGATATATAGACTCTAAAGATAAAGTCGTGATTGGTTCTAAGAATCCAAGCTTCCTGATGTCAATGAGCAATACTTTTACCTACAAGAACTTCTATCTTTCATTCTTGCTGAACGGTACCTTCAATGTTACTCGTGAATTGAATGAAGCCAATATCGGTAGCTGGAGTTACAACCTCTACAATTATCTGCATAATGCAGACTATTGGACACCGGAACGCACGAATGCTAAATATGCATCACCTGCATATAATAACTTCGATGGTCACGCTTATTATAAGGACTTCACTTATGTTCAAATTAAGAATATCACCGTAGGTTATAATTTCGATGCTAATCTTATCAAGAAACTGGGTATCTCCGGCTTGGGTATCAACCTCAGCGTAGAAAATCCTTATACTTTCTGTGATATACACAGCGTATTGAACTACGATAACAGTTGGTTTGCTTCCTATCCTACTGCCCGTTCTTATGTATTGGGATTGAACTTAACATTCTAAACACTTAAACTTATATACAATGAAGAATTATATATCAAAAGCTGCTATTGCCCTGTTAGTGACGGTATCAGCCACCGGTTGTTCCGACTTCCTTGACGAGAATCTGAAAAGCGAGTTAGCACCGGACAATACTTATACAAGTACCTACGGTTTTGAGGTCGGTTCTACAGGCCTCTATGCCGAAGCACGTTCCGAATATAACACATGGGGCGAAAACGGAGCTTATATGCACAATTCCGCCTGCCCGTATGAGGCTCTGCAAATTGCTACCGACATTGCTACAATGGGTACTAAGGATGGCTCTATCCAACCTTTCGGCTATCTGACATTAACTCCGAATACCGGTATTGTAGGTTCCTATTGGAACTGGGCTTACAGCTTAATAGCAGGTGCCAATGAAATGTTGAAATACTCCGAGATAAATACCAACTGGGATAAGAGCACCGACAAGGCACTCTATCAGGCAGAAGCCCGTTTCTTCCGTGCTTACGCTTACCGCACACTGGTTTATCTGTATGGAGATGTTCCTTATGTTGACAAGATTCAGGAAGACTTTAAAGTAGACTTTACTCGTACTCCGAAAACGGAAGTGATTTCTCACATGGTAGATGATTTGAAGTTTGCCGTTGACAATCTTCCTAAAGACCCTGATGCTGTAAAAGTAGGAAAGTTAACCAAATGGGCTGCCGAGCATCTCTTAAGTGAAGTCTACCTAATGCAAGGAGATTATACTAAGGCAGAAACTGCTGCTTCTAACGTTATTGAAAGTGGTTATTTCCACTTGATGGAAGATCGTTTTGGCGAGAAAGCTAAAGAAAAAGGAGATGTATTTTCTGACTTATTTGTAGAGAATAACCAAAACCGCACTTCAGGTAATACGGAGAGTATCTGGGTGATGCAATTTGAATATAATACCACCGGTGGTGGTACAAACTCTGATGATTGGACCCGCCGCGCTTGGGAACCCAAGTATTTTGAGATTCCCGGTTTCACATTGGCCGACTCCCTTGGCGGTCGTGGACTGTCTCAACTAGTTCCTATGAAATGGTGGATTGGTGAAGACGCAGGTTTCTTTGATAAGAATGACATCCGTAACTCAGAGTATAACATCAAGCGCGACTGGTACTATAACAATCCCAAGATGCCTGAAACTTACGGTACGAAAGCTCAGATTACTGACGAAACATGGTTTACTACTTATCGTCTTTATCCTGCTTTGACTAAATTCTTCTACGGACGTGCCGAGAATCTTTCTCTGACCGGTTCTTATCGCGATCGCATGAAATTCCGTTTATCAGAAACCTATTTACTTCTTTGTGAAGCAAGACTAGGAAAAAGTGACATCCCGGGTGCTCGTGAGGCTATCAATGTTGTACGCCGTCGTGCACACGCTACTGAAATCACTGATAAAGAAATGACAATGGACTTCTTATTAGACGAACGTATCCGTGAATTAGTTGGTGAAGAATCACGTCGCTTTACTTTGGTAAGAACAGGCAAACTACTGGAACGTACACGTAAATACAACACAGAATCAGGTCCTGTTATGCGCGATTATCATGCATTATGGCCTATTCCACAAAGTATCAGAGACGCAAATACAGGTGCTGAATTCCCACAGAATCCGGAATATTAATAGATATCAGTTTAAAATAAGGTAAAAAGATCGTTTTCAAGATTATCATCAAGGGAATTGTCGGTGTCCATTGAGAACAAAGACAATTCCCTTTATTTTTTAATCAAACAATTATGAAGATAAACAGACAAATTATTACAGCATTCTTTCTGCTTGTTTGCCCTACGGTATTCTCGCAAGTACCCTTCAGCAAAGCCGAAATCAAAGGTATAATGAAGCAAGTGGCGGATTGGCAGATAAAGAATCCCAGTACCGAACACGAACATCACGACCTGGACTGGACCAACGGGGCACTTTACGTCGGTATGGCTGATTGGGCAGGATTAGCGGAACAACAGGATAAGGATAGCACTTACTACCAATGGCTATACAAAATAGGTTCCCGCAACGGATGGCAGCCCTACAAACGCATGTATCATGCCGATGACATAGCCGTATCACAATCTTTTATAGACCTATATCGTAGGTATAAGAAAGAAAATATACTCATTCCTACATTAGCACGTGCAGAGTGGATAGTCAATCATCCTTCCGACGGTCCTTTCAAATTAGTGGAGAACGATAGCAAAACTTTGGAACGCTGGACCTGGTGTGATGCCCTATTCATGGCTCCTCCCGTATATGCCAAATTGTACCGAGAAACCGGTAACCGCAAGTTCCTTCAATTTATGGATAACGAATACCGGGCTACTTACGATTATTTGTTTGATAATGAAGAGAACCTCTTCTACCGTGATTGGCGCTACTTCGGTAAGAAAGAAGCCAATGGAAAGAAAGTATTTTGGGGACGTGGCAATGCCTGGGTATTGGGTGGATTAGCTGAAATCTTGCAAGAGCTGCCCAAAGGTTTGATGGAGCGTGCATACTATGAAGAACTGTTTATCAAGTTGTGTACGCGTGTCGCCGAATTGCAAAATGAAGATGGATACTGGCATGCCAGTCTTTTAGACCCAGCTTCCTACCCTTCGCCCGAAACAAGTTCTACCGGCTTCTTCGTCTATGCACTGGCTTATGGTGTAAATGCAGGTATCTTGTCCGAAGATGATTTCATGCCTGTTATCATCAAAGGCTGGAAGGCACTGACCGATGCGGTAGACGCAAATGGCAAACTCGGCTGGGTACAACCCATCGGAGCCGATCCGCGCAAAGTAACCCGCGACATGACCGAAGTATATGGCGTAGGCGCTTTTCTGCTAGCCGGATGCCAAATGTACAAAATGGCAGTCGATACAGAAGCTGACTATATCAAGATATGGCCGGACAAGAAAACAATGTTGGGAAATCCCTTAAGCGGATGGGTAGTATATGGCAACGAGAATGTCAACGATGACTTCTGGAAAAAGTACGACCATATTTATGTGGCCGAGAAAGGAACCACAGTAAAAGTTTCCGACTATGCCCGCACACTGTACATCCGTACTCATTGGAGCACCTTCAATCCTGCCGAAGGCGTATACGGATGGGATACTGACGAGAAATTGAAAAAGGTCATCCAAGGAGCACTAGACAGAGGAATGCGACTTTCTTTCCGTGTGGTAGTCGATAGCCGTGACCGGAAGAATGAAGCCACTCCGGCTTATGTCTTCGATGCCGGAGCCAAATATTATACCGACCGTGGGTTACGCTCTCCCTATCCTGACGATCCTATCTTTCAGGAGAAATATGAGAAGTTTATTGAAGCCTTTGCCAAGAAGTATAATGATCCTGATTTAGTAGAATTCGTGGATGGCTACGGACTAGGCAAGTGGGGAGAAGCACATACCATGAAGTATATCGACCCTAAGAATCGGGAAGCTGTATTCAACTGGATTATCGACTTATATTCCAAGCACTTTACCAAAGTTCCTTTAGTTATCAACTACCACCGCTGGATGGGAGCCGGCAAAGACTGGGCTGGCGAAGAAAACTTCGACCCGGATAGTGAACGCCTGCTGGTCAGTGCCTACAATAAAGGTTATTCTCTACGTCACGACGCCTTCGGAATGCGGGAGTATTATGGTCAATGGGAACGCAAACACGTAAAACCTTGGATCATGAAGCGTCCCGTATTATTGGAAGGTGGCTGGATTGTCAGTAAACATTCATTCCAACTAGATCCAAGCGGCTATAAAACTGCGAAGGATGTCCGCATGGGCGAATTTGAGGATGGCAAAGAAGCTTACGTTAATATGATGGATTTCAGAGTAGGTGACGAAACCATAAGTTGGTTCCGGGATGCTTTCCCCTTAGTAGAGCGTTTCATCGCTGAAGGCGGCTATCGTTTGTATCCCGATTCTATCATTGTACCCAAGGAAGTAAAAAGCGGTTCTAAAATAAAAATAACCCATCGCTGGAATAATTTAGGTTGGGGGTATTGTCCCACCAACATTCCACAATGGAACCAGAAGTATAAAGTAGCTTTTGCTTTACTGGATAACGAAGATAAAGTAGTATACTCCTATCTTGATGCAAATACTGATCTATCTACTTGGATAAAAGGCACTCCCACTTCCTACGAATTTACTCCGAACTTACGTGGTGTAAAAAGAGGTAATTATACTTGGGCAGTTGCTTTAGTTGATACTACCAAAGGAGACGGCAGCAATGTAAAAGGTTTGAATATAGCAGCAAAAGGAAACTTCACAAATTCCGGCTGGTTGAAATTAGCAGAAGTGATTATAAAGTAACTACAAAAAAATCCCGTAAGATATAATCTTACGGGATTTTTTTGTATCCACTGTAGGTAAAGCAATAAATATTCTTTCAAAGGAACCTCCCGTTCCCAGCATAGTAATGATTAAAAAGCAACAATCTCCAGCTTATTTCGTATAATTAACTTATATTGTTCTTTCATCTCTTCTGGTAAGAATGATAAATCTATAAACTCGAACCATTTGTCGGCAACCTTCTTGAATTTAGAGAATAGATTGTCTATGATCTTTTTTTTCCAAACCACTACCATTCATTGCAACTATAAAATCCGACCGTTTGATTTTGCGTTTCTTGCCGTTGAGTGTCAAGGCCAACTCCTCCGTATCTTCCGGTATAATAAGTGCAGTAGAAACCATATCATATCCCGGTGTCAGTGAATAATACCCTTTATGCAGGCTATACAATGAAAAGTTCTTTAGGTGCATACCCGCATTGCCTGTTATCCACGAGAAAACCACTTGCTCCCAGAAGTTTACCACATCGAGTTTCGGTACAGAGGAATATTGAGCAATAAGTTTTGCTATCTGTTCATACGAACCTTTGTATTTATACTCCGTGAGGCGTTCTGAAAGCTGACACATATCTTCCATCGCCAACTTTCCGCCCTTTGAATCCCGGTCTATACGTTTAGTTATGTACGATAGTTCTCCATCGGAGAAACGAACAAGCGAGTGTGGCACAACATTTATTTTAGCCAGTTCCGCAAGATGCATCGTCAAATCCTCGACCTCCGGCAGGTAGTTGAATAGTTCAGTTTGTGGTTTAAGAATATAACGTCCCCATAAACCCACAAAAGCCAGCCTTCGGGGATTAACCCATCAAAGAACGGGAACAGTATTTTTTCGTTATACGGTTTCTCGGTCAGAGGCATAGTAAGGCTAATCGCTTCAGCTTCATGAGATTTAAGATAATCAGCATTATACTGAAAAGTATAACCATTTTCATTTTCAGTCAAAACTCTAGCAAAGAGCTCGTGATTGTATATCTTAGCCTGTCTCATAGATTTGTGGATTTAGATATAGGAACAACACCCACTTCTGCTCCGAAGAGATTTAATACCTGATTTACTTTATCAAGCCGAAGAGTTTCTTTACCTTGTTCAAGTTCACGTACAAAACGCAAACCGACTCCCGATTTTTCCGAGAGTTCTATTTGAGTTAAGTTATGCTCCTTGCGCCTTTGCTTAACGTATTCAGAAATTGATTTGGCATCCATATTATACCCTTTTGGGTACAAATATAGTGCAAATATTTCAAACTATACCCTTTTGGGTATAAAAACCACATAAAAGGACTTAGTATACCTTATCGGGTATAAATTTGAATTAGAATGATTTTTCTATATCTATTTCCCAATCTGTTAATATTTCATTCTCCGAAATACCACAGATAGCAGCGTATGGTTCGTCCATACTGATATTTTCTATATTATTCAACTCACTGAAGATGCTCAGTTGCGAGAACTTAGTGATGCCAGTCAGAAAAACGAAACGCAGATAAGGATCACAAGCCTTCAGCGGACTATAATAGCCTCATACCGCTCCAGTTGACTGGCAAGATAACGATTCAACTGTTCACAATCCATGTGCTTACCTAAACTCATATCGAAGTGCAGCACCGGATATTCCAGCCACTCAGTCTCCAGTTTCTCTATAACTAGCCCTTTAAACAAATCCTTCTGCCCAGCGAAATAGCTATGTAACAGAAGTAAGCAAGCTCTTTCCAAAACGCCGCGGACGGCTTAGAAACATATATTTAGAAGCAGAATGTGTCAAGACGATAGACATATTACGTCTTGTCAACATACAAATATTTTTTTCTTATTAGCTCCGAAAAGGTTTGTATCCCTATCGGATAAAGTTTCTGTTGCATTTCCATATGGTCCCTCCATTTTGCTTCCTGAATACAAAGTTACTCTAATTTAAACACAAAACAAAATAAGGATGTTCTTTCTTAGGGAGGTTGATGCATAAGCTCATACTAGGCTTACAACAAAAAAGAGGACGCCTTTCACAAGGAATCCTCTTACAACACATTTTTACTAATACAATCAGATTAAGATTACTCAAGATCCGATTGTGGGAAAACAGCTCCCAAAGCTGTATATGAATTTTCTAAAAATATTTTATTCAAAAACACGTCACTATATATTAAGTTCGTAGGTTCTTCATTCAATAGCTTTTAAAAACAGCCGAAACCATTCCTAAAGAATCAGCTTCGGCTGCGCCTAAAAACGAAGTAACCGCTGTTACCTGTCATTTATCTTCATGTCTCTTCTTACGAACAACAGATGGTGCTCCAAGTTCCTCTCGCTCTACGACTTCAAGCCACCCACTCTGCTCTAACTCGAAAAGAGCGGGGTATACACGGAGCTTGTCGGCACCAGAATAAAGGATTATGTTTTCTACAGATACTTCATTGGCTGAAGTAGATATGTAGTCGGTGATACGCTGGGTATCGAGAATTTTATAATTTACGTCCATAGAAATCAATAGCTTTATTATTTTCCCAATCCATCCACATCATCTTGTCATATCTCCAGCTGTCACCTAAAGCTTCTGATATTTTTTTATTTGAATATACCAATAAAATAGAATCCGGTTCATTTGCTTTTATGCCATTCGCATACCCCTCTGGTACATGTAATACCGCACTCTTTTCAGCAGAAAGTTGAAAGATTTCCGGCTTCAATTCTAAAGAAGGATTATACCAATTATCAATTTTCACGAATGCAGTAGTAAATGAACCTTTCACGGCATAAAACCATTTCTTTTCAGTCTGATGCGCATGCCAAGCTCTTACTACTGATGTATCACTCTGATGGATAACATAAAAGCGTTCTATTTCGCTCATATCCAAATCATTCACAAATGAAATACGGCCACGAAAATCACAAAAGATATTACCCTCAATAGTTTTTATATCATTCATTTCCAAACCACTCCATTAATAAGTTTTATAATCATCTTCCTATTAAACACAGTTTCGCACAAACAAGCCGCATTATTAGCAATAGCCTTCTTCTCTTCATCCGTTAATTTCACAAAATGATTAAAACCAGCTGCAATATCGCATAAATCAGTAGGTGAAGCCCCGAAACCAATTTGATACTTCTCTACAATATTCCTAACCTCACCATTGAATATCGCATAAATAGGCTTTCCTGTCGCTAAATAAGCTTGAAATTTAGATGGCATCATTGTCTCATAAAGTGGGACATCCTTTAATGATATAATTAAAGCATCCCCCGCTTCATAATAGTCAGACATTTCCGATAAAGGTTTACGACCTGTAAAATTCACATTTAGAATACATTCATTCTTCGCTATATCCATCAATTCAGTCAAGAATGAGCCATCTCCTATTATATTCAAACAAGCGTTTGGGCAGTCTTTTACAAACAACCCAAACCCACGTAAAACGTTCTCCAAGTTTTGTACCTTACCAACATTACCCGCAAAAACGAAATTATAAGTTCCTGGCAACTCTACTTCTTTAGTCGGATTATACTCCATAAGCGACCAATTCGGAGCAAAAAGTATATCCTTTTCAGGAGTGTAATGATGAATTCTTTCTATAAAACCCTCACAAGACACTAATATCGAATCACAGTTTTTATAAATCCATTTTACAAATCGATCCAAACAAAAACTGAGTAATTTGGTTTTCTTGAAACCATAAGCATATACAGTTTCCGGCCATAAGTCCTGTGTCCAAATAGTAACTTTGGCATTAAAAAGCTTTTTCAAAAATATACCTGCCGTAGCCAAAGTCAAAGGCCCTGTTTGATAGATAAATACTCTATCAAAGCGTTTCCCAATGAACAAAACAATCAAGCAGCTCCAAAAAACGAAAGAAAAGTAATTCAGTACTTTTATTATAGTGCTTTTCTCATATCCTTGCAGCACGGGGAAACGATGAATCTTTATCGTATTAAAACAAGTAGTTTGATAAATCTTATTCTTATACCCTTCATAAACCTTTCCAAAAGGATATGAAGGTGCACGAGTTAATACTTCAAATTGATATCCATCCTTTTCCCATTCCCTCACTAAATCATTAATAAGAAAATCTTCAGGAAAGAAAGCCTCCCCCAATACCAATACTTTTTTTCTTCTCTCCATCCCTAAAAATATTGTGCATACAAAGACTTATGACTCTCCATCCATGCTGCTTGTTCTATCAACATCTGTTTATAACTTGGCACATCATAGTCAAACCGTTCCGATTTAGCAATAGATTTGTCAATCCCATTCCCATCATAAGGCATTATATCAATATCCTGCTTGTTCCATATTTCTTTGAATAAGCCTAACAAATCGTACTTAGAAATTCCTACTCCGTTACTCAACTGTAACAGCCCTGTTTTATTTTGTAACAAAGCAGCATCAATAGCTTTTGCTAATTCTAGAGTTGTTACCCCACCCCATATAGCAGTTTTAAAACCATTCACCTGTCCATGCTGATTCATAAACCAATGAAACAGTCCTTCACCATTTCTCTTCAGTTCCGGGCCGATAATTGAAGTACGAATCGTCAAGTCCTTGTCATTTATGACTTCGCCAAGAGCTTTACTACGTCCGTACACATCATCAGCATCTCTGAAATCCTCTTCTGTATAGTAACCTTTCCTACCGGAGAAAACGCAATCTGTACTGATATGAACCAATTTTGCATCAACTTCATCAGCTAATTTCTTCAATAAATGTGGGAAATAAGCATTGATTAAAATTGCATTATCAGGATGCTCCTTAGAACCTTTTATCAGTACTCCAATACAGTTGATAATGACTTCCGGCTGTTCTTTACGTACAATTTCGGCCACTGCATCTCTATTTGTCACATCAACAACTATGCTATTTTCATTAAGCGGGGTACGAAACACAACATTAGTAATGTTATATTTCCCGGTACTTCGCAGATAGGAATAGACGATGTGTCCAGCCATACCAGTGGCGCCGAACAACAAAATTTTTCTCATGAATTACCGAAAATTATCAGATGTTTTTATGCCATACCGTACGGTTGACATAATCTGTATAGGAAAGAATAATACGCACTACTTTTTTTGATACATTATCAGCCTCATAGTCAGGAATTGAATGTATAGCATCTCTGCCCTCAGCATATTGTGAAGTTACCACATCGATTGAGTCTAATATACGATCGCTATTCAGCCCAGTCATAATTAGCGTACCTTCATCCATACCCTCGGGACGTTCGTGAGCCTGACGTATAGTAATAGCAGGAAAGTGGAGAATAGACGATTCCTCTGTAATCGTTCCACTGTCCGAGATAACACAAAAGGCATTTTGCTGCAACTTGATATACTCTAGAAAGCCAAAAGGCTTCATGAACTCAATCATCGGATTCGAATTAACAAATCCCATAGCCTCTAGCTTTTTGCGTGTACGTGGATGTGTAGAAACAATTACTTTCTTATGATATTTATCGACTATTGCATTCAAAGAGTCCAGTAGATCAGTAAAATTCTTTTCCGAATCTACATTCTCTTCACGATGAGTGCTGACAATGAAATACCCTCCCTTTTTAAGTCCCTCATTTTTCAAGACATCACACTTCTCAATATCCTCTTTATGGTAAAGTAAAACCTCTGTCATTGGTGAACCAGTCTTGATTACTGTCTCAGGCTTTAATCCTTCGGCAAGCAAATATTTGCGGGCATGTTCAGAAAGGGGCATATTGATATCACTGAGGTGATCTACAATTTTACGGTTAATCTCCTCAGGTACACGCTGGTCAAAACATCTGTTACCAGCCTCCATGTGGAAAATAGGAATTTTCTTACGTTTGGCCGAGATAACCGATATACAACTATTCGTATCTCCATACAGCAATATGGCATCCGGCTTCACTTCTTCCATCAGATCATCCGACTTACGAATGACATTAGCAATCGTTTCAGCAGCGTTCTTTCCTGCTGCTTCCAAAAAATAATCGGGTTTACGAATACGAAGTTCTTGAAAGAATATTTCATTCAATTCATAATCAAAATTCTGACCTGTATGCACTATTATGTGCTCAGTATATTTATCAAGTTCTGCCATAACCCGACTCAATTTTATAATCTCCGGACGGGTACCGACAATAGTCATTACTTTCAACATAGTATTTGTATTAACGTTATTCACTGCGAATTTCTCTAGCTTTAGCTCTTGCTTCTAAGCCCATATCTTCACGGATAAAGCGTAACTTCATCAATAGCTCTTTCATTCCTTCTACATCAAGTCGACGCGTATTATGACTATGGTAATCTTCTATCTTAGATACTTCTTCATTTCCTTTAGTGAAAAACTTGTCATAATTCAAATCACGAGTATCACAAGGAATCCGATAATAATCTCCCATATCAACAGCACGCACCATTTCTTCGCGTGTTACAAGGGTTTCGTACAGTTTCTCACCATGACGAGTACCTATGGTTTTAACTTCCGTATCTGTTTTATAGATTTCTTTCAAAGCTGTTGCAAGAGTATCCAAGGTAGCAGCAGGTGCCTTCTGCACAAACAAATCACCATTATGCGCATGAGTAAAAGCATAAATTACCAAATCAACAGCATCGTCAAGCGTCATCATAAAACGAGTCATATTAGGATCGGTAATTGTAATATGTTTACCTTCCATCATCTGTTCTACCCACAAAGGAATTACCGAACCACGACTAGCCATAACATTTCCGTAACGTGTACAGCAAATTGTGGTCTTTGCACCTTCGCCCAGTTCACGTCCTTTTGCTACAGCCACTTTTTCCATCAAAGCTTTACTCATCCCCATTGCATTGATTGGATAAGCTGCTTTGTCAGTAGAGAGCACAACAACACTTTCCACACCGTGCTCTATGGCAGAATTTAGCACGTTTTCTGTACCCATTACATTCGTATTCACCGCTTCAATTGGGAAGAACTCACAAGAAGGAACCTGTTTCAATGCAGCAGCACTGAATACATAATTCACTCCTTTCATAGCAACATCTACCGAGCCTTTATCTCGTACATTCCCAATATAAAACTTTACTTTAGGATTTTGTAATGCATGGCGCATGTCATCCTGCTTCTTTTCATCACGAGAAAATATGCGGATTTCCTTGATATCGGAATCAAGAAAACGACGCAATACGGCATTACCGAAGGAACCTGTTCCACCAGTAATAAGTAAGACTTTGTCTTTAAATACTGACATAGTTTATAATTATCTGAGTTTAATTATTATCCGAATGGAATAATAAAAGAAAAGGGTACAGCATTTGAATCAATGCTACACCAACTAATGTTTTATTCGTAAAAAATATAATTAAGGGATTAGCCTCATTTTACTAGGCCATATCGTTTTTTTATTCGTGATAATTTCCAAATTTCTCAAGGCTTCTATTATCAAATTCAAATCTTTAGCTACGAATTTCTCTTGGTAGGTAGCCTCACGCAATAAGCGTTCTTTTTCTATTTCCCGTATTTTTGCAAGATTAGCATAATTGGGATCTATCTTTAATATATCAAGATTTTTTATAAACAAAAAAACTATTCAACACTTATTTTATATAAAGAAATTTTGTATTGATGCTTTTATTGGCAAGAATATAAACTACATAGTAACCATAACCAGCATTTTCAATAACTTTAAAGTATTTAGAACGAAATGAATCCCACCTTTAGGAGTAACCTCATCTCGCTCATCGAAAGTTACCTTAAAAAGTGATTTATAAATAAACGAAAGTACCGGACTATATTTTAATGCATGAAACACATCTCCTATTACGCCTCGACCATACTTAACAAGATATTCCTTTTGTACAAAATAAAGAATCCTAAAGAATTTTATGTAATCAACTCCATCATTAAAGTACAGCAACACTCATCTTCAAAATTTCATCTTGTTTTTTTATCCATCTTGAAAATGTATTATATATTTACAACACACAAACAATCAATGAATAAACACTTGTATTTTCTCGATAACTAGCACAAATATTAAGAATTATTTCAGTTAGATAGCACTTTTACTTAACATATCACCTATATACTCAGCATACGCATAATCCTATCGTAACATATTTACAGTCTTTTATACACATAATATATTGGTCCCATTAACATTAAGAACATAAGGAATGGCATACTTAATAAAAAAGAATACAAGCTACTGCGTTTTCCTATACACATATTACTTAATTGTTGATAATACCTTCGTTGCTCTTTCCTTGTACCGGAATAATTTAATAACAATAAAACAGTATTAAATCTCAAAAAATCAAAATAACCAACAAAATCAGAGTCTCTACTCACAATTGTCTTTCCACTATTCCAATCTTTCATCAAGATATTTAATATATATATTAGACTATCAATCTTTTGCGAATTATTCTTATTTGTAGTTATTGAATTTGCACGAATCTTATAGATATATGTAGCTTCAGCTACTAAGGCTGCTTTTGAAGCTTTAGTAGCAACTTTATAAGACCATAGAATATCTTCATGCAATAAGCCTTCTTGAAAAGTTAATTCATTTTCTTCCAAGAAGTGCCTCTTATACAATTTATTACATGCGCTCGTACTCCACATCCTCTTCAAATATGAAGTTACTAATGGAAGATTCCCAACTTTTTCTGATATTGGTTTTATATGAATTGATTTTGCCCCTTCAAGGCAAATATTTGCTATGGTAAAGTCAACATCTGAACTTTTTAGAGCCGCATAATGTTTTTCAATACAATCAAGTACGATCTCATCATCTGAATCCATAAAGAAAACACAATCACCACGAGCAAATCCTAAACCAGTATTTCTTGCTGCAGAAAGACCTCTATTTTTCTGATGTTTAAAAACAAATACATCATTTGCTCGAGGATGATTTTTTAGTATTTCAGCAATAACGGACATACTAGAATCTTTTCCACAATCATCCACAATAATATACTCAATAGATGAAAAAGTCTGATTTAAAGCTGAAAGCAATGATTCTTTAACATATTTTTCAACATTAAAAACAGGAATTACTAATGATACTTTATACATAAAATCAACTCTATTTTAATAAAACTGTTTCATAAGGAACTAAT
Source organism: uncultured Bacteroides sp. (assembly GCA_900555635.1). Lineage (GTDB taxonomy): Bacteria > Bacteroidota > Bacteroidia > Bacteroidales > Bacteroidaceae > Bacteroides. The sequence goes on from USLU01000021.1 coordinate 18,599, forward strand.
CTATTTTGTACGCCACCACTTGAGATTGTATAACAAAAAAGAGTAACATAGCCCATTATGATAAAAGATACAACTACATACTGACTTCTTTTAGAAAAAACTTTTTTTATCATCAATGGCAATAAGACAATCAGCACAGGTGTAAAATAAAACGCAAAACGTAAGAAAACAATAATTAAAGGAGTACCAGCAAAGAAGCATGCAACAATCAAAAACAACAAAAAAAGGAAATTGATATTAAATAGAATAATTTCCTGTGCGATTTTTTCTTTAGCAAATACTTCATAAATCAAGAACAAAAGACCTATCAATATTAGCATATAAGTAGTTATCGTTATATCTTCAGCATATTGTTCAAAAGCTAAATATATCCTATAAGTTTCAGAGGATGCAATAAGTAAAATTAAGAACTTAGCACAAAATAACGAAACAAGTATTACACATAACTTTATAAATACAGAATATGAACGATGTATAATAAAGTATAATGGTAATAATATTATTGCAGTAGTATGTACGAAAAATGTTATAAATCCAATAGCAAATAAATATTTAACTAATCTTCTATCTTTAATGCATTCCAACAACACAAAAAAGATATAGCTTGCTAAGCATTGTCGTATAACATTAAAAGTATATGTATAATATTGAGTAAAACAGAAAAAAATCAAAACTGATAAAAAAGGATATGGAGAATACCTTCTAATAAAAACAAAAACATTACTAATTGTTAAAAATGAAATAAATAAAATCACAACAGGGAATGGAATTCCTATATTTCGAAATAAATAAAAAAAATAAGCCCATCCCAATTCTTTTATATCAGGATTAATTCTATTTAATGACTCTTTATAAAGTTGCTCATAAGCTGAATAATCCATTCCAACGTTATATCGCAAACCAGAAAAAAGAAAAAGCAACAAAAATGAAAAAAAGAAAAGAAAAAGTGCTGTTTTCTTCTTGATTTTAAACATCTCTATTAAAGAACAAAGTACGACAAAAGACAAAATCAGAAAATAAGGAAACATTCTAAACTCTTTTCTTCAAAATTAGTAGGTCATTTTCAACAATCATGTAATATTTTTTCACAAAATCTGTCATACAGACATGATCTGTCACATCATGCAATACAGAATAAAGCAAACGACTTTGCTGAGGCCAAATGATAGAATCTGAAGTAAAACTAATGTCTTGAAATTTCTTATTTACAAATTCCTCAAATAAAAGAAAGTACTCTTTATCTTTATTCAAATTTAATAATTGTTGAGAATAAAGACTTCGTCGCATACCATTTAAGTGCATCCACATAAAACCATAAGGAAATACAACTCTAATTCCACGAAAAACTTCAATCAAAGAGTGCTTATGTGAATTTAATCGTGCATAGTCTTGTACTTCTATTGGAGCAAAAAAGGTATGTGATGACAGCTTAAAAATGGTATGATCTGTAACGCCATTATATGGAGGCAAAATATTGATTCTTCCTTCATTCTTTTTACCCAAAGGAACGAACCACTGTGAATCATAATAGAGCATATTATAGCCTGACAAATAAATGGGAACCTTAAAATTGCGTATTAAATCCAGCAAACACTTTCTATATGCAGCAAACAATCTTTTATTCAGTAGTAAGAAAGAATAACCTGTTTTTTTATACAGCAAAAGATTTATATAAAAATAAACAAAGCATAATAAACTCCATAGATTAATACATTGCCTCTTCGTATTTCTATACGCATCGCATATTTCCTGCAATTCAGATGTCAAATAAATCTGATCTGCATCAATTTTCATCACAAATTGATAATTTACTTTAGTTAAAGCGAAGTTATAATAGTTAGCCAATAAATGAGGAGAATTAGCAGGTTGATTCTTTATAAATTCATACTCATCATCCGATAGATTATTGGCATAGATCTTTGGCTTATACTCATAATATTTTATTTTGTTGTTATACTGTTTCGCTTTTAGCTTAATAATTTCAGGAGATTCATCAGAACAATCATTATAAACAATAATTAATTCATCCAATGCATTGATACAAGAATCTATAGATTCCCCCAAAAATTCAGCATCATTTTTGACTCGCAAAATCCCAGATATACCACAAGGACGCTTCTTTGAAAAGGAATCAATATCAATTAAGTATTGATTATCAGAGCAGAACGCACAAGAACACTTCATTTATTTATATAAAAAAAATACCACATCAAATACTATCTTACAACCATCCTTGCCTTTCCAAGTAAAGCTATTTTCTTTTGTTCAACATTCATTCCTTCTGTAGAAAAACAATAATGTTTAATCCTTGCTTTATATTCTTCTATTGTAGATATTTGCTTAGCTGGATTTCCTGCAATAACGACATCCCCTGGAAAACTTTTCGTAACAACACTACCTGCTGCAACTATACATGTATCACCTAACGTTACACCTGGTAATACAATAACATTAGCTCCCAAAAAGCAATTATTTCCAATATTTATTCGGCCAAAAACATCTGTAAACTCTGGAAATATTTTACATACACTATTATCATGCGTTAACAATTTAACTCCGGGTGCTATAGTTACATTATCTCCTATAGAAATCAGATAGGATTCGGGAGTTATAATTGGAGAATAGATAGCACAACCTACCCCAATTGAGACACCTTTATCCCGATAGAAACGAATTAAAATATCACAATTCCTGCCAGACAACAGATATTTTAAATAAGCAAAATAATAAGTCGAAAAAATATTCATAACCAATTAATATAAAATATCAAAAATGTGAATTTTTCACTTTAGGAAGACATAAATAGTCCCCATATATTTTTTCCAAATAGTGATCATAGTTATGAGGTGCATAAAATGAAACACCCTCAAATTGTAGTTCTATTAAAGGAAACAAATCCTCCTCATATCGACATTTATGAAATCCAGTTCCATAAGTGTGAAATAATTTAGTACTTGAAAAAAGATTAGATATCCAACGAAATACCGGATATAAAGTATGAGTTAGCAAAAAGTATATAATTTGCAAGTAAATAGCAGGTGTTGCCCCATAACAAGCACGTGAAACACAAAGTTTTTGATGTAACATTTTAGAAATTATTGAAAGTATCATATTACCTTTTTCTAAACAGAATACATCAATAAATACACCATGATATTTATAACGCCTATCAAAATCAAGAACCTCTTTTATAGGATACCGTTCATCTCTGACTTTTGCGAAAGGCAAGAAATAATTCTTATCAGTGGCATGATTTTGTAATTTATAATATTCGGGCAAATATTGCGGAAGTATATAATTAAAACGTATGTAGTCGTCACGTAACATTTCAATATCCACATCATCGTCCCAAGGAATAAAACCACTATGGCGAACTGCACCAAGCAACGTACCACTGCTAATCCAATATCGTATATTATTTTCCCGACAAATTTTATCTACAAATTTTAGAATATCCAAAATTCTTAATTGATTCATCCGTAACTCCGATCCATCCGGATTAAAACTTTCTCTTAACTCCTTTTGAAGTTCCTCATCAATCCTCATATATTTAATATTAACTTAGAAAAAGGGAGAACAAAGTATTACCCTTTAAAAAAAAGATCAAATTTTTTTCGACAACCTTTAGATGCTATTTGGAGTGCAGATATTTCCCAATTATCATTAGCTTCTACCACAATAGGGCCAGATTCAGTAACAGCAATATCCCATCCTATAGAATGAATTCCATATAGATAATTATGCATTTTTTTTACAAGATCAAATGATTCTTTAGCAAATGGTAATTTTTGCCCTTTAAATACAAGCCCTGTATCAGGATGAACTGCAGTCTTAGTTCCATATTTGGGACGAAAGAAGCCATACTCACCTAAAGTCCCATCCTCATAAACTCTAATAATAAGTCCCCCACGAGCCCAGTTATCAACATTATTTCCCCAAGCACCAACACGAAATATTGAAGGAAGGAATTGAATTTCGCCAGTTCTAACATCCCTTACAGTATATATCCGCAAAGTATTCACTGAACGAGGATTAAATTTTGCATATTCTGGATGCTGAATAATTTTATGTTCAATTGTCCAACGGCCATTGCCTAACTCTGATAATAAATAATCAATTGAAACAAGATTATCATTCATATACAATGTGCCATTATCACTAACAATATGATAAATACTTTTTCCATCTTCGGCATCAATTGCTTTACAAAATGTATCAATAGTATTTGAAGCAAAATATTCATTTAATGGAATTTCTTTTTTATCAGCTAATTGAAAGATAGTCCCTTTGTATATTAAACCAATCATAGAGCTAGATGGAAACGACAGTCCTGTAGAAAATAAATTGAATACAAATTTATCTCTCAATATACCTGTATATTCAAAAGGCTTTCCCTTTTGCTTATTCAAATTATCGCGCCAATACATAAACTCACGATAATCAACATAACTTTTAATATCAGCACCTTTCACATCCATACCATAAGCAAAATAGAACTCTTCAATTCTTGAATATCGCCATATCAACAAAACATTATCAATCAAAATACGCAACATATTTTTACGCTCTTTTTCTGGATAATATGATGGTGAATTCAGAAATTTAACATCCTTCAATAAGATAATAACGCGTATAGGATTAGAATAGAAATTATCAATAAGCCAATTAGCAAATTTCGCAATGTTTTCAAACAAAAAACGTCTCATTTTAATCAATTTTATAAGTTTATACAGGTATTAATACATTATTCAATTCTTCATTTCTCTGAATTACTGATATCCCCCCTATAACTACCAATGAATTTTGAGGTATATCATTCACAACTACAGCATTTGCACCAATACGACTGTTCTTACCAACTACAACATTACCTATAACTTTAGCACCAGAGCCTATAAGAACATTATCTCCAATGGTCGGGCTACCAAATCTTTTACTTCCACGCAATCTGTTTGATCCAATAGTGACTTGTTGGTATATAGTAACATTGGAACCTATTATTGCATTATCTGAAATAAATAGTCCATAGATACCATGGGGCAAAACTAAATTAGAGCCAATTATACTGTTCAAGCCAATCCATGCACCATGCTTTTTCACATAGCTATAGTAAATTTCTCGTTTTATCGTAGATGGTTTTTGGGCATATGAATCTTTCAAGCGTCTAAAATCCGATCCAAAAAACAAATCAACAACATACACAGATATCAAATTTATACCCCACTTAAATAGCAAAAAGAAAATTATTCTAACTTTTCTATGAATCTTCATGTCTTCAACTTTAACAGTTCATACTTTCTACAATAATACAATCTATACACAAAAACTGCAATGGAAGCTAGTACTAACGCATAAGTAAAATTTTTCACTGTAAACAAATGGAACAAATAGAATATTAAATAGCATATGAACAAAGCAACGGTACTTACATATATTGAGAAGTTGAATGGCTTCGGATAACCAAATGCGATAAGAACCGGTGTTCCCAAAAACAATCCAAAAACATCAAAAACAAAAAATAAAATAAAAATCCGGAGTATAGTTACAGCTTGTGGTAAAGAATTACCTGCTAAGAAAGATATTCCAAAGGGAGCCAATAAATATATCAGTAATGACTCAACAATTACAATAAAAATTAAACACTTAAAAAAGGCTGACACAAATGCAAGACTCTGCTTATTTGCAAGGTGTGGATAAATAGCTTGATTTAGCATTTGAATCGGTACTAATGCAAAAGTTATTATTTTTTTCGCCAAATCAAAAGCAGCAACATCGGTCATTCCCAAAAAAAGACCAGATATAGTAGTTGCAATGTTTCCATTTATCGTGATGGAAAGTCTGGATAAAAAAAAGGGAGTACTTTCTTTGAAAACAGTTATTAATACGTTTTTTGAAGGTAAATTCAGATTTATTTTTTCTTTAAATATAAGTAGTAAAAAACCTATTAATGAGGAGGCAATTACCCCTCCTACTTGCAACATTGGTACAAACAAAACATCATCAACATCTTTTACCAAAAAAAACAATGGGACAATATAAAATAGAACTGCAAAAAAACGCACTAACGTAATATTAGCCATTCTTTCGACTCCTTGAAAGTACCATGCTGGAAATAAAATCTCTGATATTGCTCCCGTAAAAACAATATAAAACAGTAGCCAATTTACCCTAAAAGAAGGAATGCAAAATACCAATATGGAAAAAAGAATAGAACTTACTAAAAACAATACAAACTTAATAGACAAAACTGCTGAAACAATCTCAGACAATTGATATATATCATTTCTATTTTGAGCAACATTTTTAACAGCAGACACATCAAGACCATAATTTATTATAATAAAAAAATAGGAAACAATAGATTGTACAAAGGCAATTAACCCCCATTGGGACGCTCCAATTGTCTTTATAATATAAGGTAATGCAACTAGTGGAATTAGCATATTGACAAATTGCATTATACTCAAATAAAAAGTATTAGAAAATATTTTTTTATAGTTCAAAGCACCCTTAAAAAGAACGAGAATCTTTACTACTATTTCATGTTTCTCTAAATGCTGAAAGATACCCATATGAAAAAATAAAACATTTAATTATATCCAGAATTTCTCTGTTTCCTTGCTAAAAGAAACAGAATTTAGAAGTGAACTATTCAGTTTATTATATATCTTTTGAGCGAATACAATATCGTGCAACCCTAAACCTATGTTGTATGAAATAATACGTTCCTGATCATTTTCTCTGCCAGGATTAACACCTAACAGTACATGGCTAAATTCATCGAATGCCTTAAACTTTTTAAAGTTTCGAAACCCTTCTACATGCGCTGTATCATCAGCGTATACCTTATCAAAAAACAAATCACAATTCTGAAAACCACGTGTGTGGACTGGTACAAGCAACACACCTTCTTTATACAATGAATCATTTGCACAAAGTAACTCAGAAGCATCTGTAATACAAGATATGATTATATCTGCATCACTTATCAAATGTTCCATATCCTCAACAGCTTCGAAAGTTACATTGGTATATTCTGAAAAACGTTCTATAAATAATTCAGCTTGATTTTTATATTTCAATAAACAAAAATGGAATAACTTCTCGGGATAAAGTTCTAAAAGACAAAGTACAGTAGCTCTAGCTGTATTCCCCAAGCCTACAATTGAATATTTTTTTGATGATGTCTTCTGAAAAGTCTTAATTGCAAGAGCAGCCACAGCACCCGTCCGCATAGTTGTTATCCAATCACCATCTAAAAGTGCAACCAAATGTCCGGTTACACCATCATACAACATGATTTCACTGCTTAACGAAGGTGTTCTACCCGTAATCCTAGAAACAACTTTTATTCCAAACTGATTATCTACAGGCAATAAACAAGGCATAGATGTATAGAAGTCATTTCCTTGTGGATGCACACTTAACTTAGCTGGCAATTGAGCTTCATATTTCATTCGAAAGGATTCTTCTACCCAACTAACACAATCTTTAGCAGAGACTTGCAATTCTTTTATCCTATCCTTTTGAATAATTAAAACTTTATTATTCATAACTAATTAAAGTTTATTTAAAATCTGAACTAACTTAGAATTATCCTCTCGACTTCTAATAGCCAGACGAATCAGATTCCGTCCATTCATATTAGATTTTAATCCACAATTACTGATAATTACATCATGTTCTATCAACTTCTGAGTTAACTCAGCAGAACTGAATCTATCAATAACTTCACACAAGAAGTAGTTAGCTTGCGAGGGGATAACATGTAGATATGGAATTTGTGTTAATTCTCTATAAAACTTCTCACGCTCTGCTATAAACTTCTGGCATGCCTTGGCATAATCTTTCTCATATTTGCCATAGATTTGCAAATAGAACTCACCGAAAGAGTTGATATTCCAAATAGAAACCTCCTTTTTTATACGAGCTATCAGAGTAGTATCCGATGATGCAAACACTCCTAGACGTAAACCTGGAACTCCATAAGACTTACTAATGGATTTCATTACCATCATAGTTGGGAATTTCTGCAAAATATCATTATGCAACAGACTGTTATCAGCATATCCTATAGTAAAGTCCACAAAGCTTTCATCAACAATCAGACGTATTTTTCTATCCTCGCACCAAGAAGCCAATCTAAGCACATCTTTCTTGGATATGAAATTTCCAGACGGATTATCAGGATTGATCAGCAATAATAGAGAAATTGACTTATCTACATAAAAGTCCATCAAATCGTCAGCTGTATAAACAAAGTTGGTGTTCTGTGGAATGTATGCTACAATTTGTTCTGGACGAAGGCGATTGGGATATTCATCAAAAGTCGGATAAATTACCCCCACCTTATCTCCCGTATGTTCTTCCATTACAACCTTGATAAGTTCTGCTGCACCATTTCCAACCACTACATATTCCTGCTTAATACCAAAGTACTTTCCAGCTAACAAGGAATTCACATACATTCCCGAAGGGTATTCCGTAAGCAATGTATCAAAGTTGGCACGAAGTTCATCTCTCATTCGTTTGGGAGGAAAATATGGATTAACAAGATAACAATAATCTAATAATTTAGGAAAACGCCAAAAACCTCCATAACGTTTATGGTATTCCTTATATTTTGTTTCATCACTAGAAAAAATAGTAGAAGCAATGTCTAAATCTTGTACATCATCAATTTCGTACCATTTCTCATCACTTATCGGTAAGGCTTTCAATGTTGATGAATGAAGTAATGTCAAGACACGTAGCACTTGCTCATAATATTCGTTATTACCCATCACTTTACTATAAGCATCAAGAAAGGGAACATATTCATTTGACGAAAACTCGCGGCTGAACTTATAGATATTTACAGTCTTATAATATACATCTACATCTTCATATCTAAAAGCTTCTTTCGGTACAAAATTCACGATATTGCAATCTGAATCGATGCGTACCATTGTCCCATCCATCCAAGTCTCATACTTAGCCACCAAGGCCAAATTCGGATAAGGATTATTTACGATCATAGGAAAGAGAACATCATCAAATATCAAATCTGATTCAATGAGCAAGGTATCTTCTTTTTGCAGTTCTTCCTTTGCCAAGGAAAGTGAATAAATATTATTCGTCGTGTCATATACAGGGTTGTTTATATATTCAATTTTCAAACCTTTATATTCATTTCCAACATAATTTTTCAGATTCTCTCCTTTATATCCTATCACGATTATAACTCGAGACAAAGTCAACTTAGAAAGTTGAGACAACGTTCTATCAATCAGTGGTATGCCGTTTACTTTCACCATACATTTGGTGTCACCTTGGGTTAGTTCACCCAAACGCTTTCCCATACCGGCAGCTAAAATAATTGCTTGCATAATGATTATCTATAAGTAGTATTAACAAGACGGCTACCAAGCTTTTACAACTTCACAGCCACTATTAAGTGTTTTATTAATAAAGATAAAATAAGTACTTTAAGCTTCCCCAACTTGGCGGTCCATGTTCCCGTCTAGAAAAGAACCAAAGACATATATAATGTCTCATTCCTTCAGACCAGGAAAAAGAAGATTAACACCCTCGCGGTAAATGCGATCTGCCTCTTCAGGGGTTGTAAACTCTCTAAAAGCACTTAGAATGTGCTCATAGAAATCAATTTCATAATTGCCTACCCCTTTTTTATATCTTCAAGATAGGCTTGTTTCATGTGGCAAATGTCACGAAAACTCTCTCTGCTCAAATTCAGAGTTACTAGTTCTTTCATAATGAATTCACCAAACTCCGGATGATTAGAAGATTTTCTAGCTCTTTGCATGATTTAAAACAGTTATTAATAGTTAAAATTATAAAGATCCGTACCCACTATATGGGTACGAAGCATGTGAAATATTCAGAGTAACTTCGTTGCGTTTTTTAAATAACAAAAAAAATGAAAGCACTTAAAACAACCGTATCTATCACAGAACTTCAAAAAATCATCAGAATGTGGAGAAGCCGCAATATAACAGATTCAAACATTCCTAAACTACTGGAATTATATCTCGGACAATCCGCCTATATGAATGCAGAAGGAGAATATCCTATTGAAAATTTTTACGACCTTTGTCAATCTTTGAGATTCAGACATACATCGGCTATGCTAAACAGCATCAAGCAATGTAATTCATTCTGCATCCGTCCGGCCGAGAATACTTACACACTTTCGGCTTTCTATTCTCCACTCTGGAAAAAACCTGATCCAAATGATAATTTACCGGGCACTTTGCCGGGCAAATGCCCGACCGATACTAATATATATAATACTATATCTAAAGAGAGCCTTTCTTCCGAAGAAGTTCAAGCCATCGCCAAAGAGTTTTTTCATCTCATCAATCAAGATGCTGTGCAAAAAGCGCAAATCTTCACTCCGTTGATAGACCAATTCGAGAAGGAGGAAGGACTGAATCGCAAGCATGCTTGCGAAAATCTCATTATCTTGGTCAATGAATTGCTGATTCCCTACTTCGTCTCTCAGTCTAAATTTTCAGAATCCAACCATGCAGGTCGTATCGCCTGGCTCAAGAATCTGCTGAAATCTGCCCATGGCAAACATCTGATAAACCAGGCGGCCAAAAGCGGGCGCGAGAAACGCGAACAGTCCAGACTCGATAATCAAACCAATCAACGTAATAACCGTCCACTCTGCGAATTTGAATGGACAGATCCTGAATCAGGAATGCGCTTTTACGACGACGACATTGAAGGAGTCGTAAATATTCCTAAGGATGCTCTGCCACGTCCATCGGCAGAAGCCGTATGGAATGTCTTAAGCCAAACATGGATTTAATTAATTACGAATTATAAATTACAAATTACAGAAATGAAACCATTTTATTATCTATCAGATTTTCCCGATCGCAAGAATGCGGGAAAGAATTATTTGGCTCAATGTCCGCAATGCGGAAAAAAACATCTTTCCATAGCCAAGTCTACAGGACTTATGCACTGTTTTACCTCCGGATGCGGATTCAGCGGTAAGCTGAGGGATTTCTGGGAGAACAAACCCTACATCGAATCATACTATCCTAGCCCTAGCAAAAGATACATTGCGAAAGCATGCGTTAATAGCACAAGTATCACAAAAGGCAGTCAGTCCGAAGTACTAATGATTCCGGAGGATTACAAAAATCTGGCACCGGAAATTTTCAGTAAAATCAAGCCTCTCACCACCGATCCCGACACTACTGATCCTGATCAGCTGGCTGCCCGCCGATATCTCTCAGACCAAAGCATTTCCTTGGAGAGTGCTATTAAGATGCATGTAGGATGTCTCACACACCGATGTTTCGGTAAAGACGGAGAAGACAAAAAGTCTATGGGAAATCTCTATCATTGCATCGCATACGTAAACTACGTTAACGGGCAACCCGTCAATGTGAAATATCGTTCTTGTGATCTCACTTCAACCGCCAAGGCCGACTCAAACGACGTACAATCAGTAGAATACACCAAATTCTGGTATCAGGATTCTCCTACCACGCCGTGCGCCCCTTTCAACATCGATTGCTTAAATCCGCTACTAGTAGCCGAAGAAAACATCCGAAAACTGATAATCACTGAAGGCGGAAAAGATGTACTCACCATCAGTCAGGCAGGATATCCTTTCGTTATCAGCGTGCCCAATGGCGCTGCAAGCGACCTATCCAAAAGCTTCGAAGCCTTTGAGCCTTGGCTGGAGCAAGTACAAGACATTGTGATCTGTGGAGACACCGACCTGCCAGGACGAACCTTAACCAAACATCTCACCGACTACTTCGGCAACCGATGCCTGCTCACCACCCTACCCGGAGACTGCAAAGACATTTCAGATGTACTGACCAAATATGGCGTAGAAATAGTGCACGAAATTATTGAATCGGCCAAACCCCGACACACAGCGGACATCATCACCGTAAACGAACGTACTGACGAAGTTCTGAGTGTGCTGCGTGGAGAATATGACCATGGCTATAGTGTAGGACATGGTCCCTTGACCGACCACATCTTCCACCCCGACGACCAAGGTGGACTGATCATTGAAACCGGACAGCCTAACAGCGGAAAAACGGACTTCCTCAATGACCTGACTTGCCGCCTCATGGCAAAAACAGGACGGTACGTCTGCTATCTCTCATTTGAGGTGCCGGACAAGAACAAGCATATCGCCCAGCTCATCCACTTAATGTTGGGCAAGGTCAACACTACCGCTTATACCCAAATCCAACTACAACCCATCATCGACTATCTGAACACGCACATGGTGCACTTAGACCTGCATGAGATATCTCCTACACCGGAGCACATCCTTGATCGTGCCGATATAGTGCGCCGCACTTCTCCGCTAAAATATCTTATCATAGATCCCTATCTCTTCATGGAAGTAGAGACGGGACAAAATAGCACCGAAACCCAAGCTATTAAAAATATGTTGACCCAATTACAGTCTTGGGGACGCAGTAACAAAATATGGGTCATCATTGTAGCCCACCCACGCAAACTTCAAAAGCTGAACGGGAAAAACGAGCTGGAAGGCATCGATATGTACACCATTGCCGGTAGTGCCAACTGGGCGAATCTCGCGGACTTCATCTTCTCGCTGACACGCATCAACGAACAAGACCGTGCCTACACCAGACTAGACATGCTGAAAGTTCGCGACCAGGAATTGTGTCAAACCGGAAGTGTACTTTATGTACGCCAGCCTTGCGGACGCTACGACGAACGCGAGTCCGAAGAGCAAGTCATGGCCGAAATGCAAGGTAAAATACTTGCCAAAGATCAGCTTCCCTGGGTATCATTGATTGGTGAATAAACACTTGTACAAGCGAGAGGCTACACTTGTACTAGTGTAGGCCGACGCTTGTACAAGTGAACGCCAACGATAGTACAAGTGTAAAATCAAGGTCTGCCCAAATACTCAAAAATCAATCCCACTTGTTTGCAAGTAAAAATCTGCTGCGTAGGGCGATAGCCTGTTTGTAATAAAGCCGAATAAAGATCTTCGTTCCGGTGCATCCAGCGCGAAAGACGGTTTAGAGCCGAACGATCACCGATTTCAGGTGCATAAGCTCGTGCCAGCTCACTCTTAGAATAGGGATGAACAGACAATTCTTCTACCTCATCCTCTACTGTTTCACAAATTGAATTCTTCATTTTCTGATAACTTTTTAGTTCTATTATATGCTATAAAGTTACAAAAAACTCATCAATATTCCTCCAATCTGAGAGAGTTTTATCACATCTCAATGTCACTCATTTTCATCACTTTCCGTCATCGTATCTTTGTTCCATCGAAATAAGGAAAGAACCGGTTCGCTCTATTTCATTTTTTAATTTTTAATTTTCAAACTATGTTGAATTACAGTATCGCAATGCTCAAAAATCCGGTTAAACCGGATGAAGAGCCAAAGGCTTATGCCAAGTCGCAAATTGCGGGTGAACTCACCCTAAAAGAATTGAGCCAACGAGTGGCCAAACAAACTACCGTAAGCAGGGCGGATGTATCTGCCGTACTTATTTCTACGGTGGAAAATATGATTGACGGGCTACACGAAGGCTTGCAAGTAGACTTCGGAGAACTCGGCAAGTTTCGTTTACAAATTTGCAGCAATGGAGCTATATCTGCCGAAAAATTCACATCGGCAAATATCACCGGAGTAAATATTCAATTCGTTCCCGGCGAGGATCTGAAAGATGTGTTCACCGGACTGGAATTTGCACCGGTACCTACCCGCGCCGCCACACGTGCTTTACTCAAAGCGCAAAAGGCAGGAGAAACCACTGTGGATATTTCCAAAAAGCCAACTACAGGTGGTGGAAATAAGCCCGGTGGAGGCGGTATCGGGGATGAAAATGACAATCCGTTGGGATGATGATAATTATCAAGTACTAATTACAAATTATTAATTACTAAGTTATGAAAGAAAAATCTTCTTCGGTATGGGGCTTCGTTCTCAAAGTTGTTGTTGCATTAGCTACCGCTTTGGCGGGAGTCTTGGGTCTGAATTCTTGTATGCGCTAACAGTATGAGAGCAGGCAGTTTCTATCAGAACTATCGGGAGGTACGCCTCCTGATAGTTCATTGCAGCGCAACGCGCTGTGATCGTGATTTTTCAGTGGAGGCACTTCAGCGCAGTCATCTTCAGCGAGGTTTTGCCAGTATTGGTTATCATTTCTACATCACTCGCAACGGCGAAGTACATGTATGTCGTCCTGCACATCAGATCGGTGCCCATGCCTCCGGATGGAATGATAAAAGCCTGGGGATCTGCTATGAAGGTGGTCTTAATGAAGAGGGACATCCCGCAGATACGCGCACGTATGCACAAAAGTGTTCACTTCTCGACCTCTTACGACAATTAAAAACGGATTATCCGGATGCTCTTATTTTGGGACATTATCAACTCAGTAAATCAGTGCATAAGGCTTGTCCGTGTTTTGATGCAAAAAAGGAATATCAAGAATTATAAAATCGTAATCTGATTCTTTACATGAACTCAGACTTTATCCAATTTTTGTTGTATCCACAAGTATCCTCCTTTGCGTTCAATGTGAGACCAAACACCCAAAATACGCAATACACGCAACAGAGAACTCGTTTTGGATAATGATTTCACGTAAGGGTATAATCCGAACGTAAACAGTAACCCCATTAATATAACTGCATAAAGCTGTCCTTCTACCGATACACCTAATTTCCACAATAACAACCAAATCAATACTACCAAAGCATTCAAAATAAGAACACAAAGCGCAGTTCCGGCATGTGAAAAACCTAAATAGATAAATAGATGATGTAAATGAGTCCTATCAGGCATAAAAGGTGACCTTCCTCGAAAAACACGACTGGACATCACTCTCACTGTATCAAATACCGGAATAACAAGTACCGCCATCGCAAAGGGAATAAGCCCAATGCCACGCTCAGACAAATCTACCATCTGCGATTTACTATTAAGTATATGGATTACAAAAACAGACATTATTATTCCCATCAAGAGTGTACCGCCATCACCGATAAACATACGCGAGGTGTTGCCAAAAACATTATGAAGAAAGAAGGGTATCAAAGCTCCGACACAAGTGGCAGCTAAAATCGCCATGGAATAATCACCAACATAATAGAAAAAGCATCCGAAAATGACCGATGCCATAATACAAAATCCGGAAGATAATCCGTTTACTCCATCAATCAAATTAATGGAATTAATGATACCTACTGATATAAAAACAGTAAGTGGAACCGCTATCCAAGTAGAAAGTTGTGTGATTCCCCAAAGCCCATGAAAATCATTAATAGAGTTCTGACATATAAAAATTAGTAATAGTACAGAAATTATCTCTATAACAAAACGTATAGAAGCAGAAAGTCCCATTATATCGTCAATTGTACCCACATAGAGCATAACAATCATCACACCAAGAATAATACATAAAGAGGCACTATCATAAAAGGGACTAACAACACCTAAACCTAAGGAAATGCCAAAGAACACAGCAACTCCTCCCAACACTGGCACAGGAGTTCGCTGTAATTTACGAGAATTAGGATTGTCAACAATGTCTTTCATTAAAGCTAATTTCACCAATCGCGGATGTATCACCCAAACGGCAAAAGTGGCAATAAAAAACGCTGCAATCAACAATAGCCAACTATCTGAAATAAATAATTGCTCTAAAAATGAATTACACATGTCATTATTACATTTTATTTTTCTTCAATCCTTCCACAAGTTCTCTCCCAAATAAAATCCAACCCACACAGCCTACTCCGGTCAAGAAAACAATACCGAGTAGTATCATTGGTTTGCTAGGTTTGGACGCTTTTATAGGGATGGTAGCCGGTTCGACAACCGTATAAACCGGAGTAATTTCTTGCACTTTCGCCTCTGCCATCTGAAGCTGTTGAGCTACAGATGTGTATACATTATACGCCAAACGCATTTCATTTTCCAAACGCTCCTGTTCGGCACGATAGCTTAACAAAATGATATTTTTGTTGGCATCGGCAAACTTGGCATATTCATCCTGCGCTTTTTCATATTCTTTCTTTTTCCGCTCAAAGAGCCCTTGCTGGAACTCAAAGTCTTTTTTGGCTTTGGTAGTGCGATATTCTATTATATATTTTTGTAATCGATTCATTACTGTATCAGTCAGACAAGCTGCAATCCGTGCATCTTGCATGGTGACAGTAATCGTTGTCAAACCCGTTTTTTTATCTACAGAAACACCGATACGTTTACTTAAATTAGAAACAATGATTGATTCATCTTTTGTCAAATGGAAAGGATCCAACTTCCCATTTCCTTCCTCTGTCTTTTCATCTTGAAACAAAGATATTGTCCAGCCAAGAGCTTTAAACGGAGCGGAGATTATAAGAGACCACCAAGGCGCACGTTGATATTCATCTAAATAACAATAAAGCGTAGTGTCTACTTTTTCCTTCAAATCTTGTACAGGAACATCGAACAAGCCTGTAATGAAAGGAGTAGATGAAACTATATCGGGATAAAGATCCGGATAAATGGCATCAGTCCCCGTAGAAGTACTCATATTGATACCTGCCATTGCAGCTAATGACGACAAACCTCCCCCACTCTTTCCATCAGAGGCTTCCGGAGCAATAGTAGCAGTAGCCGTATATTCTTTGGGAATGCTGAAAGCAATTATTAAACCTACAATCACAGCATATCCACATGCTTTAAATATAAATTTACGCTCCGTCCAAACTTTCTGCACAAGTTCCAATAAATCTATTTCTTGCGTCTCTTGAGATTGCGGAGTTTTATTCTGTAGTGCTTCGTTCATTATTCGTTCTTTATTTAAAAGTATTTACCAAAGTAGCCACCATAGCAGCCATCGTCGCTGTAGCTGAGCTCATACCTAAAATTTCGGCAAGTTTCATGCCCTGCTTTTCTCTCTTACTTGGAACGATAATCTCGCAACCGGGTTGTATCAAACCGCTACTACTTTTCTTAGCCCGTGCCACTGTACCATTTAAATACACAACATAAGCTTTACGTTTCTTAGCCATATCACCATAGCCGCCTGCCATATTGATGTAGTGCTTCAGTTTGGCACCTTTTTGCCAACTAACCGTATTAGGATACATGACTGATCCACTGATTTTCACGGTATTGATATATTCAGGTATGTAAATCACATCCCCTTCACGAAGTACGATGTCGTCATCACTTCCCGGACGTGCCAACGCTTTCTCCATATCAATACCGATTGTATAGGTATCCGAAATCGCTAATTTTTCAACAGATACGCTGTCTTTGCCTTCACCGCTACGCGCCATACGCAAAACATCTTGTTCACGACGCCGCTCTTCATCGCTACGTTGACGAATCAGACGTCCACCCCGAATGTATGCCTCGGGAGTGATACCACCTGCACGGGCAATCAAATCGCTCAAACGTTCATTCTTTTTCAAGAGAGCATAACTGCCACTGAACAACACCTCGCCTGCAACCGACACTGTACGTTGTACTTGATAAGCAGGACTGCGACGGACCTGAACCATGTCAAACGGCTGCAAATAGAAATTATCAGCTCCGGTTAACAAACCATCTTTCATGTCAAACGTAAATGTCTCAGCTAGTTTACTACTATAAGCTGTACTCTTGGGATCTTTGATACGACGTGTAACACTGATTCGCGTAGTAGCTGCCGCTTCGAGCAAACCACCTGATTGAATGATCAGATCTTCTATAGTCATCTTATCCGAATAGGGATAGATACCCGAATTCTGTACTTCTCCATAGATGGAAACGGTTTCTTCTTCTTTCAAGTCGTGAATGCCGGGAATATAGAGATGATCGTTTTTCTTTAGAGGTATATCGGCCACTGTACCATTTAATAGACCATTCAGGTCGATAGAAATAATTTCGTGAGAATAATCATCACGTTCACGGTTCAGAATAACCCGGTTCAAGAATGCATCACCACGAAGATTCTCGGCTTTTTTAATTAATTGCTTCACCGTATTCACTTCACCATCCAGTTGATAGAGTCCCGGACGGAAAACGGCTCCGCTGATTTCTACTTTATTTTCAAATCGATCCAAAACGGCATCAACAGTCACCAAATCAGCATCATCCAAACGAAAAACGGAATAATCCATCTCATCCACATTGTAAACTTGGTGTTCTCGCCCACTCTTGCGAATAATACGAACTGCCTTTTTATAAGCGTCTCCGGTAAAATCGCCTGCATATTTCAATAACGAAATTACCGTTTCAGTTGGTTTCATTTCGTAATACATAGGACGTTTCACCTTACCTACAATCTCGACTAAGGATTTATAAGGTTCCACAATAATAACGTCTCCTTCTTGCAAACGTATATCATCGTTCATCTTTCCTTTCATGATAAACTCATAAACATCAAGATTCTCTATCGTCTTTCCATTACGTACCAGCTTGATACCACGGAGGCTACCTATTTCATTCACACCACCTGCGCGATATAAAGCATGGAATATGGTAGAAAAAGCTGAGAGCGTATAAGTGCCGGGGATGGCAACTTCACCCATTATATTAATTTGAATCGTACGTATATCACCCAATGTCAAACGGATCTGAGAATTGGGATCACTTCCTCCAATGCCGGAATAGATTTTAGAAAATTCGCGTTGCAAATAGGAGTTAGCTTCCTGCACTGTCATGCCATTGAGATGAACAGGCCCCAAGTCTTTCACCTGAATACTTCCTTCAGGGCTAATTGTCTGGCGAATCGTATTTTCGGAGGCACCCCAGATATCGATTATCACCTCATCACCAGGACCTAAACGGTAATTTATCGGTGTGGCAAGATTTACACTGGGTTCGAATGATAGATTACGATTGGTAAATAAGTTATGACCAAAGATTTGCCTGGCAGGTATATCCAACTGAGCTTGACTTTCCTTTTTCTGGTCTATTACATTTTTCTGGTCCTCGATCTCGGCAGCTTCATAAGATTCTCCCTGCGATACACCACGTTTACGCATGGAGGTAGGTTTGTTGTCTGTGCCGACCGATGTACTGTTAGTTGCTTCATATTGCGCTTTAATGCGTAGTACTTGCTCTTGCGTAACACCACGCCGCAACAATTCGGATGTTATTTGTTTTTGAGATTTGCCGGAAGCTTGAGCTTGCTTCACATATTCCACTACCTGTTGGTCGGACATACGTTGGGCATAGGCAGAACTGCCTATCGTAAAAACGAAAAGGAACAATAGTAAAAAACGATACATAATTTTATGTTGGTTGGATTTTTATATATGAAAAGACCGGAAACGTGGAATCCGGGTGATTTATATTCATTACTTCGCGTAGTAATTTGAAAGGGTGGATTCCACGAATTCCGGAATGTTTTATTCTAATCAATATATTCCCAAGGATAAGGATTATCTTCTATATTCTGAAGTTCTTCAATAATTTCTTTCTGGCCACTAGTTAATTGTTCTGTATTCCAAGTTGCAATGATAGCATGGGCTTGATCGGCTAGTTCCTGCTCGTAACATTCGCTATAACAATAGGTTAGCAAACGTACTTTCAATAATGAATCACTCATATGAGGCAGTACTTGCCAACTATGTTCCAATACCTCCTGGATGCGTTGTTGCTTATCGCCTTGATCGCAAAGGGTGGCATTATATCCTAAGAGAAGAGCAAGACATAATGATGCTTCTTCCTCCCTAGTAGTACAATGAAACCCTTTATCATACAGTTCGTTGCATAATCGGAAAGTTTCTCCACTCATTTGCGCCAGTTCATCACTATAAATAGGGCTTCCGTCCATCCCTAAGTAGAGAAGGTTATGCGATAGACGCAGTAAAGCGTCAATTTGTTCAGAAAAATGCATGTAATTATGTATTGAGATTCAGAAAGAGATATTACAGTTTACTGTCTATTACTTTACAGTACCAACGCGAAATACGAATCATTATGCCGACACCCGCCAGTGTCTTTATGAAAAAATAATTATTATTGACGCGGTGAAGTTTACCCGTCATTCCTGCGAATTGTCCATGAACGATGCGAACTTCCTTTCCGGGTTTAGCATCGGCCTCTTCATGAGTCATGAATTGCTTATCTTCAAAATCAGGATCGCACAAAGCACGAAATTCAATCATTTGACTATCCGGTATCTCATAGCAATCGCCACTACCCTCTTTACGAAGTACGCTTATAGGAGTCATGCACTCGCCAAGAATACTGAGTATTTCTTTTTGAGATTTATCCTTACGCAGAAAGATTAGATTGTGAACTACAGGAACAAGAACTCTCTTCACTTTTCCCTCACGATTCTTTCTTTCGACATAAGTCATCGGAATGAAATGCACCATCTGCCTATCCGTCAAGAAATCACTAATTTTCATTTCTTGGCAGTTGTAAGTACGCAGGGCATACCAATTAACAAATTTACTTTGTTTGTCCAAATGTTTAAATGTAATAAATAAAGGTGGATGTGGTTGGCATATATACCCTTAAAACAAACTTCCCCCTTCCCTGATATTACTAAGAATACCTGAGACTAGTAGAATGCAACAAGGATATAGCCTTTTATACCACCTCTGTACAAGAGTTTTTAACTCACGGAAATAGGAATAGAGTACTATAACGGCGGCAAAGGTATATAAATCTATTTGAACCACCAAGAGAAAAAATATTATTTTTTCACATCGTTACATAACCAACTGATTGTAAATGAATTTATCAACTTCGAATTTAAATAAACAAGGGGAGACATCCTCCCCCCTTGTTAAATATAATAAATAAGCAAATAGCTGCCCATGCAGGCATCAGCCTTATGTAATTTACATTCATTTCTTTGCCGGCAACTGTTTCAGCAAACAGTCTACTGCCACTTTCAATTGTGCATCATCACCCTTCAAAGCAGCTTCCGGTTCGTTATAAATCAATATATCCGGTTGTAATGTATGATTTTCAAGATAATTGCCTTGCATATCCATACAACCTACCTGCGGAATACCGAACACAATACTCGGATCAATCTGGCGTTCCCACCATACGGCAGTCATCGTTCCGGCAACTGGTGTACCCACCAACTTACCAATACCCAAAGTTTTATATACAAAAGGAGTACCATGCGCATTACTATAATTATCCTCGCAAACCAACATACACGATGGTTTCAACCATTTATTGAAAGGATCGCTACCTATATATTGTCCACGCGGCACAAAGCGTTCATACTCTTTTCCGCTTAGCAACGTCACAACATCATCGTGTAACCATCCGCCTCCATTGTGACGAACATCCACTACAACTGCTTCCTTGGCACGATTCTGTTCACTCAACAAATCAGAGTATATCTTACGGAAACTAGGGCTATCCATTCCCTTGATATGAACATAACCGATGCGTCCGCCCGAAAGTTCTTCTACCTTCTTACGGCAATTCTCTACCCAACGCTTATAAAGCAGTTCGCTTTGTGCACCGCTGGTGATAGGTTTCAAGGTCTCTTCAAAACGTTTTCCTGTAGCAGGATCATAAACAGAAAGCACTACTTTACGTCCGGCTTTACCCTCCAACAACGGGAAGTAATCGCTACCTGCTTTTATGGCAACACCGTCTATCTTCTCAATAATGCAACCGGACTTCACATCCGTTTTCTTCTTTGTCAACGGACTTTGAGCGATGATTTCCTTTATCTTTAATCCATCTCCTGTGTATGTATCATCATAAAATACGCCAAGATTAGCAGTAGCTAACGGCGCGCCGGGAGCAGAATAACGCGCACCGGTATGCGAACCGTTCAACTCACCTAACATCTCACTCAACATTTCGGCAAAGTCATAGTTGTTGTTGATGAATGGCAAGAAACGTTTATAAGTCTCCTTATATCCTGTCCAGTCGGTTCCCTGCAAGTCTGCAACATAAAATTTATCATCTACCTGCTGCCACACATGATCGAAAATATATTGGCGTTCACCATAAGGCTGATAGTCGAAGAATGCCTCAAACTCAATCGGAGTAATTTTGCTACCTTCAATTTCAATCTTCTTCATGCCATCGTAGCTGCCAAGGAAGATGTTCTTCCCGTCTTTATCGGGCAGCAAAGTACCGGCACCCACTTTCTTCAAAAGGACTTTGGTAGAGTTCTCTTTCAGGTTGTGTTCCCAAAGATCATATCCGTCTTCAAAAGTAGATAGATAATAAAGAATATCTCCTTTGGGTGTAAGTATAGCATCCGCCATGTGCGAAGAATTCACTGTAAGACGCGCAATACGGTCGAAACGATTGGCAAGGTCAAACTTCAAAGGGTCTACTTTCTTTTCTTTATCCTTGTCCTTATCTGCATCGGCTTTCTTTTTAGCATCTTTACCCTCTTTTTTCTCAGCTTTCTCCTTCTCTTCCTTAGCTGCCTTTTCGGCTTCTTCCAGCAAAGCGGTCTCCTCTTTGTTCATCAGGAAGCGGTCGTAAGCTTCGGCATCGAAGAACATGATATAAGTATCGTCTTCAGAGCCCCAGCTGCCATGACTGCGGTATCCGGCACGATCGCTGGTCCATATCATAGCTTTACCACCTAATACCCATTTGGCATTGCCATCGCTATATCCGCTTTGAGTAAGATTTACCATCTCGCCTTTACCATCGGCATTCACCAATACAACATCTTTATTATTCCAGCCGCCAACACCTATATAATCCGAAAGAATCCATTTGCTGTCAGGGCTCCATTGATACCATTGGTCACCATCGGAATAAGAATATTGATATTTACCGTCCATAACTGTACGCACGTCTTTCGTTTTCAGGTTGATGACGCGGATGGCAGTACGGTTTTCAAGGAAAGCTATTTCTTTTCCATCAGGACTGTATTGGGGTTGGAAAGAAGCTATGTCAGAGTTCGTTACTCTCTCTTCTTTCACTTCCGTAGCATAAGTAAATTGCTTTTCGTCTTTACGAACAATACTTGAAGTATAAACTTGCCAAAGTCCGTTACGCTCAGAAGCATAAACCAATGTACGACCGTCAGGAGCAAAATTAATATCACGTTCCTGGCAAGGAGTATTGGTTATCTGTTTCGTAGTCTTATAATCTACAGATGTCACATAAACATCGCCACGCAGAATAAAGGCAACTTCTTTTCCACTAGGAGATACAGCCATTTCCGTAGCACCACTACTCTTAATCTGCCGAATGAGATCTTTATCATTTTTATCAGAAACAATACTGATGTTCACTTTACTGGGCTGGGCACCCGGAAGGAGCGTGTAGATTTCTCCATCATAACCATAGCAGAGTTTACCATCAGCCGACCCACTAAGGAAACGTACCGGTTGCTTGGTATGATGCGTAATCTGTGTAGCCGTCGAAGCACCCAGTGTACGTTGATATACATTGAAAGTTCCGTTCTCTTCGCTCAGATAGTAGAATGACTTTCCATCGGGAGCCCAAACCGGTTCACGATCTTCTCCGCCAAAAGTAGTCAACTGCTGGTAATGGGGTTCTTTTGCCGGATTGTACATCCAGATATCACGGGCAATAGGTGAGATATGGTGTTTACGCCAATAGTCTTCATATCCTTTCTTGTCCTGATAAAGCATTGCTCCCTCTTTATTGATAGAAATACATTCCATGGGCATGGATGAAATCATCTGCGGACGTCCACCTTCTACAGAAACCTGATATACTTGACGGAACTGTCCGTTGGAAGGAAAGACCACCGCCTCAGCAGAAGGCATTATATCCGCCGAGAACAAAATATGTCCGGCATCACTGAAAGCCAGCGGAGTTTCACTACCGGAATGGGTAGTCAGTCGGCGGGGTTCTCCACCTTCTCTAGATACAAGATAAATGTCCATGCTGCCCAAACGGTCCGAGGCAAAAGCTATTTGTTTGCTGTCCGGACTCCACACAGGCGCAGTGTCGTAAGCTGGATTCGTAGTGATTTGCATGGCACGTCCGCCACTGACCGGAACAGTATAAATATCACCTTTATAAGTAAAAGCAATGGTCGTTCCATCCGGCGAAATAGCACTATTTCTCAGCCAAAGCGGAGCATCTTGTGCAGAAACAAAGCCGGACAAACAAATAGCGGCAATACTGATTAGAAGTTTTTTCATAATGATTTTATGTCAGATTAATAAAGTACAATAAAAAAAGCCTCACGACCTTCTTTACAGAAAAGGACCGTGAGGCTTACTTATTCATTTAAGTCATCCCTCCAATTAAAGGGCACCTACAGTTTTCAGGTCAGCGTTAGTCTTATGAACAGCGGCAGCACTAGCAGCAAACTTAGCTTTTTCGTCAGCAGTCAGTTCCAATTTAACGATTTCTTCGATACCGTTCTTACCAAGGATAACAGGAACACCGATGCAAAGATCTGATTCACCGTATTCACCTTCGAGCAATACAGAGCAAGGAATCATCTTCTTCTGGTTGTGGATGATAGATTCTACTACGTAAGAAGCAGCAGCACCCGGAGCATACCATGCAGAAGTACCCAGCAACTTAGTCAAAGTAGCACCACCTACCATAGTAGAAGCAACCACTTCGTTCAATTTTTCTTCGCTCAACAGTGTGCTTACAGGGATACCTTTGTAAGTAGCCAGACGAGCCATCGGAATCATAGTAGTATCACCGTGACCACCGATAACAAAACCTTCTACCTCATTAGCATTGCAACCCAAAGCTTGAGACAAGAAATATTTGAAACGTGAGCTATCCAAAGCGCCACCCATACCGATCACACGGTTCTTAGGCAAGCCCAAAGATTTCAATGCCAAATAAGTCATTGTATCCATCGGATTGGAAACAACTACCAAAATAGCATTGGGAGAATATTTCAAAATGTTTTCTGCAACCGACTTAACGATACCGGCATTAACACCGATCAACTCTTCACGAGTCATACCCGGTTTACGAGGAATACCTGAAGTGATTACAACAACGTCAGAGTTAGCAGTTTTTTCATAATCATTGGTGCAGCCAATCAGAGTAGAGTCGAAACCCAGCAATTGAGCTGTCTGCATCATATCCATTGCTTTACCTTCTGATACGCCTTCTTTAACATCCAGCATTACCACTTCGTCAGCCACTTCATTAAAGGCTAACACATTTGCGCATGTAGCACCTACGTTACCTGCACCTACTACGGTTACTTTTGACATAATTTCTAAAGTTTTTGTTTATTATAGTGTTCTATAAAGATGGTGCAAAAGTACAGCGAACTTCGTAATTAAAGAAATATTTCCATAATAATTTTAGTTAAATCAGTTATAGACATGAGCTAAACAGAATGTTATTTTTAGACATTAGAACAAACTACACTGATATTCGGATTTAGTAAAGCGAAAATATGATTTATAAAAAACAATTGCTATCTTTGCCATTGTATAATAGCAAATTAATAGTCATAGAGTTATGAAATCAACTGCTGAAATATTAGAGCTTCTCCGTATGTACAAAACACAATCTGCAAGTAAATACGGTTTTAAGCGTCTTGGCGTGTTCGGTTCTGTAGCTAGAGGAGAACAAACCGATCAAAGTGATGTTGACGTTTGCTATGAAGGTGATCCGCCATCACTTCTTACATTGGATCACATACAGAGCGAACTGGAAAAACTGCTGGGTTCACCGGTGGATCTAATAAGAATACGTGAACGTATGAATGATCGGTTGAAACAACGAATTTTAAAAGAAAGTATTTATGTATGATAAAGAATTGGCGCTTGATAGTCTGTATAATATCGAAAGCGCGTTAGGAATGATTGCTGAACGTGCGGATGCAGCTACGACTCCTAATGATTTTTTATTATCACCGGATGGAATGCTACGTTTGGATGCTATCTGTATGAACCTGATTGCATTAGGTGAAGCTGTGAAGGGCTTGGACAAAATAACGAAAGGTGAATTGCTTCCCAGATATCCTGAAATATATTGGAGTGGCGTAATGAAAATGCGTGATAAAATAGCTCACCATTATTTTGAAATGGACGCTGAAGTCGTATTCAAAACTCTGAAAGAAGATATTCCTATGATACTTCCGGTGGTACAACGCATGATTAAGGAAGTAAATAACAGTTTATAATGTTCAGAATATAATGATTTCTGCCTGTCACAACGGAAGAAGAGCACCCGCTTGAAAAGAGGTTCACAGATATTTTTCTTTTTTTGCTTACGAAACAAACGGAATAGACGGAAGAGTACCGACTTACATCATATATTTTTTTATCTTTGTCCCCGAAAAAATGTCGAACAGTATCTAAAATAGTAATATAAGATGAAAAGTAAGTCTCTAATCGTCCTGGGAGTAGTACTAGTATTAGCATTAATAGGAGTAACCGTTTTGCTCATTTCAGAAAAGAAAACAAATAAAGAATTGGTACTGGAATTCAATTTGGATAAGGAAGACCTTGAAAACCAATACACAGACTTTGCTAAACAATATGATGAATTGAAGTTGACTGTTTCCAACGACTCCCTATCCACACTATTAGAGCAAGAACAAGTAAAGACTCAACGTTTGCTGGAAGAGTTGCGCACTGTAAAGAGCAGTAACGCCAGCGAAATACGCCGTTTGAAAAATGAGCTGGCATCCTTACGCAAAATCATGATAGGTTATATCAATCAGATTGACTCGTTGAACCGCCTTACAGCTCACCAGAAAGAAATTATTGCAGATGTTACGCAGAAATACAACGCTGCTTCACGTCAGATAAGCAACCTGTCCGAAGAAAAGAAGAACCTGACCAAAACCGTGACCCTTGCCGCCCAATTGGATGCAACGAACATTAACGTACTCGCTGTAAACAAGAGAGATAAAGTAGCCAAGAAAGTGAAGGATGTCGTAAAGTTTAAAATCAATTTCACCATCGTCAAGAATATTACTGCCGAAACCGGCGAACGCACCCTTTACATCCGCATCACCAAACCTGATAATGATGTTTTGACCAAAAATGCCTCCAATACGTTCGCTTACGAAAACCGCAATTTAGCGTATTCCATCAAGAAGTACATTGAATACAACGGCGAAGAACAAAATCTTACCGTATACTGGAATGTAGAAGAATTCCTGTATGCCGGCAAATACCGGGTAGACATCTTTGCAGATGGTACGATGATCGGATCACAGTCGTTCACGCTGGAATAGCTACCGAACAACTGCCAGCCCCTTTGCAACTAGCCTTTTATATATAATTGATCTATGAAAACTATTTTACTATCTCTTCTTATTTCTGTTTTTGTTTGCGCAGAAGTTGCCGCAACCGGTAATCCCAAGCCTTTTGTGATTCCCGAATTACGTGAGTGGAAAGGCACAAAAGGTGCGTTTGTTCCGGATGCAAAGACTCGTATCGTCTATCAGCAACCAGAATTAAAGCATGTTGCCACAGCATTGTCCGACGATTATGAAGCTATGTTCGGACAGGCACTTGAGGTAACTACAGGCAAAGGTGGCAAAGGTGATATCATCCTGACCCTGCGCCCCGACAAATCCTTAGGTAAAGAAGGTTATGCCATGCGCGTGACCGACCGTGTAAAACTCACTGCTCCCGAAACAACCGGTGTTTATTGGGGTACACGTACTCTGTTGCAAATAGCGGAGCAGAGCGAGAACCGCCAGTTGCCGTGCGGCAGCACACGTGACTTTCCGGAATATGCCGTACGCGGGTTCATGATTGATTGCGGACGCAAGTTCATTCCTCTCGAAACCCTCCGCGACTATGTAAAAACGATGGCATACTACAAAATGAACACGTTGCAAATTCATCTTAACGACAACGGTTTCAAGCAATACTTCGAACATAACTGGGACAAAACCTATGCCGCCTTCCGCCTGGAATCGGAAACGTATCCGGGACTTACCGCACGTGACGGTCATTACACCAAACGCGAGTTCATTGACCTGCAAAAGCTGGCAGAAGATTGTTCCGTAGAAATCATTCCCGAAATAGACGCTCCCGCCCATACCCTTGCCTTCTCACACTTCAACCCGGCACTGGGCAGTAAAGAGTATGGTATGGATCATCTTGATCTCTTCAACCCGGATGTTTATACTTTCATGGACGGTTTGTTCAAAGAATATATTGAAGGCGACGAACCCGTATTCCGTGGCAAGCGTGTTCATATCGGAACCGACGAATACTCTAACAAAAAGAAAGACGTGGTGGAGAAGTTCCGTGCTTTTACCGACCATTACATCCGCTACGTAGAGAGCTTTGGAAAGCAGGCTTGCGTATGGGGTGCGCTGACGCATGCCCAGGGAGATACTCCGGTAAAGTCTGAAAACGTAATTATGAACGCATGGTATAATGGCTATGCCGATCCGGTTGAAATGATCCGTCAAGGCTATAAGTTGATTTCCATCCCCGACGGATTGGTCTATATTGTGCCCGCAGCCGGTTACTATTATGATTATCTCGACATAGAGGAACTGTATAACAACTGGACTCCCGCACACATTGGCAAGGCGGTCTTTGAAGAGAAGCACCCTTCTATCTTGGGTGGCATGTTTGCCATTTGGAACGACCATGCGGGTAACGGTATTTCTACCAAAGATATCCACCACCGTGTATTTCCGGCTATGCAGACTCTTGCAGCCAAGAATTGGAGTGGCAAGAACGCTACTTTATCTTTTGCCGATTTCAACACAAAGCGTCGTTTGCTGAGTGAAGCTCCGGGTGTGAACCAATCGGGACGCATCGGTCTGACTCCGGGGCTAGTTTATGAACAAGCTGTGGTAACTCCGGGCAGTAAGACGCCTTATACCGAAGTAGGTTACGGTTATCAGGTATCCTTCGATATTACAGGAGCTGATGAAGTACCGGGCAGCGAACTTTTCCGTTCGCCCAATGCTGTATTCTACCTGGCTGATCCCGTTAGCGGCTTGATGGGGTTTGCCCGTGACGGTTATCTGAATACTTTCAATTACCGCCTCTTCCCGGGTGAGAAAGCTCATATCACGATTCAAGGCGATGCCCGTAGTACCAGTCTGCTGGTAGACGGCAAGTTGAAGGAAGAGTTGAATATGCAGAAAAGATTTTATAATGGGGGGAAAGATTCGATGAATTATGTCCGTACGCTGGTCTTCCCACTTGAAAAAGCAGGAAACTTCAAAAGCAAGGTTACTAATTTGAAGGTAGTTACTTTGCCGGAATAATACGAATCAGGAGTTGAATTGACTCATCTCGGAGCGGTTTTGATTCACCACAGATTACACAGATTCTCACGGATTAATATTTACACCTTTGATTATAAGCAAAATACATCTGTGAAAATCTGTGTAATCTGTGGTGAAATAATTCATTTCTTCAAGCGTTTTGAATATTTTTTAAAGTGCAGATTTCGCATATAAAAGCAAAAAAGTTAAAAAAGATTTTGTTGTCTCGTTAAAACCCTATACATTTGCATCGTTGTTTATGCAATTATTGTTGCACTACAAAACGAAACATTATTCACACTTTTAATGTATAGACACGATGAAGAAGTTCTTCTGTTTCATTGGATTGGTTTGCTTCACGTTCCCTCTCGGCGCACAACAGGTATTGAGCCTGGATAGTTGCCGTGCATTGGCCATTGCCAACAACAAGGAACTGCTGATAAGCCAGGAAAAAATCAATGTGGCACACTATCAGCGGAAGGCAGCATTCACCAATTATCTTCCCGATATATCGGCAACAGGCGGATATATGCGCAGCCAGAAAGAAATATCCCTTTTAAGTGATGCCCAGAAAGGAGCTCTAGGTTCTGTAGGCACACAAGTCAGCGGAGCTATGCAAAGCGGTATACAAGGGATGTTGACCAAGTATCCGCAACTGGCACAGAACCCGCAGTTTATGGCATTGATACAGGCACTAGGAAATATAGACATCGCATCTCCCCTGAATGGATTGGGGAATTCGCTTGTAGACGCATTCCGTACCGACACACGTAACATGTACGCAGGAGCCATCACATTGACACAACCGCTATACATGGGCGGTAAAATCCGTGCCTACAATAAAATTACCCGTTATGCCGAAGAGTTGGCTCGCCAGCAACACAGCACAGGTATGCAGGATGTGATTCTCAGTACCGACCAGGCATATTGGCAAGTAGTTTCATTAGCCGGCAAGAAAAGGTTAGCGGATAGTTATCTCCATCTACTTCAGAAGCTCGAAAGCGACGTAGATAAGATGATTGCAGAAGGTGTTGCCACCAAAGCAGATGGTCTTTCGGTTAAAGTAAAAGTAAACGAAGCCGAAATGACATTAACCAAAGTGGAAGACGGTTTAAGCTTATCGAAAATGTTGTTGTGCCAACTATGTGGTCTTGACCTCACCACCCCTATCACACTGAAAGACGAGCAGGAAAAAGAATGGTCTACCATCGCCACCGCTACCAACGGAATAGATATATCCGCTGTATATGCTACCCGCCCCGAAATCCGAAGTTTGGAACTTGCCACCAATATCTATAAGCAGAAGGTAAATGTAACCCGCTCTGAATATCTGCCTTCCTTGGCATTGATGGGCAGCTACATGGCAACCAATCCTTCGGTATTCAACAGTTTCGAAAATAAGTTTAAGGGGATGTGGAATGTAGGTGTCGTACTGCAAGTACCTATCTGGCATTGGGGCGAAGGATTGTATAAAGTAAAAGCCGCCAAATCCGAAGCCCGCATTGCGCAATACCAATTGGACGATGCCAAAGAGAAGATTGAATTGCAAGTCAACCAATCAGTCTTCAAAGTAAATGAAGCCGCCAAGAAATTGGCTATGGCTGAAAAGAATCTGGAGAAAGCGGATGAGAATCTCCGTTATGCCAACCTGGGTTTTGAAGAAGGTGTCATCACCGCCAGCAATGTACTCGAAGCTCATACAGCTTGGCTATCCGCCCAATCAGATAAGATAGATGCCCAGATTGACGTAAAACTGACGGAAATCTATCTGCAAAAAGCAACGGGACGATTGGCTGTTAACAATTGATAGTTCATAAAATATAAATCTGAAATCATAAATCTGAGAATGGATACAAAGTCACAAAACACTAACATGCTATTGGCATTCCTCACATTGACAGGAGTGATTGCCATTGTTGCTATTGTAGGTTTCTTTATGTTGCGTAAAGGACCGGAAATTGTGCAGGGACAAGCTGAAGTAACGGAATATCGCGTATCGAGCAAAGTTCCGGGACGTATTCTGGAGTTTCGTGTAAAAGAAGGTCAAAGTGTGCAAGCCGGAGATACCCTTGCTATTCTGGAAGCCCCCGATGTACAAGCCAAGCTGGAACAAGCCCGTGCCGCCGAAAGCGCCGCACAAGCTCAAAACGAGAAAGCACTGAAAGGTGCCCGTCGGGAACAAATTCAAGCTGCTTACGAGATGTGGCAGAAAGCAAAAGCGGGACTGGTTATTGCTGAAAAGTCGTATAAGCGGGTGAAGAACCTGGCTGACCAAGGCGTGATGTCCGCCCAGAAGTTGGACGAGGTAACTGCTCAGCGTGATGCAGCCATCGCTACTGAAAAAGCAGCCAAAGCACAGTATGATAT
This sequence comes from uncultured Bacteroides sp., assembly GCA_900555635.1. Lineage (GTDB taxonomy): Bacteria > Bacteroidota > Bacteroidia > Bacteroidales > Bacteroidaceae > Bacteroides. Next base: position 50,093 of record USLU01000021.1, read on the forward strand.
GGCAAAGAATGGAGCAGAGCGTGAAGATAAAGCTGCTGCGGCAGCATTGGTAGACCGTGCCAAAGGGGCGGTTGCCGAAGTAGAATCCTATATCAAAGAAACTTATCTGATAGCACAAACCGCAGGCGAGGTATCTGAAATCTTCCCCAAGGTTGGTGAACTGGTAGGAACAGGCGCTCCTATTATGAACATCGCCATTCTGGATGATATGTGGGTCACATTCAATGTACGCGAAGATTTGCTACAAGGCTTGGGTATGAATACAGAGTTCGAAGCATTTGTGCCGGCACTTGACAAGAACATCCGTCTGAAAGTATATTATATGAAAGACCTCGGTACATATGCAGCGTGGAAGGCAACCAAAACGACCGGGCAGTTCGACTTGAAGACATTTGAAGTAAAAGCAGCCCCACAAGAGAAGGTGGAAGGGTTAAGACCGGGAATGAGTGTTATCCTGAAGAAGTAACTTAGCTTGTATATCGTCAAACACTTATTATCTTGATGAAAAAAGAAAGAAAATATATAGCCCTATGGAACGTGATGAAACGCGAATGCCGTCGTCTCGTCTCCCGACCGCTATATCTGTTCTGCATGGTGATAGCGCCTTTGTTCTGCTATGTCTTCTTCACTACGCTGATGGATTCCGGATTGCCCACGAATATGCCCGTAGGTATAGTCGATCAAGATATGACCACTACTTCCCGGCAGTTGACACGCAATCTGGATGCCTTTGAACAAACCGCCATCATTGCCCACTATCCTACTATCAACGAAGCACGTACCGCCATGCAACGTGGGGAGATTTATGGTTTCTACTATATTCCCAAAGGGACTTCTGCCAAGGCACAAGCCCAGCGGCAACCTAAACTATCTTTCTATACTAATAATACCCTGCTGATAGCCGGTTCTTTGCTATATAGGGATATGAAAATGATGAGCGAACTGGCATCGGGAGCCGCCGCACGTACATCCTTATATGCTAAAGGTGCTACCGAAGACCAGGCTATGGCGTTCCTGCAACCCATAGTGATTGACACCCATCCGCTCAACAATCCATGGCTGAATTACTCCGTGTATTTGTGCAACACTTTTGCACCCGGAGTATTGATGCTGCTCATTTTTATGATTACCGTCTATTCTATCGGCGTAGAGATAAAGAACCGTACCGCACGGGAGTGGTTACGCATGGGAAACAACTCTATCTGGATTTCCCTTGCCGGCAAATTACTGCCACACACTTTGATATTCTTCCTGATGGGGATATTGTACAATGTATATTTGTACGGTTTCCTGCATTTCCCTTGCAATAGTGGCATCGTGCCAATGCTTCTTGCCACCCTCTGCCTGGTATTGGCATCACAAGGAATGGGTATACTGATGATTGGTACCCTACCTACCCTGCGTTTGGGACTTAGTTTTGCTTCCTTATGGGGGGTACTCTCATTCTCGATGTGCGGATTATCCTTTCCGATTATGGGGATGCACCCCGTATTACAAGCATTGGCAAACCTATTCCCGTTACGCCATTACTTCCTGATCTATGTAGACCAGGCACTGAACGGTTACCCCATGATTTATTCCTGGGTCAACTATGTGGCATTACTCATATTTATGATGCTTCCTTTCCTCGTTGCCCATCGACTGAAAGAAGCATTGATTTACTATAAATACGTACCGTAATGAAAGACTTGACGTTCAAACAGAAAGTAATACAAGGTATATACGACTTGTTTTATATATGGAAGCAAGAATTCCGCACCACCTTCCGCGACCAGGGCGTGCTTATCTTCTTTGTGCTTGTTCCCTTAGTCTATCCGCTGATATACGCCTTTATATATACCAATGAAACCATCCGCGAAGTACCTGCCGTAGTGGTGGACAACTCACGTTCTTCACTGAGCCGCGAATATCTCCGGAAAGTAGACGCCAGCCCGGAGGTGGAAATAGTAACCTATTGCGCCGATATGGAAGAAGCCAAGTTAATGCTGAAAGACCGTCAGGCATACGGTATCATCTACATCCCTGCCCACTTCAGCGACGACATAGCCGGTGGCAAGCAGACGCAAGTCAGCCTGTACTGCGACATGAGCGGATTGTTATATTACAAATCCCTGCTGAACACCAATACCAATGTGTCGCTAGCTATGAATGCGGATATTAAGATGCAACGTGCCGGTAACACTACCGACCGTCAGGATGAAATTACAACCTATCCGATAGAATATGAAGATGTAGCCCTCTTCAACCCCACCAATGGCTTTGCAGCCTTCCTGATACCGGCTGTATTGATGTTGATTATTCAGCAGACATTGTTACTGGGCATCGGTCTATCCGCCGGAACTGCCCGTGAGCAAAACCGTTTCAAAGATCTGGTTCCTATCAACCGCCATTATAACGGCACGCTACGTATTGTTATGGGAAAAGGGCTGAGCTATTTCATGGTTTACTCGTTAGTGGCTGTTTACATACTATGTGTAGTGCCCCGCCTCTTCAGCCTCAACCAGATTGCCATACCGGGAGTACTGACTTTATTCACCCTCCCCTATCTGGCAGCTTGTATTTTCTTTGCCATGACCGCTTCCATTGCCATCCGCAACCGCGAGACGTGTATGTTACTGTTTGTTTTCACCTCAGTACCTTTACTTTTTCTTTCCGGTATTTCATGGCCGGGTGCTACTATGCCTGCTTTCTGGAGATATTTCTCGTATATCTTTCCTTCCACCTTCGGAATTAACGGATATGTGCGGATCAATAGTATGGGTGCCACTCTCAACGAAGTATCCTTTGAATACCAAGCTTTATGGATACAAACGGGAATTTATTTCATTACTACCTGCCTGGTTTATCGCTGGCAGATATTACAAAGCCGGAAACATGTGATTGAAGCGTACAAGAAAAAGAAAGTGTGTTAAAACTCACCACAGATTACACAGATTCACTCAGATTGAAATTAAACAATTGATTATCAATATATATAATCTGTGTAATCTGTGGTAAAAAAGACTTTTGACACACCCTCAATCTTATATTACTCTTATTGTTCCGGGTTCATCACCACCACCCGGTAATTCTTCTGATCCATTACCATCTTCATAAACTGGGCCATGTCTTTTTCAGAAATGGTATTCAGCGTACTGATGGCATCAGTCAATGTATTCACCGGATAGAGTTCATAGCCTGCCATAGCAGAAACCCATGAATCATTTTTCTTCAGAAATTCGGTATAGGACTTCACCATAAATTCTTTCACTTTATTCAGTTCGGCAGCATCTACAGCTTGTGCCACATTCTCAAATTCTTGACGGACAATCTTCAATACATCATCCTTCTTCTCCGGTTTCATTGTGAAGACAGTCTGGAATGTCAATGGAGTATCATCCGTACGACTCAAATCACCTTGAGTTTGTATGGAGTATGTAGCACCCTCATTCTCACGTACTTTCTCCAACAAACGAGCAGTGAGTATCTGGGCTGCAATCTGTGCCATCTGTTTATTCTTCAAGGTATAAGGAACTTTACCGCTGACAAATACACCGGCATAAACTTGCGGAATTTCCATCTTCTGTGTGAATTCATCCGTCTTGGTGCCATTACTGATTCCTAAGTTAGCAGTACGTTTGATGTCTTCTTTCTTCTTGGCATCGGCAGGCAGGGTTGCGATGTATTGCTCTGAAAGTGCTTTCAGTTCATCCACGTTCACATTGCCGGTAAATACAAAGGTGAAGTTAGCAGCATTGGAGAAGCTTTCACGGATAATCTGCAAGATACGTTCACGGTTAGCCTTCTCTATGTACGGAATATCAATGAACTGTTTTTTAGGGGAAGCATATAGATATTTCTGCAACTTTTGTGCGAAGATGAATTGCGGATTAGCAACCTGGTTTTGAAGCATACCTTTGTACGTGTTCTGAAGTGCAGTAAATTCATCGGCAGTTACATTCATTCCGGTAAAGTTCATATAAATCAATTCCATCAAGGTCTTCAAATCCTTCGGAGTACTGTTGCCTGACATTGTCTTTGAGTAATCATCCAACGGCATAATATGGAGTCCGGCTTGCTTTCCTGCCATATACTTCGTAAGGTCGGCGTATGTAAATTTCCCCAAACCGTACTGTTCCAGCATAAAAGGCATAAAAATCAGATTGGCAGCGTCTTCATCACCATAAATAGACGCACCACCTTTGGAAATGATCTCTAAACGAATTTCATCTTCCTTGAAATCAGTCTTCTTTACCAATACCTTAGCGCCGTTAGACAAAGTCCATTCAATAGCGTCAAACTCTTTATTCATTTTCTCGGCTACCACTTTACCTGGTGCGGGCAATTGCTCAATCAGCGGTTCAGTCTTTACATTATCTACATAAGGAGCAATATTCTCGGCAGCTACATGCGCCATCACTTCCGCCAATTCAGCATTGGTAGGATAAACGATACCTTCTTTGTCGGGCATCATGCACATTACCACCATATTACTATCTGTTACCATTTGAGCATACACTTGATTTACAGCTTCAACCGGCACTTGATTGGCAACCATATTCAATATCTGATATTGATTCTCTATACCCGGCATCGGTTCATTCTTCAGGAAGTTCGCTACATAAGTCTGAACCAATTGTGCATTCTCCTGTTGGTTACGGTTCTTGTAAGCTTTCTCCAGCGAAGAAAGATATTCACCACGGCAACGAGCATACTCGGTAGCTGTAAAACCACAACGTTTGGCACGCAACGCCTCCCTATACATAGCCTCCAAAGCACTTTTTACATCAGTGCCCTTTGCCAAGGAAATACATTCAAATGCATTCTTTGTTTTTGCTATTTGGAAATATTCCCCGTTTTGCACAAAAGACATGGCAAAAGGCGCATCGGGCTTCATAGATATTTCATTGAAGCGGTTTGTCATCATCATGTTCATCATTTGCTTCAAATAGTCCATAACCAGGTAGTCCATATTTCCCTTCAATGAATCGGGCACTGCATCATATTTAAACAATAGTCGGGCAAGCGAGTTGGGTTGCTCTTTGTCCTTTCCTACTACAAAGATGGTTTCTTTATTATCCGCAACAGGGAAATACTCGCGTTTGGCAGGATTGGCAGGCATTTCAATGCCCGAAAACATTTCCTTAATCTTTGCTTCCACACGATTCACATCTATATCACCCACAATCACGAGCCCTTGCAAATCGGGACGATACCACTTTTCATAATAATCGCGAAGTGCCTGGTGAGGGAAATTATCAACAACAGACATAATGCCGATGGGCATGCGATGGGCATATTGACTGTTCGAGAAGATAGCGGGCAAAGCTTTCTCCACGATGCGCATTTGCGGAGGTATCTGACTGCGCCATTCTTCATGAATTACCTTACGTTCCTTGTCGATCTCTTCACCGTTGAGCAAGAGATCGTTTGCCCAGTCATGCAGTATCAGCAGACAAGAGTCTTGTACGCCAATGCGAGCTACCGGCACGCCGGATATTCTATAAACAGTCTGGTCAAAGCCTGTACTTGCATTCAGGTTTTGCCCGAATTTTACGCCTACCGTTTCCAACCACTTGATGAGTTTATCGCCCGGAAAGTTCTTGGTACCATTAAAACACATGTGCTCCAGGAAGTGAGCTAACCCGCGTTGTTCATCAGTTTCGAGTACGGAGCCTACTTTCTGTGCAATATAGAAATCAGCTTGCCCTTTGGGGTATTCGTTATGACGGATGTAATAGGTCAGTCCATTTTCAAGCTTTCCAATCCTTACATCTTTGTCTACAGGGATGGGAGGCATTTGTTGCCCCATCGCCGTTAAAGGAGATAATACATATCCCGCCAAAGCGAGGATAACGACTTTCATTGTCTTTCTCATATTCGTCTGTTTTTAATGATTGATTCAATGTTGATGCGACAAAGGTGCAAAGAATTATCTGAGTTGTATGTTATCGCAACGTTAACATTAGGTTAACAAGATGATTTTATCACTCTAAATGGTAAAATGCAAGCATAATGAAAGCCTATCATTTATCAAAACACAGATTTGCATGAATAAAATGCCAGTAATCTACCTTTCAGCAAATAAGTATATTTAGCTTGCGACTGTTTGGAAAGTGCATCGGCCAGTTTCATCTTTATTTCATTATATTCATACACGGCTGATTTTCCGGCTGTATACTTCTCTAACGCATAGCGATGGGCTTCTTGATTGGCCACCACCGCTTTAGTGGTAGACTTATATTTTTCAAAAGCAGCCATTGCATCCAGATATGCTTTTTCAATATCCTTATATAATTTCTTCTTTTCATTTTCGAGAGTCAGAGTAGCATTGTTCTCTTCTATCCGAGCGGCTTTTACTTGATTACGGGTAGAGAAGCGGTCAAAGATCGGAATACTCACCGTAAGATAAATGCTTTTCTGCATATTATTCCTGAATTGTATATCAAAAGCTTGATTTAATCCACTACCCGAATAATAATATCCCGTATTGACGCCTGCTCCCAAAGACAAAACCGGATAGTAACCGGACCTAGCCACCTTCACCAGCGCAGATTTACTCTGTAACGAATAATAAGCCTGCTGTATCTGAGGCATACAACTCACCGCCGAAGCAAACACATATTCGGGCATAAGACTATCTGCCGGTGTCAAGTTCTCATTAATAGAATCGACATCAAACTCTTCCACGCCTTTCAATTCCATCAGTTGCATTAGTTCTAATATCGACATGCGAAGTGAGTTCCCTGCTTCTGTTGCAGCCAGCTCATCATCAGCCAACTGTGCCTTCACATCATACAGTTGCGATTGCGAAACTTTACCATTTTCAATCAGAAGTCTGGTTCGTTCTTCTTGTTCCTTAGTCAGCTGAATTTGCTCTTTTGCTATCCGAAAAATCTCTTTATCAAGCAATATCTGATAGTATGCACCGGTTACACTGAGTGACAGATTATTTTCCATCAATTCCTTATCGGCTTCTGCCGCCAGCAAGTCAAACTTGTTACTGGTAATGGAATGAATCCTTTTAAAGCCGTTGAACAGAGATACTTCCGTACTTACAGAAAAAGAAGAGTTTTGTATATTACTATCCTCATACGTATTTTCCTGATTCAATGACCTGCCGAAAGCAAACTTCTGAGAAGCTCCCGCATTCAAGTCGGGCAGGAAACTATTCTTTAAAGTATTTCTTTCCACATTCAGGCTTCTTATCTGATTTTGGCTCTGCTTCACTTCTACATTATGCCGCAACGCATATTCCACACATTCTTCAAGAGTCCACTTCCTAATCTGTGCCTGCACATTTCCAAAGCAGGAAAGTATCATGACCACCCCTGTTATCAAGACTGATTTATTCATAAAAAAACATTGTTTAAATTCTACTTACTCTATTATTCTGTTGCAAAAATAGAGTAAGCGGAACCTAAACAATGTTATCCTTATGTTATCGGTAGGTTAATCATTCCAGCATTTCGAACTGCTCATTCCAAAGGAGATTGTACACACCTCCCGAATAAATAAGCTCTTGGTGTGTACCGGTTTCCGTCACCCTGCCTTTATCAATAGAGACAATCATATCCGATGCCTTCACGGTACTCAGTCGATGGGCAATGATAATAATCGTTTTACCCTTCTTTGCCAATTCATCCAGTGTTTGCTTCACAAAACGCTCTGAAATAGAATCGAGCGAAGAGGTAGCTTCATCGAAAATCAAAATCTCCGGTTCTTTGTACAAAGCACGCGCAATGGCTATACGCTGGCGTTCGCCGCCGGATAAAGACGCACCATGCTCGCCGATATAAGTCATATAGCCATTAGGCAATCGTTCAATGAAGTCTTTCAGCCCAAGTTGCCCTATCAAATCAGCCACTCGCTTCATATCAGGCTGCAAATCTCCTATCGCAATATTCTCAATAACCGTACCTGCAAAAAGCTCGACCTGTTGCGGTACCGTACCTATACGGCGACGAAGACTGCGATTATCTATTTGTGCAATATCATAATCGCCAATACAGATGCGTCCTTCCTGAATGGGATAAATATGTTGCAACAACGACATCAAGGTGGTTTTCCCCGAGCCGCTTGCTCCAATGATTGCAGTGGTCTGCCCCTTCTTGATTGTCAGGTTAAGTCCTTTGAACACTTCCTTGCGTGAGCCGTAGCGGAATGACACATTTTCAAATGTAATATCGCCCACCATATCTGCTTCTAACCTGATCTTCTGACTATCATCCTGTTCACGTTCCAAATCCATTATCTGAAAAAGACGGTCAGCAGCAATCAAAGCATCCTGAATGGTCTGATTGGATGAAATCAAAGAACCGATAGGAGAAATAACATAACTCACCAATGAGTAGAACACCATCAGCGTACCCGGTGTCAATTCTTGGTCTATAACCAATATACTACCTATCCATAAAACGGCAATGGTTACGGCGGACGAAACAAACTGAATGCCTCCTTGTGCCATAATAGAGCCATAAATGCTACGGAAAGTATTCTTCAGCAAATGCACGAAGCGGGTTTCGGTCTTTAAGTTGGCAAATTCTTCTATACCAAAGCGCTTGATGGTAGAAATGGAGTTTATCGATTCAACCAGTTGTGATTCCAGGTCTGCGCTACTCTCCATAATTCCACGCTGATATTTGCGGTTCAGTTTGTTGAATCCCCAGAAGATGAGCACGAACAGAGGCGCCGATGCCAATGTTATTAACGCCAGTTTCCAGGAGTACACAAACATCAGGCAGGCAGAGAACAAGAGTATCATGGCATTCACCACCAAGTCGAGTGATACATTGTTAATGAAGTTACGTATTTTCACCGCATCATTCACGCGAGAGATAATCTCACCCACACGCATGGTATCGAAAAATTGTTGCGGCAACGTAAGCAGATGTTTATAATATCCCAGAATCAGAGAGGCATCAATCCGTTGTCCGGTCTTTAGGGCAAGAATACTCTTCATTGCTCCGATAAATGTACGCAGCAGCAGAATGACGAGCATGATAACACCCATCAGATTAAGCAGGTTCAGATTTTTGTCTACCAATACATAATCGGTAATCTTGCCTACATAAACAGAAGTCGATAGCCCCAAAATACTGTACACCAATGCACCGAAAACAGCCTGCATCATCACACTTTTATGAGGAGCCAGCAGGGAGAAGAATTTCTTCGTCATACTGGTCTTCTGGTTTCCTTTCTTGAACGTTTCTTCGGGTTCCATCAGTACCAATACTCCGGTCCACATCGTCTGAAATTCCTCATTCGTCACTCGGTGCATTCGCCCGTCACCGGGGTCCATATAAGTGATATGTTCCTTTTCTACTTTGTAGATCACAACAAAGTGCTGTAACTGCTGATGCACAATGACATGTGCAATGGTAGGCTTCGGCACAATCTGCAAAGCTTCGAACTGTGCTCTCACTCCTTTGGCAGATAAACCCAATTTATTGGCAGCTTCGATCAGTCCCAGTACATTGGTTCCTTTCTGATCGGTAAAGGCATACTGGCGGATGCGCGCTACCGGAAATCTCAATCCATAATGGGCACATACTGAGGCAAGGCAGGCTGCGCCGCAATCAGTGATATCGTGCTGTTTGATTTTAATACCTTTCTTATACATAGTTTCTTCTTTCCTATTATTTTTTAGCAATCATCATTTCACTCTCATACTGTTTGGGATTCGCCCAGTCGTCCATCTTCTGGTAAAGTAAATCGAACAACGAACGTTTCGTTACCATGAAATGAGCACTTACTGTCATTCCTTTTTTCAGTTTACCCACTCTACCACTCTTCAATTTCAAGTAATTACGTTCCATTTCACACTTCACCTTATAAAAAGAATTGCCTTGATTATCCGTCAGAAAGTCAGAAGAGATGTCCTTTACTTTTCCCGGTATCATGCCCCATTCATTATAATTGAAAGATTCTACTTGCACATTGACCGGCATACCCACACTCATAAAACCGATATTTCGAGGGGTGACATAGACTTCGAGGCAGAGAGTAGAATCGGGACTGATTACTGCCAAAGCTTGCCCGACCTGCACACTACTTCCTCTATAAACTCCTGAGAACTGGTCGACTGTACCATCTACCGGGCTGCGTACTATGTACATATCCTTCTCTTTTAGTTCTTGTTTCAGAGTGGAATTCATTTCATTGAACGAGTTTCGATAACTGTTCATATCTGCTTGCCAAGTACTCAATTGGCTTTGTACCAAAGATGCGAGTTCGTTTTGTTGGCTTTGCCATTGGAAATAATATTTATCGTATTCTTCTTCGGAAATCACTTTCTTGTCAAACAATACTTTGTTTCTATTGTACTCCTTCTCTGCCTGCGCAAGCAATGTTTCGAGTTCCTTTTTCTTTCGAGTGAAGTAGGTATATTCCTGCTGACGAACCGCCGAATGGAATACTGAAGGGCAATCACCTTTTGCCAAAAATGCCAAGTCTGCCAGATGTGCTTCACAATCATTGAGACGACCGGATTGGTAGTTGATTTTATAATCCGAATTATTAGTGCGGAAGCGAAGAATAACATCTCCTTTATTCACCTGTTGCCCTTCACGTACATAAACTGAATCTACTATTTCTGTGATAGAGGAAGTTATTTCCGCTTTTTCAGTGACCGGCCTTACTATTCCGCTGCCCTGTACAGAGATATCCACATAAATAAACGGAAGCGCAATGCAGGTAAGTGTGATGGCGGCCAATACTACCCAATAGATAATTTGCGATTTTGTTGTGTGTTGATAGATGTACGTCTCGATACTGTTTTCTATCCATTCATTCGGTAATAACATATCTCTTTATTGTTTTTAATTAATACTCTTGTTGTTTTGATGCAACAAAAATACGGCAAGTAAACAGAGAGATATGTTATCATTGAGTTAACGCTAGGTTAAATGACTAAAGAATCTATTCTTAAAGCAGATCTGGAGATCCTAATAATCGAAAGCAGCGGATGAAGAACATCCGCTGCTACTGAGAGATGTTACTTCATTTTTAAGCAAATGCTTAGAATGAAGTAAGTACACATACCGCTCATTATGGTTGCAATGATATCATAATAATCAAAAGTGCCATGTATACTGAAAAGCCCTAGAAGCTCATAAAGTATATATGTCAATGTAAATGCAAGGATGAGCTTTGCGAAAGAATAACTACGATTAAAACCGTAAAAGAATAAAGTAGCAGCAGGCACGCATACTATACTTCCAATCGTATCAGCAATATGAAAATCATATATATGATTTTCATATATATATGGACGATATGTATACGACAGAATTAATCCTGCTATTCCTATAGAACTACCTAATATTACATACTTTCTATTTATCATTCTATGGTAATCTTAAAAATCTATTCTTTAAGCGAATCTAAAGATTCTGATCCTCAGTCGCAGCGGATAAAGATATCCGCTGCGACTGAGGATGTGCTAATACGAATTACATCCTTTGTCAGCTATTTGTCAAGCTAATTACTTATAAGGTACGCATACCATTACTTTTTAAATGATTTTTTCTCCTTTATAATTAAAATAAGAATTGCAACAGTCAATGCACCTGCTATTACACTTTTAACAATATAAGTAGTAGATAAAAAAACATCAAAGGGTATTGTTGCAACTAAGAACAACATAGCCATCAACATAATATTCCTCAGTTCATTTTTTCTATTCATATCTTCAAATGTTTAATAATTAGCTATTAGCAAAAATCAATCTTTTCCTAATTCGTAACAAAAGCTTGCAGCCCAACACGCATAACCAAACATCCGATGTTGTCTTTCTCGTTGCACTTTATTAAATTATCACAATTATTTAGATCTCTTCTTATATAAAAAAAAGATTATAATAGTAGCAGTTAAACACCCCACAAATTTAACAATATTACTTTTAGATAAGTCAAAGTAAGGGATACAAAAAAGCAAACAAACACTCAACAAAGAAACAAGTTCTTTATTATTTGCTATTTTCTTTTTATACAACAATATCAGAATAGATTCAGTTGAAAAGCCAAATGTTAGTCCACTGATAAAAGATAGGCTATCATAATCGTTTACACCATATTCCAATAAGTGTGGCTCAATAATATTAGCAAAAAAGCAAATTAAGGTAGCTAATGCTATACTTAATATTAAAAAAGAATGATTTTTCATATAAACTTTTATGTAACAAGTAAGAACTATCTGCACCAATTGATGCAGATAGCCCCATTATTGTTTTAAATACTTAAGTAAGCCGTTAGAACCATTAATCCGAAAGCTCTAACGCCAAAACGGGCTGTTCTTCCGATGCCATAAAGGAGCCCTTCAGTAACATCATTTAATCCACCACCGTTTATTTCTTTCAATTCTTCATTTGATAGTGTTGTTATCATTATGTTTTAATTTTGAATTGATACTTTTTTATTTGTCCCAAGAATTCCAACCAGCCATAAAAGCCTCACATGCACTATCAGGATTCAACAGAATATCCATAAGTATAAGACCAACAACTGCGCCAAAGAGTCCACCGTTTACTTCTTTCATCTCTTGCAAGTTCATTTCTTGCATCATTGCATTTTCTTTAAAAGTTCTCATAATTAAATTTGTTTTAAATTATTAATAAAAACGCTGTAATATATATATTAAAGTTTTTCACTTTCAATTACACTAATAGCATACCCACCCCCCATTTAACTCTTCGAAAATCTTTTCTATCAGAGACTTATTCTCATCTTTAGGAGGAGGAGCATAACCACCCATTACATCCTTTTGTTCCTTTTCGTTTAATGTTTCCATTACTTGTTTTTGATTCTTTTTCATAATCACTTTATTTAATATTAATACTAAATTTATTTCTTATTTGATATTGCAAATGTAAGTAAGTTAACCTTAAGCCTATGTTACTGTTTTGTTATCGTTAGGTTAACGTTTTTGTTAACGACCTTAGATTTGGTAAATGTCATACTTTTCAAAAAGGATCTCTTCGTTGAACTCTTTTTCAGGAGTAGGAGTACAACCTCCTGTTATAGAATCCTGTTCTTCTCCATTCAAAGGATTGAAGATTTGTTTTTCATTTCGTTTCATAATCTCTTCTTTTAAGGTTAATACTCAGTTTGTTTTCTTTTGATGTTGCAAAGATAGAGGAAACTATATAAGCTTAATGTTATCATTGGGTTAACGCTAGGTTAATTAGACCCCATATTTATCGGAACCCATTGACCGTTATGCAGTACCCATCGAACTTCTCCACCGCAAATACTTACCAATTCTTCTTGTTCCAATTCATTCACCAGTTGTTTCATAATATTGTTTTTTAGTTATTTATACCGTTTAAATTTGATATTGCAAAGATACAAGACATTTTTATAACAAAATGTTATCTGAATGTTATCCAATATCAACAATTAGTTATTATATTTGCTGCCAATATGAAAAACAAGAAACATATTCAATGGCTTACCGCATTAGGACTAATAGTTATATTTGCACTGCAAGCAATATGGCTACATAATACTTATATGCTTATAAGAAATGATATATATAAAGAAAGCAGTATCATTTTAGATAAAGCAATACACGAAGAGCTGAATTATATTTCAAAGGATGTTCCACTGGAAACTGTTATAGAAACAGGCGGATCAATAAATGATTCAATACCTGCAATAACATACCTTTATAGCAGCCTCTCGAAAATAGGGTTTAAATGCTCCATACTCCGAATCGACTCCCTTGCAGGAGTACACTTAAAGTCTGGCAATATAGATAGTGACTTCTTTATCTGCACTATTAATCCTAAGACTCAAAGCATAATAACGAAAAGTAAAGTTTTAAATCTTCCATTATGGGGAGCAGTCAAATCACAAATAATTCCAACCAGACTAGACTATTCAGAAGGGTTACAACTGATTTTAGTTTCACCTTATTATACAATATTTGAACGTATGGGTCTGATTATTATCGCCACTGCCTTGCTTGCATTCTTTGTCATTGGCTGTATCACTTATCAGATCAAAATTATTGATCATCAAAATAAAGTCGCCAAAATCCGTGAAGACTTTTCTTACGCAATGGTTCATGATATGAAGACTCCACTCAGCACCATCATGTCAACTTTGGACTTCCTGCATAGTGGCCGATTAGACGACAAAGCGGAAATGAAAGAAAGATACTTCAACATAGCCAAAGATGAAGCAAACCATCTGTTAGCTCTAACCAATAAAGTTCTCACCATATCTAAATTAGAAAATCACAAATTAACAATGTCTAAAAAAGAAGTATTGTTAGCACCCATGATTGAAAACTTGGTAGAGAAGTTTACTGCAAAATCAACTAAGCCAGTGCATTTCACAATCGAGCTGAATGTAGAAAGTGTATATGCCGACGAAGAATATCTGGCAGAAGCTATCAGTAACTTAATAGATAACGCCATTAAATACTCCAAGAAATCTGTAGAAATAAAAATCAGTTCTTTAAGTAACGAGTCATATACCATTATAAAAATATTAGACAACGGACTAGGCATTGCCGAAAAAGACAGGCGCATAATCTTTGATAAGTTTGAGCGGGCAGCTGCCATCAAACGAAGCAGAAACGGAGGTGCCACAGGTTTCGGATTGGGACTAAACTTTGTTCAACAGGTTGTATCAGCCCATGACGGCAATATCTTTGTTAACAGTATAGAAGGAGAATACAGCGAATTTAATATACATTTACCTTTAATTTTAAACAACCTATGATTAAACTATTATTAGTGGAAGACGATGCAAATCTGCGCTATATTCTGCAGAGTGGATTGCAGGAACTTATTGGAGGGTACGAAGTTATTGCAGTTACCAATGGTGCTGAAGGTTTGGATGCATGGAAAGAGCACCATCCCGACATCATTATTTCGGATATTGACATGCCGGTAATGAACGGGCTAGAAATGGTAGAACGTATTCGCGAAATAGATGGAGACACTCCCATTTTGTTCACATCGGCCTTGACCTCTCCCAAAGATGTAAAAGATGGCTACAAGATTGGTGTAAATAATTATATCAAGAAACCATTTGTTCCCGATGAACTGGATGCTCATATCCATGCTTTACTTCAATTGAAGGAAGGCGCCAAAACCCGAACAGAAACAGACCATTATAAGTTGGGACGCTTTACACTGGATGCCAAACATGCCAGCCTGCGGAATGACGACACAGGAAAGGTGCAAGTATTGACTGTAAGAGAAGCAGGTATCCTGCAACTCCTTGCGGAAAACAAGAATGAAACCGTAAAGCGGTCGGCCATGCTCAGCCGATTCTGGAATACAGAAGATGACTACTTTGCATCGCGCAGTATGGATGTTTTTATGACCAAGCTACGCAAACTATTAGCCGAAGAGCCTTGTATCCAAATAAAAACGATAAGAGGTGTAGGATTTATGCTGATTATCGACTGACATTATAGTTTTACCTTAGATTCAGTGACAACAATACCGATTCGCATCCCCTACTATACCGGCGGGATAATGATACAGTTCTAATATTTTAATTGCATTACGCTGAGTGGATACTCCCATTTTTAGCTTATAGTCAAATAGCAGTTGCTCGTCCCGGATTATTTCGCTAAAATGATATAAATCATACTTGTCTTTTACAAACTTACAGAGTTCAAGATCATGCGTAGAGACAAGAACTATATTGCCGTTCTCTGCCAAAGCCGAAAGTACGGCTCTGCATATAGCGATACGTTCTTGTGTATTTGTTCCTTTAAACGGTTCATCCAAAAGAAACAGGCATACCGGTTGTGCAGCTTGATCTATCATCTCTTTTATTCGCAACGATTCTTGCAAGAAGTAACTTTTGCTTTCTTGCAGATTGTCTGCATTATGGATTGAAGAGTATATTCGAGTATTCAAATTCATTGAGAAATGTTGGGCAAAGCATGTATTGAGCACTTTGGCAGAGAGCAGATTTATTCCCACAGTACGTATAAAGCTTGTTTTGCCGGACATATTTGAGCCTGTAACTAAGAATGACTTCTCGTGCAATAAAAAATCATTGGATACAGCATTGTTCACCATTGGATGATAGATAGCATTGGCATGCAACTTTTCTCCTTCTACCGGCAAGGTAGGCAAACAATAATAAGGTAACTGTTCGCGCAGCAGAGAGATAGAGCATAGTGTATCAATGAAACCGACAAAGTGGAATATCTTTTCTATCAATTTCTTTTTATCGTGAAGCGCGATGAGGGCTTTATTAACAGCATAAGCCTCGGTCAGAAAGAATATATTAAATAACTCTACTACACAATAGACTAAAATTGCGATATCACTATCCATCCGAATGCTCAGTTTGAAGAATCGAAGTTGAGTTTTCAAAGCTTTCAACTCTGCCAAATGTTGCTTGATGTCCGGATCAACTGATAACAGAAGAGGATGAGTTGCCATTTCTTCTGCCTGTTTCAGCATTCTTACAATTTGGGGTACGGAATAATAGAATTGATAGATATTCTTTTTGTTTTGATAGTGCAAAGCAAAGTTTACAGCAATGGCTGCAATCAGTAAAATCATGAACAGCGCATTATGTGTTATAAATGTAAGCCCTATCAAGAGAAAAGGTATAAATCGACAACAACTCAACCCTAATAATCTTTGCTTTGAAGGAATGACTATGGATTTAGAGAACAAAGATGCTATATAATAGGAATCGGCATTACTTGTCCGGGAAAGTATCTTTAACAATTTTGTCCGCCACTCTTTATTTCTACTTATTTCGCTTATTAGCGATTCATATTTCCCTATTTGTGAAGGTTGGTCTTGATGCAAAATGTGATATAAGTATTGTTGCCCAATACGAGAAGAAGTAAAATCAATCGCTGAGAAAAAACTATCGATATCCAAATCTTTACAGACATTGTCAGGCAACAGAGTTCCTTCGTTACAAACGTAAGTATGATAAGATAACAGAAGTGAAGGATTACTTATTTTCATTTTATTACTTAATAAACGTGAGTTGATGAATTCTTTTATAAAACTAGCCTTATCTTGCTAAAAGTGTAGTAATCATCGGATAAAGCACCTCCGCATACCGCATAAAGCCTAAATCGGTAAAGTGGATGCCATCTACCGTGGCTTCACCATCATGCCCGATGATATCTTTGGAAGAAAGGAAATAGATATTTTTCTCTCCACGGTTCTTCAATGACTGAAAGATGGCATTAATAGTTTCATTCTTATCTTTTATCTCCTTGGC
Source organism: uncultured Bacteroides sp. (assembly GCA_900555635.1). Taxonomy (GTDB): domain Bacteria; phylum Bacteroidota; class Bacteroidia; order Bacteroidales; family Bacteroidaceae; genus Bacteroides. Next base: position 67,294 of record USLU01000021.1, read on the forward strand.
TATCCTAGTATCGAAAGGAGAATGGGTGAAAATCGGATCTTCTATAAACAGGATAGGCGTATCGGGGTGCTTTTCACGAATGATGGAATAGAATTTCTCCGCACGTTCATTCATCTGCTCAACGGTTGCATTAGGCAGAAAATCGAGTACAAACAGAGAGGCATCTACACCGGCTATGACATCGGCAATCTCCAAATCGAGCAGTGCGTTCCCGCTAAAGCCCAGGTTGATGCATTCGCGGTTGAGCTTACGTTCCAGGATATTTGTATGAGCCATGCCGGGACGGGAAGCACAACCACCTTGCAAGATGCTGGTGCCATAAAACACAATCGGCTTTGTGCGTACTGGCAAGTCTACAGCCGGCTGACTGATTTCAGAAAGAGAATCTACACCGATGGCAAGTGAGGTAACGCCATCATATAAAGAAAGGTATAAAAGGTATTCACGCTCCTCGGGAAGCATGTTCTTCACAATAGTAGCCGTACTTGCTTTGCCTTGCGGACGACCACTTCCGGCAAATATCCATTTGCCATCTTGCAGGCAATAAAGGTCAAGTCCTTTGATGCCGGTAGGTGTCATGTGATTCATACTGAAATTATTCAACACTTCCCATTTGGCTGCAATACAGGTAGAATTTGAACGGAAACGCACGGCAAGTCCTGCACTATTCCTACCTAAGTCCCACAACGGTTTGCGGGAAATGTTCTGCAAAGAATCCGGAAGACGTTCATAGCGGGTTAGTGTAGACTCGGTCGCCTTGCCTAAAAGGGGAAAAACAGCGGCATCATGATAAACAATCTGAGCATTGGCTACGGTTACAGCCAGCAGCAAGCCCATCAAGAGTAATTTGGTTCTCATAATAAGTAGGACTAAGATGTTAAGTATGCACCAAAGATACAATCTTTCCCTGAAAAACTACGAATAACAAGAGTTTTACATCAATTAACGCAAACAGGCTTGCCGTATTACGGAACATTCGTACTTTTGAGAGAAATAGAATCTTATAAACAGAATCTTATGAAACACATCCATCTTTTTATTGCAAGCTTGCTTTTATGCATCTGCTGTTATCCACTTCATGCCAAGAACCGGGTAATTGAACAACCTCCCTTCTGCGTAAGAAACTCCACTTCTATCGAAGTCAGTAAAGTAGTAATGAGCGATACGGCTACCGTACTCCATATTTATGCCAAGTACCGCCCCAAGAACTGGATAAAGATTGCATCCGGTAGTTATCTGAAAGATAATAACGGAGAGACTTACCAATTGCGTTCGGGCATAGGAATCACCCCCGATAAGGAATTCTGGATGCCAGAATCGGGCGAAGCCGAGTTCCAATTAATATTCCCGCCCGTTGCAGCCAATGCTACTTCTATTGATTTTACCGAAGGGGAAGGAATACAAGATGGATTCAGCATTTGGGGGATACAACTGAAAGGTAAGAAATTGCCGGAGTTGGTATTGCCTAAAGAAGTAGCAGTGCATCCGGTAGATCGAAGCACTACATTACCCGAACCGATCATTCAATATGGCGAAGCAACTGTAAAAGGGAAATTACTGGATTACGGTCCCGGCATGTTGAAAGAAATTTCGCTTTATCCTAACGAAGCGTTCAAAGGGTTTGAAGAAGCCACAGTAGTTAATGTACAGCCGGATGGTAGCTTTACTTCCACTTTCCCAGTAACGGGAACCACCTCTATAATGGCTTATATTCATGAAACCGCCATCCAATTCTTTATAGAGCCCAACAAGACAAGCGAAATATACATCAATCTTCGTGAAGCCTCCAGACGACAATCCAAGTTTCACAAGGACGGCAAACCGTATGGTGCTATCGTCTATATCAATGGTCCACTGGCAGGTATAGCAGAAGAGTGGAACCAAGCCAACATCAAAACTTCATTGTTTGGGAATTACGAAGATTTATTGAAAAAAGCAGAAGACATGGATATACATGCCTATAAATCGTATATGCTTGAACAATCGAACAAATTAAAACAGGAAATAGCCAAACAACCGCTCAGCCAGGCAACCAAGCAATTGCTGACACTGGAAGCCGAACAAAGCTATATTGATGCACTTCAAATGGCACCAAGCATGCTGACACAAGCATATCTGAAGAAGAACAAACTGGAAAATGAAATGGGGCGTGAATATTACATGAAAATACAACAAGGAATGCCCAAAGACTATATCCCTGCTTCATGTTACAAGGCTTTCAATGTTCCGCAAATCTTAATCACTCCGTCATACGTCAACAGTATCAGGATGGCGGTATACCAAAAAGATGCAGTAACCAAGGCATTAGGTACGGACAAAGGTTGTTTCTTTGATGTGCTGAAAACCGCAACCCTCTATCAAGGCATCAAAGACTTTAACCCTTTAACCGAGGCACAGAAACAAGAAATCAAGAGCTTACCGGATGCTTACCAACAAGCGCTCTTACTAGCTGACACGAAATTAATGAAGACCATCGAAGTCAATAAGAAGAAAGACGGTTTTTCCATTAATGAAGCTGGTGAAGTGAGTAACGAAGATCTCTTTGCTTCCATCATCAGCAAATTCCGTGGAAAAGTCCTGCTGGTTGATTTTTGGGCTACTTGGTGTGGTCCTTGCCGCATGGCAAACAAAGCAATAGCTCCAATGAAGGAAGAACTGAAAGATAAAGATATCGTATACCTCTATATTACCGGTGAAACTTCTCCGCTGAAAATTTGGGAGAATATGATTCCTGATATCCATGGCGAACACTATCGCGTAACAGATGCTCAATGGACATACTTGAGAGATGCTTTTAAGGTAGAAGGCGTACCAACCTATCTGGTCATTGACCCTGAAGGTAACATCAAATTCAAACAAACCGGATTCCCCGGAGTAGAAAAGATGAAGGAAGAATTGCTGAAAGTCGTAAAGCAGTAGAAATAGTAAGAAAGATAAAATGATAAGAGGGTACCGATTGCTTTCAAATGATCGGTACCCTCTTATTTTATTCTATAAATAGCTGATAGCTATAAGCCATCGTATTTATTTCTTTTTCTTCTTCTTAGCATCTTTCGCTTCTTTAGCAGCAACTTTTGCCCATTCTTTAGCACCCTGTTCTTTCAGTTGAGCAGTGAATGCCTGAGCTTTCTCCATGCTAGCCTTTTCATCTTCAGGACTTGCATAAGCATGCTTATAACCTTTTTCTACATTCCATTCGCCACGAGTGAAATCGGGGAATGCAACAGAAGCACAGTTATTATCCATAGAAAGTTCACCCAGTTCGGCCAAGCAGCACCATTCAGCAAGGTCATATACATCCATATCCAAAGGTAAGCCGTTCTGCAAGCAATATACCATGCGGCTGTCCATGATGAAGTCCATACCACCATGACCACCTACTTCTTTTGCCAACTCGCCATATTTCTTCAAGATAGGATGTTGATATTTAGCGATCAACGCTTCCATCTCAGCTTTAGGCAAGAAACCATGAGAGTTCAGGTCGTCTACTTTAGGTTGCACACCCGATGCACTTAATTGAGCAGCATCAAGAGCATATCCTTCTACCGGATATTTGTTAGCAAAACCTTTGCTACCGGTAAGCTGATACAAACGGTTGTAAGGTTGCGGAGTCATTACATTGTGTTGGATTTCGATCACCTTACCATTTGCTGTACGAAGCAGCGTTGTAGTATGGTCGCCATTGCGGAAATTGTCACAAGCAGCACCGGTTCTCTTTTCAACCAAGTCTTTACCAACAACGGATTTAGTATCCATAGCCACCAAAGTAGTGATACGGTCACCACGGTGGATGTCAAGAGCTTGTGCCACAGGACCAAGGCCGTGAGTAGCATATACATCACCACGATGTTTCTTATTGAATTCCAAACGCCAGCCTAACTTGTCGTCTTCACCGTTCTTCCAATAATGATCCCAGAACGGAGCCAGATTGTGGATGTATGCACCTTGTGCACGAATCACTTCGCCGAATACACCCTGTTGCGCCATGTTCAATGTGTTCATTTCGAACCAGTCGTAGCAGCAGTTCTCTAAAATCATACAATGCTTGCGAGTCTTCTCACTTAAGTCAATCAGTTCCCAGCATTCTTTGAGGTTCATAGCCGAAGGTACTTCGATAGCCACATTCTTACCGTTTTCCAAAGCACACTTGGCAATGGGGAAATGATGCAGCCAGTCGGCAGCGATATAAACCAAGTCTATATCAGGACGCTTGCAAAGTTCTTCATATCCCTTTTCGCCTGAGTAAATAGCTGCTTTGGGCATAGATGCTTTCCTCAAAATGTTCTGGCATCTTTCAGCACGCTCGGGTACATAGTCACAAAGAGCTACCACCTGTGTACCGGGAATGTAAGTGAAACGTTCCACAGCACCGGGTCCACGCATACCCAAGCCAACAAATCCTACACGAACTACTTCCATTTTCGGAGTAGTCAATCCTAACACGCTTTTTTGATCTGCAGGACGTTCGGGAGATTTTACTTCAATTGTTCCGTTTTTCCATTCCCATTGGGTTCCTTTTTCCGACGTCGTCTGCGCGATAGAGTTTTGAGTAGAGCATACAGCTAATACCAAGCATGCACCTACCATCAACGATTTAAAGTTTTTCATAAATTTGAAACGATTTGATTTAGATAAATTGAAAGCGGACAAATATAGTTAATATTCACATAAGTATACCTGTACAGCGGTATATTCTTTAGATTTTTATACATTCAGGCAGGCTATAGTAAACATTCCTAAAATACTCCATTTGCATTTAGATTAATTAACTCACTGTTTATTGCCTTATTACGAAATTATCGTAGATTTGCATTGAATTCATTTAAATACTTTATCCATGGAAAAGTTAACGATACAAGAAGAAGAAGTAATGATTTACATCTGGGAGCTGGAAAATTGTTTTGTAAAAGACATCGTTGCCAAATTTCCCACTCCGGCACCTCCCTACACAACCGTAGCATCCATCGTGAAAAACCTGGAACGCAAACAGTATGTCCGTGCTACACGAGTAGGAAATACCTATCAGTACGCACCACTAATCCGTGAAAGCGAATATAAACGTACCTTCATGAGTGGTTTTGTACGCAACTACTTTGAAAACTCGTTCAAGGAAATGGTTTCTTTCTTTGCCAAAGAGCAGAAGATTTCAACCAATGACCTGAAAGACATAATAGAGATGATTGAAAAAGGAAAAGAGTGAAGATTTATGATTTCTAATTTATGATTTATATCATGCTACATTGATGATATCTATCATAAGTACGGGAAACATAAATCATAAATCTAAAATCATAAATCTAATAACATGTTAGCCTATTTTCTAAAAGTCAATGTAGCCATAGTGCTGTTTTATGCATTCTACCGGCTGTTCTTCTACAAAGATACGTTCTTTGGTTGGCGCCGGATAGCTTTGATTTGTTTCTTCGCTATCTCTGCCGCTGTACCCTTACTGAACATTCAGACGTGGATAACCGGACAAGAACCTATGGTAGCTATGGCAGACCTTTACGCCACGGTAGTGCTACCGGAATTTGCAATAACTGCAAATGCTACTTCTGACTGGAAAAGTATCATACTTGAATATGCTAGTATTGCATACTGGGGAATAATGGCACTTTTATTCTTGCGTTTCCTTTTTCAGTTAATAAGTATCATCCGTCTAACTTATCGATGCCGCAAGGAACAAATAAGTGGAGCTAACATTTATCTGCTACCCAAGGCAGAAGGTCCTTTTTCTTTCTTTCATTGGATTTTTATCGACCCGTCTTCACATACCGAAGAGGAGTTGAACGAAATATTGACTCATGAGCAGGCACATGCCCGCCAATGGCATTCCGTTGATGTAATAGTCAGCGAAATAGCTTGCATACTATGTTGGTTCAATCCATTTGCCTGGCTCATGAAACGGGAAATCCGTACCAATCTGGAATATCTGGCCGATGCCCGCGTTTTGGAAAACGGCTATGACTCCAAAACCTATCAGTACCACG
>USLU01000022.1 GCA_900555635.1 uncultured Bacteroides sp.
TTATTTCTCCTACCACCTCCCCCCGTTGGGGTACTCCTCCTCCCGAGAGGAGGAGGAGAATATAGTTACTCTCATTAATCATTTACACGTTAATCTTATTAATCATTCGGTCAATTTGCATTTAGCTCTTATCCCATCAAGTAGTATACATAAGAGTCCGCACAAAGCCCAGCTTTATAATAACAATGGTGGGTAAGACAACTTATAAGTCTTTACCCACCATCTCTAGTTATCCTGAAATACTCTAATCCTGAAATCAGACAAAAGATCAACTACAGAATATTATTTTTGTTTTCTGAAAGTAATCAGTTCTTTCAGGCTGACTGTCTTATTATTAATCAATGGATTCGCCCAAAAACCAATAAACGTAATGTATCCCATAAATACAAGAACCAGCATCATTCCTACACGCAAAGAAGTGGCATCGGATACCAGGCTGACAAGCAACGGGCCACCTGCACCTCCTGCAATTCCCGAACAAAGAATTCCGGCAAAAGAACCGTGGTATTGTTTAACGGTATTCAATGCTAAAGAAAACACAATGGAATACATCATGGAGATAGAAAAGCCGATTGCCGGAAATGCCCAAATTGCTATTTCAGCAGGGCTGAAAAGCGCGGTAAGCAGCAAACACATAGAAAGTATTCCGGAGATTTGCAGCAAGCGCTTACTATCTATCAACTTCAGCAGAATCATGCCGAACAAGCAACCGACCGTCATGGAACCCCAGAAATAGCTGATAGTTTGCGCCCCTACAGTCTGCGGATCGACACCATGGTATTGCTCAAGGAAAGTACTCATAAAAATAGATACCCCTTGTTCCGTGCTGACATAGCAGAATATACCCAAAAAGAACAACCATACATACCTCTGACGGAATAATTCCAAATAGGAGCTCTTTGCTCCGACCTTCTCGTCTTCTTGCAAAGTAATCTTTGGAAAACGAGAGAACGTTACTGCCAACAGCATGACCAACAACAATGCAGAAAATACCCAATAAAGTGATACCCACGGCATACCGTGCGGAGTAATATCTGCCAGCACATCTACAAACAGGTTTTTCCCGGCAGTATAGATATTGGTATCCAACTCCCGTATCAGATAGGTATAAACCAACGGACTCAGGAAAGAAGCGACACCGAATACAAATTGTGCAAGTTCAGCAACGAAAGCATAATTTTCTTCACCACCCACGGTGCGTTGCAACGGGTTTATAACCGTTTGCAACATCGCCATTCCCAGTCCGATGATGAAAGACGAAGCCAACAAAATCGGATAGGCCGGTATACAGGCAAAGAGAATGGTTCCGATGAACGGCATCAGGAAACCACAAAAAAGTACAGGCTTTTCTCCATAGCGGTCGATCAGTATTCCGGCAGGAATGGACATGATGGCATACGCAAGGAAGAATGAGGTGGGAATAAAGCCCGCCATAGCCAGGTCGCTGAGGTTGAAATTATGAATGATATCCGGTATCAGCGGTCCCAGGATATTGGTAATAAATGATATAGTGAACCAGAACGCCATGATAAGCGCCAGCATTCCAATATTTCTTTTCATCTGATTCTTCTCCTATCGTAAGAATTTATATTCACCGGCTTCTCCTTCGAAAGAGAGTGCACCGTCATCCGAACGAACATAAACGGTCGGCTTAAACAGCTTACCATCTTTCCATACTTGCCAGTTACCCGGGCGAAGATCGGTAATCAAGAACTTATAGTTGCCTGTTCCTTTTACTGAAACGGTGAATGGAGATTCAAGCGGCATTGCATTTTTACTGAATACAACCACACGGTCAGATACCTGGACACCAGTTGTTTGCTCGCCATCCAAGCGAAGGATATTGTGCAGTGTCTTTTGTGTATTGTCGGTGATCTGGATCACATTCAGGTAATAATCTTCCGCAGCCGGTTGCTTGGGGGAGATCTCAATGCGCCATGAACCACGTTGATTCTCATCATCCGTAGCAGGAATATTCGGATAATTCTTGCCGAATGCCCAGAACTCTTTACCAGGACCTCCTACAGGAACAATATCAGCATTTGCCAATTCGGGCAGCAAAGTAGTATTGACCAGCATACCGGAGTCACCGTCTTTCGTACGTTTGATGATCGTTTGATTACCTTCTATGATAGGTTCTTCCATACTATGCAGTAACCAGAATTTCTTGAAGTCAGGATTGGCAGAAACTACCTTGTCGAATACAATCATAGCGGCAGGAATCGCTTTATCCTTCAGATTCAGGAAGACAAACGAGCGTTTCACTTCTTTTACTTTGGTGCTGTAAGCATCGGTAATATCACCTTTCAGATAAGTATAATCCGGTGCTTGTTGGTCAGGACCGAATCCTTGAGCCAGTACCTGTCCTACTTTGAAGTTAGTATTCAGCAAGTCATTCAACGTACGGCATTCGCCCCATTCTTTACCCGGAAGACGCTGCCCACCTTCGTTCTCTACAAACGGAGTCTTGTCACCTCCACCGTAACCCATGGAAGGGAATTTCTCTTCAGGATCGAATATTAACAGGCTGTTATGGGCAATGGTACGTTTAAAGTAATTCTTGTTATGGGGACTGTTGTATCCTCCCGAAGTACCTTGATAGGTTCCGGTGTCGATAGCCAGAGGTCCTCTATAATATATTTGGAAAGCTCCTCCGTCGTGGTGCTGGTGATTGTTGAACACATATTCGTTCACTTTCATTTCTGCTATTACACTATCGTCTCCCCAACCGGTACGTGCAATCATCCATCCGAAAGGTGTACCGGAATAACGGCTCAACGGCAAATCATCGGGTTTACGTACACCCAGTTTGGTATCTCTCCATAAGAATTCAAAGATTTTGCAATGCGCTTCTACATCAGGCTTCAGTTGGAATTCGGAATGGATATATTCATCTTTATAATAGGAGGAAGCCAGCATAGCAGGCAGGGAATAAGTCTTGTCACGACGACGGGTAGGATTTTCATCTCCGGCATAGAGTACCTGACCATCCGGACGACGGCGATAAAGAATGTCGTACATTACAAACTGCTGAGAGGTGTGATAGATATTGGGGAAGCCCATGCGGTCGAAAATCCAAAGAGGGAACAAGTCGTTGGTAAAGCGAACATTAAAGTAGGAAGTTCCCTGATGGTAATTGTGAGAAGGATAGAAGAAATTACGTGCCGGCAAGTGCTCCTTGAAGAAACGCCCTGCCGCCAATTCATACATTTCGGGAAATTCATCATAGATGGCGATTCCGGTAGAAAGCAAATCGCGCATAATCATCCACTCGGAAGAGTGTCCGGCAAGAGAACCCTGTTTCAGTGGGGGATATCCACATTCCAATTGCTTGGCAAGGTTGACGAAAGAGGTGATGAAACGCTGCTTCTCTTTGGCAGTCAATTGGTCGTAACACCAGTCGTAGACCATTGACCCGCTAATCATAAGCAACCCGACACCACGTGCAATGTCGCCTCCATGTTTCGGGAACTTGGCATTTTCAAGTGTATCGAGCATGGCAACAATGGCACCACGAGCTTTCTTCTTGTTATTGCTGACCAAATAGTCCAAAGCATCGAGCTGAGCGCGAACCGTAACCCCTTTCTGGTTGAAGTAATAACGGAAATCTTTCTTAGCAGGAATATCTTCGGGCTTCCAGTCCTGACGCATCGCCTGCAATTCTTTCCACACCTTTGCCAATGCAGGATCGCTCATACGAGCTTTCACATCGGGAATATCTCCCGAACGAAGATAGAGACGAGGATGTTCTTTCGGAGGAACGGGGATAGAAATTCCATCCACCGTTTTCCATGAAGACTGGCTACTCTGAGCGTATATTGTTCCGATTGCCATAAGTAAGAGAACAATCGATAGGAAGTATTTTGTTTTCATAAGTAAATTAGGTAATAGATTGATTTTTCATTTAAAGTGAGGAGAATACAAGCGATGCAGCTCCTATACTACCGGCTTTATTCCCCAAATGGGCAGCCATGATTTGAGTGTTGGTTGCACAGTCTGCGATGGCATAGCGCCCGGCGTAACGACTCACTTTCTCTATATAAAAGTCCCCGGCTTCTGACAATCCTCCCCCAATAACTATACGTTGAGGACTGAAGATATTGATGAATCCGGCAATGCCATGACCCAAATAATCACAGTGTTCTTCCAGGCATTCAGTGGCAAGCCGGTCTCCCTCTTTGTAAAGCTGCACAATGAGTTCGCCATTAATCTCTTTTCCGGGATAGCTGCGATTGTTTTCCACACTGACTTTTTCAAACCGACGTACCAGCGCAGAAGTAGAAGCATAATGCTCCAAACATCCCACTGAACCGCAGGCGCAACGTTCTCCGTTTGCAATGAGAGGTACATGTCCCAACTCCGTGCCACGACCTCCGAAACCGGAAAACAATTTGCCATCTATGATGACAGCACCACCGATACCTGTTCCTACAGTGAGGAAAACAACATCCGTAGCACCCTTTCCGGCACCGTACATGGTTTCGCCTAAGCCCATCAAGTTCGCATCGTTACTCAAAAGCACACGTAACCCGACAGATTTTTCCAATATATCAGCAAGAGGCAGTTGCTCCCAGCCTTTAATATTCTCAGCCCCTCCCAGAACGATACGGCAAGTAGCATCCACAATTCCCGGTGTACCGATACCGATGCCCATTACCTCGTAACCTTCTTTTGCAGCAAAGCCTTTCACAGCCTCGATTGCATGAACCAACTGACCAATGACGGCTTCCGCAGATACATTCGCCAATGACGGTAATTTCCCTTGAAAAAGGAATTCACCGTCATTGGTAATCAATGCATACTTTATGGAAGTACCACCAAGGTCGATGCCAATGGCGTATTTCTTTTCCATTTTATCAACTATTATTAGGTTCTTTCTACCCATATCGGTGAACTCCATGCCCATTGCTGGTCACATTGGCGTACTCTTACATAGTAATAATCCGTCTCTCTTTCGGGTTCTTTGTCTTCCATGTAATGTTCAACCACAAAGCAGCTTTCCGGCATCGCACGATTGAATAGTATAGCTTCACTAAGCCATCCAATCATGAAATGAGAGCGAGAGCCTTCCAGCAGTTCCCCCAACGAATGTTCGAACTTCTTGCCATTGAATTCTGCGGTAATCACACCATCTTTCGGCATAGTCACGTCCAGAATAACCGCTTGCATAGCAGGAGTTGTGGTATTGGGATTCTTTGAACTGTACATATCCAATTCTGTTTCCTTGTCAGTAGCAGAAACTATTCGATTTACCTTTGTTTCAAACTCCGGTTCTCCGGGTTGAGGGGAGGTGAAAGCAGCACCACGGAAACAAGGTTCTACAGCATTAATTGACCCTTTATTGACCGCCAATTTGCCTTGCCAATGTACATATGTCTCTTCACGATTCCAGCCGAACTCTACTTTCACTTTACATCGTACCATATCTCCTTCCGGCATCTCAGGCAAAAGAGGACCGCTCAAACGGGCAATACACTTTCTGTTCTTTACGATATCTATATAGTCAATGCAACTGCCTGCTTCCACATTCAGATAAATGCGGCGACTGTTTCCACGTACTACATCGCCCGGGAAAGCGTCATTCAGACGGAAATCTATATTGATTTTATCACCTGTAGCACAGCATACATGGCGGTTCTTCATAGCATCCCAAATTTTGTCGCGAGTCAAAGACTCTGCCAGAACACCGATACGTCCGTCACCGTAGCTACCGGGATATCCGGCATGCTGGTCGGTAGACCCCATGATACCGAATTTCTTTCCTTGTTCCAGTCCGCACTGAATGGTACCTTCCCACTGACGGGGACCCATATCATGCAGGTAATTATAATCACCCTGGTCAGTCTCTGCCAATCCGTGACGAGAATACATCTCCACAAATGGAGTCTGTTCTCCTTCCGTAAAGAAATCCCAGTTATAACCACGATACCCCGTCTGATATCCCATGTGATGGGGAGTAATGAAAACTTTATGTCCACGTGCCTTCTGTTTCCAATCTTCAATAGAAGTACATTCTACCAAAGGAGTGTCAAGGTCGTAATTCAATGCCACATGGTCGCCATGTTCCATGCTATGGGCTTCATATCCCACAAAAGCGAGGAACTCACCTTCTTTATTGTATTCATTGGTCATTGCCACATATTTCTCATAGCCACCTTCGCGTAAACGCTTGAAAGCACCGGTATGATAATCAATCACCCACTTCAGGCGAGGATCATCTGCACCCGGTATATCCGGCCACATAGCATGTGGAGTTACAGAAACAAAATCCAACTGCCCCTTGGCTGCCTCGAATGCCGAACGCATATCGCCATGACCATAGGTTATATTGCAATGATTATGCAAGTCTCCCCAGTAGTATTTCAGATTACTGGCAGAAGGCATCACTTTCTTTCCTGCGGCAGTTCCCTGCTGGCATGCAGACAATAAACTACCGGAAGCAGCCAGTCCGATGAAGGACCAGCCTGTATTCTTTAAAAAACTTCTTCTATCCATGGTATTAATATAAGATTATCTATTCTTCATCAACCGTCTGTCACCCTTAAACAACTCGTTCACTTTTTCATCAGGATCATTATCCTTATATTGCTTCTGAGTTTCCTTCAGCAGTGACATAAGCTCCGCTTGTTTAGCGGCGTACTCCGGTTTACCAAATACATTATTCAATTCGTTGGGATCATTCTTCAAATCGTACATCTCCCATTCATCCACATCATTGTAAAAGTGCATCAGCTTAAAGTCGGCTGTACGAATACCGTAATGCCTTTTCACAGAATGTTCTGCCGGATATTCATAATAATGATAATAAGCGGCCTTCCGCCAATCAGTCGGTATCTTCCCTTCATTATCCAAAATAGGTTTCAAAGATTGTCCCTGAATATCCGCCGGTATATCCACTCCGGCAAAGTCCAGCAAAGTAGGCGCAAAATCCACATTCATGGCAATGGCATTCGAAGTACTTCCGGCTTTAATGGCTTTCGGATAACGGATAATTAACGGCATCCGCTGACACTCTTCATACATAAAGCGTTTATCGAACCAGCCATGTTCACCCAAGAAGAAGCCTTGGTCGGAAGTATAGATAATGATCGTATTGTCCAACTCGCCGATTTTCTCCAGATAATTGAGCAGGCGACCGATATTTTCATCCACAGCAACAATAGTCGCCAAGTAATCGCGCATGTATTGCTGGTACTTCCAGCTAATCAGTTCTTTGCCTTTCAAGTTACCGCTACGGTATTCTGAAATACGCCCGGCATATACTGAATCCCATTTATCCTGTACATCAGCCGGCATGCGTTTGTAAACCTCATAGAGACGATTGGTCGTATCTTTCAGCATTTCGTCACGAGTCAGCAGTTTCAAGTCCCAATCATTAGTCAACGTATGTTCAATAGACATATCCTGTTCACGGGCTGCGGAACCCCTACCCTCGTAGTTATCGAAAAGCGTGGCAGGTTCGGGGAAAGTGGTATTATTAAACATCCCCAGATGGCGGGGTGCAGGCATCCAGTTACGGTGCGGAGCTTTCTGATGATACATCATACAGAAAGGTTTATTCTTGTCTCTATGTTCCAGATACTCGATAGCCTTGTCGGTAATGATATCAGTGGCATATCCTTGCTCTACAACCTGCTTTCCGTTCTCATTGAAATCAGGGTTATAATAATCTCCCTGTTCATGTTGTCCGGTCAAGATGCACCAATAATCAAACCCTTGAGGTTCGGTTATCAAATGCCATTTACCAATAATTGAAGTCTGATAACCTGCTGCTTGCAACAATTTAGGAAATGTCTGCTGGTTACCGTCGAAAGTACTGGCATTATCAGTGAATCCATTGATATGGCTGAATTTGCCCGTCAAGATACACGCTCTTGACGGACCGGATAAAGCATTAACCGCATAGCAATTATCCATACGAACACCTTCACTGGCAATCCGGTCCATATTGGGTGTCTGGAGAAGACGTCCGCCATAGCATGACATTGCCTGCGTAGTATGGTCATCCGTCATCATAAAGATGATATTCGGACGTTTCACTTCCTCTTTGGGTTTACTGGAGCTGCAAGCAGACACTCCAATAGCAGTGAGAGGCAGAAATAAAAATGAGATGCGATTCATAGCTGAATTTCTTCTTATAGTTTATACTGTAATTGACGTTTCTTGCCATCGACAGTCACTTCTATTTTCACCCCATTCTCATCAAAAGCTTTATTCAGGAACTTAGCCTTGAAAGCCGGGAATGAAGCAGCATTCTTCGATGGATAAATAATGGTTATGTAGCGCACTGCTTCCTGTGTATTCTTTTCTACATCAAAGGAAACAGCCGTACGCGGAACACGTACACGATAAGCGATAGAACGCCAGCCTTCTTTTTCTTTCAGAGTACTCTTTTTCTCTGAAAAGCACTGAAGTTTCACATTGCTCTGGCCTTCAAAAGCAGTCGTCAATGTATTGTTCTTTGCATCTACATTGACTGTGCCTTCGCACAAGTGATAATTCAAGTTCACTGTACCCTTGGCATCTCCTACCGCCTCATCCACAATTACAAAATAAGACTGGTCTACAAAGAAAACCGAACGTCTGTGCTTCAATCCGTCATAGTGTGGATTCTCCGTTACAAGAATCTGCTCACTACCTTCCGGTTTCCAGAGTTTGGTAACCGATTGTGTAGTCTGTAGATTTTTCTCATCCAATGTCAACGTATTATGAGAGCATGTACGGCGGAACCAGTTACGGAGTTTCATGACTTCATCATCTCCGGCGTAAACGTACGAGCCACTATCCGGGAATAGATTCCGACCATTAAACCAAAGTTCAAAAGTTCCGTTATCCGGTTGGCAGTGCCATTCGCCCTTAGGACCGGCTTTTACTACCATTACTGTAGCATCCTGTTTCCATCCGTTTCTAAAAGTAAAGAAGCCGGAAGTCAGCGCTCCATGAGAGAGATTTGGCAGAGGGCTACCCTCACGACCTTCCGTTGCATAATAACGTATCCATTCGCAGTCCGGAAAAATTTTAAGCCAATCCTGATAATTGCGGATTTCGTCAGGGCGGTCGCCCAACTTAGCATCACTGAAACAAGGGTTACTATAGTCAGGGAAGCAAATATTTGAGTAAAACTCAATCATATTCTTGACTGTATTCACATACTCAGCCGGTAGTTCCTTGCGGAAACCGTTAACATCGGCCATGCGAAGAGCTTTGCAGAAAATATTGATTGCTGCCAGGTGATAGTGAGGGTCCAGTTCGTATTGTCCGCCATCGGCATAAACCTGCTTCCCGATTTCACGGTTCAAGATATTGATTCCGCTTTCTCTCCATCCGGCTGCTTCCTTGAATTCGGGAAAGAATGCACCCGCATACAACATACGTTGTGCTTCGAATAGCAAGTGATTGCCCTGATCTGAGTAGTTGCCCAAAATATGCAATGCGTGACGATGATAGTTCACCAAAAACTCTGTCAAGAATTCCGGTGTAAAGGCTTGCGAAGGAACAAACAACAGAAACTGCAAAGTCTGATCCTGCAAACGGTTACTCACTTCCAACGGACGCCAGGCAAAGCGTACATTCTCGGCATTACCTTTCACTTCACCTGCACTGACAAGCTCGTATTCTTCTTTCTCCACCTGAGTCAGCGGATTCTTTTGAATCCAGTCCATATACTGGTAAGCCCACTCTTTGGCATATTTCTCATCACCCGAAATACGGTATGCTTTTCCCATCGGGGTAAACCATTTGTGACGGTGCAACTGCCAACGCAGTTCATTATCTTGTACCGGCCAGTATTGCCAGTTGATGTCTTTACCGTAATTATAGGAAGGCTGGTATCCCTTATGCACAAAGAATGTATGTTCAAGTGCATCGTCCGCCCATTTTTGTTCTTCCTTTGATATCTTGATATTCTTCATATCAATATCAGGATGCTCTATGCCGGCACGTTGACGGTAATAATCCAATAAAGCCTGAGCAGCCTCATTCCATTGCTGCCTGTCACATGCAGCTTTCACTTTCTCCAAGCCCGGATAATCCAGATTCAAGAGGTCAAAAGCTTCTTTTCTGAGTTGTTGTGCTTCGGCACAAATGGCAACCAACAAAAAAGTGAAACCTAAAAGATATTTTGTTATTTTCATGGTATATTATTTTCGATTAAAGCGATTTATAATCAAGTCCCTTCACTTGCATATAACGAATCAACGCCTCCAGGTAATAATAATCGGCATAATTGATAGGCGTATCAATTTCAGAGCCATTGGGCAATGAGCCTGTAGAGTGCATCAAAATAAATCCTTGGTTCGTACCTACTTTAGCTAAATATGCATCTGAAGAAAGTGATTTCAATAACTTTTCAGCGTAATCAAAATAAACCTGTCCGTCTTCTACCAATGTACTAAGCTCTATCAATGCAGACGCTGTAATGGAAGCAGCAGAAGCATCTCTAGGAGTTTGCGGCGTTTCCGGTGCATCGTAGTCCCACAAAGGAATGGCATCTTCAGTCTTCACCCGTGTCATAATCAACTTGGCAATATCTTTTGCCTGCTGCAAAAATACAGAATCTTTTGATTCGCGGTAACAAGAAGTATATCCATATACACCCCAAGCTTGTCCGCGCGCCCATGCCGATTCGTCATTTTTTCCTTGATGTGTGCATTTCAGTTCCACTGTACCGTCGTTATTATAACTTACCACGTGGTAAGAGGTATGATCGGGTCTGAAATGATTCTTCAATGTTGTTTCGGCATGCTTCAATGCAACTTCTTTGTACTTAGGATCATTGGTCAGATGGCTTACATAGAACAGCAAATCCAAGTTCATCATATTGTCTATGATTACAGGAAAGTTCCATTTCCCGAAATCCCAGGAACGAATACAGCCAATACTATCGTTAAAACGTCCACACAAATTATCTGCTGTCTGTATCAAAGCCAAACGAACACTATCTGCCGGTAATATACGATTGGCATTACCATAGCTACAATTCATCATAAATCCGATATCATGCGTACCTTTATAGTCTTTCACCGGATATAGGTAATTAGTAAACTGAACAGCCTCTTTCTTTAATTCTTCATCACCTGTCAACTGATAAGCATACCATAAGTTACCCGGAAAGAATCCGCTTGTCCAATCATAAATGGAAGCACAATAACGACGAGTACCCAATGCATCTTTTACAGGCTTTACCCGCAAAGAATCTTTAAAAGTAGCCGGGTCTCTTTGTAGCTGGCTACAGAGAAAATCCATATCATATCCCGTCCAGATAGCACGAGGCAATAATACAGAATCACCTACATCGGCTACCGTTTCTTTCAACTGGGCTGCGGATACATCTATCGCCTGCTTCAACCAAGTATATTCTCCTTTTGATTGATTGGAAGCACAACCCGAGAAACTATACATAGTAGCAATTGTGCAACAAAACAACAAAAATTTCTTCATAAAATACGTTTTATAAGTTAGTTTCTTCTATGTATGCAAAGCTAGGAGTAAGTCCGAACTTTGGCGTACAATAATGTTGAAAGATGTTTCACGTAGAGGTAGAACGATAGCAATTCTGTTGAAAATAGCACAAT
The DNA here is from genome assembly GCA_900555635.1 of uncultured Bacteroides sp. GTDB lineage: Bacteria > Bacteroidota > Bacteroidia > Bacteroidales > Bacteroidaceae > Bacteroides. The sequence continues at coordinate 11,574 of USLU01000022.1, forward strand.
ATTGTCTAAACTCTCTATGAAACATCTTTCACAAAGTTCTATATCTGATTATTTATTCGTAACCCGGATTATTCTTGCCTCCCAATGCTGGATTAGATTGCAATTCACCCAATGGAATCGGGAAGAGCTCGTGTTGTCCCTTTACAAACTTTTCACCGGCTACATATTTGCCCTTAAGAGATTTGTCCATATTGTCCTGAAAGAATTTCAAAGCTTCACCCAAGATACCCCAACGAAGCAAGTCATATTTGCGTTGACCTTCGAAAGCCAATTCGAAACCACGTTCCCAGTAAAGAGCAGTACGGAACTTGCCGGCTGCATCATTATCCTGGATATAGGGAAGATTGTAAACTTTCGGAGCTTTCAACAAGCTATTATAGTTGGCATCTGTGATCGGAGTTGCTCCTGCACGTTCGCGTACAGTATTCAACAAATTCCAGGCTTCCGGAGTATTACCAATTTCGTTATAAGCCTCAGCGGCCATCAATACTACATCGGCATAACGTAGCGGACAGTAGTTTACACCTGTATTGTTAGGATCAACAAACCCACCAGGCATCCACTCTCTGCGCCATTTACCCGGATACCAGTCTGTTAATTTAGTATTTGTCACGGGATAATGTTCACCTTTAGTTGCATCCCATTTAAACTGATAGGTACATACCATCACATCTCTACGCTGATCCTTTTCTTCGAAGAAATCTTTCCATGCCGGCAGTACACGGAAGAATGCATTAGCACGTCCCATCGAACTTGAAGTGGAATTTTTACCCGGAGCCTCTACTGCCGGCCCGTTATAGGTAGCCCAGGTTCCTGAATTGTCCTTGTATCCTGATCCTGTAGGATTAAAAGCGATTTCCCATAGACTCTCTTTAGAATTTAAAACACCTGCCGAATAGCCTACAAATAATTGTTTGAAACCCCTATCATAAAAACCATGATAACCTTTATTTTGAAAAGCAGTCCATTCAGAAATTACAGCATTAAAGTATTCCTTTCTCTTGGCTTCGTCCGGTTGAGTCAACTTACCGTCCTGCTGCAAACTATAACCTGCACGTTGTAAGTAAATACGCATCAACAATGCATGAGCAGCACCTTGTGAAGGTACTTCCGGAGAAAGTGACGCACTTCCCTTCTGCAAGTTTTCTTTAGCAAAATCCAAGTCATCAATAATCTGATTATAGATTTCTTCGCGACTTACACGACCGTTAAAAGCATCTTCATATCCGGAAGAATAAGTAGTTTTGAAAGGAGCGTCTCCCCAATATTTAATCAGGTCGAAGCCCAAGAACGCACGAAGGAAACGAGCCTGAGCCACTAAATCCTTCAAATACGTACTACCCTCATAATCTGCCATCTTTTCAATGCCTGCAATGGCAAAGTTAGCGCGGTCTATTCCCATATACTTATACTCCCACAGAGAAGCAATCCAGTCGTTGGTAGATTTCACCATATAGTGTGCAATGTCACGGCGTGTATTATCTGTACCCGTACCCTGTATATAATAGGTATCGTCTGAAGAAGGCATAGCCATTTCGAACTGTCCATAATGCTTGTCTATAGCCAAACAGTCGTAAATACCTATTACAGACATTTTAGCTTGGTCATTAGTTTGAAAGTAAGTGTCCTTCTCGTAGTAAGAGGTAGGTTTCTCAGTCAGGTCGCAAGAGGTGAATCCTGCTACAATCAGTGCGCTTAGCGCAATCACTTTATATTTTTTCATTGTATTCTCCTTTTGAAGTTCATTAGAAAGCTAAATTAATACCGAAAACAAACGAGCGGCTCTTAGGATAAGCACCAAAGTCAACACCCGGTGTCAAGCCATTACCCATTGTAGAAACTTCAGGATCGAAGCCAGTGTACTTAGTCCAGGTAAGCAAGTTAGAACCTGTAGCATAAAGACGTAATTTGCTGATACCGGCTTTGCTAAGCATCTTCTTTGGGAAAGTGTAACCTAAAGTAATGTTGCTCAATTTCAAGAATGAACCGTCTTCTACAGCCCAAGAGTGAATGTATGTATCACCTACTTCGTTGTCATAGATAGCAGCTACCGTCTTGCCTCTGTTGATGTCCGCCATTTCTTGAGGATCAGTAATCATCTCACCTGACTTATTAACCAATACCCAACGGTTCTTAGAATCAGCTACTGCCAAAACATTCTTGTTCTGCAAAGCTGTTTTAGTATTAGTCAGCTTGGTTGCATTGAATACGTCGTTGCCGATACTGTAAGTGAAGAAGATACTCAAATCGAAATCTTTGTAAGTAAAGGTATTGTTAATACCACCGTAAACTTTCGGATAAGCGTTACCGATTACTGTCTTGTCAGCTTCTGTAATCTTATTGTCTTCGCTGCCGTCTACATTCTTAAACTTCCACATACCCGGTTTTACATTACCTTTGTCGCCTATATAAGGGACACCGTCCTTCAGTGTGTAAGTCTTGGTTGTAGCATCGTAATCAAAATCAGATACCTGGTACAAACCGTCAGTTACATATCCGTACATCTGTCCCAAAGGTTGGTTCACACCGATAATATGAGTATTTTGGCTATAACCGAACTTAGCTTCCCACAACTGTACTTCCTCGCCGGTCAGCTTCTTTACAGAATTCTTATTGTGAGACAGAGTTACAGATGTATTCCAGCTAAAGTTCTTGTTCATGATATTGGTTGAATTGATAGTCAAGTCAATACCTTTGTTTTCAGTCTCACCGGCATTAATAACCATACTGTTGTAACCTGCCGAAGTAGGTATTTTTGCATTCAGCAGCAAATTGCTACTACGGTTAATATAGAATTCGGGAGAAATAGTCAAACGCTGGTTGAAGAAGCCGAAGTCAACACCAAGGTTAAAGGTCTTGTTAGCTTCCCACTTTAAGTCGGGGTTAGGAATCTGCTTCGAAACATAACCAGATTGAGTAGAATCCCCATTAGGATAAGTCACAGAATTCAAGATAGCCAGACCAAGGTAGCTGTCGATACGGTTGTTACCCGCCATACCATAGCCCAAACGAAGTTTCAGGTCAGAGAAGATTTCCAAGTTCTTGATAAACTCTTCTTCTCCCAAACGCCAAGCTGCAGAGAATGCAGGGAAATATCCCCACTTATTATTTTTACCGAATTTAGAAGAACCGTCGGCACGAACCGAAGCAGTAAACAAGTATTTATCCTTAAAAGCGTAGTTGAAACGCCCAAAGAAAGAAAGCAATTTATCATCATAGTTTTCAGCGGACTGAACAGCTGTAGGAAGACCCAGCGAAAGGTCAGCCAAACCTATATCATCATTCGGAAAGTTAGAAGCCGCTGCCTTAAAGTTACGACTCCAACGGTCTACATACTCATGACCTAGCATAGCAGTCACATTGTGACCTTTACCCGACCAGTTGTAGTTCAATACGTTTGACGTCTGGAAACTACCGTTTTCCAAGTTCTGGATACTACCATTGATACTTGAACGCTTTGCGGTGATTGACTTATCGCCGAAGAACACATCATTGCGGCGTGTCTGATAACGCATACCTGTTGTATTACGGAAAGTCAGTCCCTTGAACAGTTTGAGAGTAAAACCACCATTAGCCTGGAAAGTACGATATTCACGATCATTAGTTTCTTCGGCAGCAGAAAGCAGAGGATTCTGCATTACGTTACCCGAATCATCCAGGAAGATAGGGTCTTCGTCACCTAACAGCAAGTCGTCAGTTCCATTGATACCTACCGTAGGGCGATACTGCAAAATGTGTTGCATCTTATTAAAACGGTCACCACCATCGGAAGTACCCATACCGGTAATCTTCATCTGGTCATAGCTGATACGGGCATTTACTTCCAAGCGGTTGTTCACCTTATGGTTCATATTGAAAGAAATATTGTGCTTGTTATTGCCACTATATACCATAGCACCATCTTCATCATAATAAGAATATGCCAGATTATAATTCAATTTATCAGTACCACCGGAAACACCTACACGATAGTTTTGTGTAATCGCTGTACGTCCCAATGTCTCGTCTTGCCAATCCAAACCTTTACGGTTACCATAGTTCTTTTCAAGATCACTGTAATTGCCATAGATTTCTGTGAACTTCGTGATATCTTTCTCCCAATCATCCGGAGTAGTAGCGTCGTAAACTCGGCGCTCATAATCCAGCATGGCAAACTCATAAGTAGAAAGTACATCCAGCTTCTTTGCGATTTTCTTGAAGCCTACATAACTGTCGAAAGTTACAGTAGCTTTTCCGTCCTTACTACCGCTCTTAGTAGTAATAACAACTACACCATTCGCACCACGGGCACCATAGATGGCCGTAGCAGAAGCATCTTTCAAAATGTCGATTGTTGCAATTTCGGCAGGGTCAAGGGTAGACATGCCATCTTCACTTGGGAAACCGTCGATAATATACAACGGTTCGTTGCTTTGAGTAATAGAGATACCACCACGTACACGCACTGAAATAGAAGCTCCGGGAGCACCTTCACTCTGCATCACCTGTACACCAGCCATACGTCCAGCCAATGCCTGTGTGATATCACTGGTAGGTACTTTAGAAAGTTCTTTACTGCTAACTGAAGCGACTGAACCGGTCAGGTCTTTGCGTGCCACTGTACCATAACCAATTACTACAACTTCGTCCAGTACTTTAGAGTCAACCTGCAATGTCACATTAATAACACTCTGTTTGTTGACTTTCACTTCTTGGGAGGTCATTCCTACATACGAAAAGACCAAAACATCTTTAGATGCGTCATTCACTTTCAGCGAATAGTTACCTTCTATGTCGGTAACAGTTCCAACACCAGCAGCTCCTTTAATAGTAACGCTACCTCCAATAACTTCATACCCTTCGCTATCAACTACCTTACCAGTAACTGTCAGACTTTGTGCATATGCCGCCATACTGACAAAAGCGAGGACAAACATTAAAATTGATTCTTTTAATTTGAACATAATGAATAAATCTAAGGTTTAACTTTAGAGATAATTTTGTGGCGGCAAACTTACTGCAAGCTCAAAATAAAACGAGAAAGTATTGTTTTTTATACTCCCACTTTTACGCTTTTTCCATGCCAATATTGTTCACCTTAGGATATTTCTGTGCAAATAATGCCCTACAGTACCATACAAAAGAGGGTATACACTTTTATTCAACAAAGAAATAATACATCTATTTGACATAAAATCAGAAACTGAAGAGTATTTTTGTCTCCGTCACACCATCTCTGTATCCGGTCCGTACCTTCTTCCGAATCATCTACGTGTCTTTATACGTAGATGATCCGGAAGAAGGTACGGAGAAGGGATTAATGAAGGAAGTCTGCACGCATCGGAGCAAAACAGTCAATAAGCACTCCGGGCTCCAGACAAACACACCCATGAAGAATATCGGGTTCCATATAAAGACCGTCACCTGCCTGAACTATTTTCTTCTCACCTCCTATTGTAAACTCAAATTTACCACTTGCCACATAAGTGGTTTGTGTATGGTAGTGGGTATGAGGAGTACCGATAGCTCCTTTCTCAAACTTAACTTTGACTAGCATCACTTGCCCGTCATAGCCCATAATCTGCCTGGTTACACCTTCGCCGGCAGGCTCCCATTCTTTATCCTTTTCATAAACAAAAGTTTCACTTCTTGTTTTCTTAACAGGGGACTCAGGAGTTTCATTGGCTGGGGTAGCGTATATTCTAGTCATCGCCAAGATTGAAAGACCAATTGTACATATACACTTTTTCCATGCTTTCATTTTCATAATCAATAATTTTTAGTGGATTAAATATGTTATTCTAATAAAATTTCAAATTTATACACCGTAGTCTGCCGGTAAGTTTCACCCGGTCGCAATATTGTAGAAGGAAAATGGGGGTTATTGGGAGAATCGGGGAAATGCTGCATTTCAAGACAAAATCCATAGTATTTGCCATACTTTCTATTACCATGCCCATTCAAATAGCCCATATTAGAAGTCGGGATATAAAATTGCATTCCGGGTTCGGTAGTATATGCTTTCAGTACTCGTCCGGAGACGGGTTCTGTAACGGTAGCCACCAACTCTAAAGAATCGGCACATTTGTTTAGTTTATAATTGATGTCGTAAGTTTTTTCCATCCGGTGAATTTGCTTTTCGACTGTTTGCGGAGTTCTGAAGTCATACTCCGTTCCTGCAACTGCCCTTAGTTCTCCCGTAGGGATACCTGTTGAATCTGTCGGAGTAATAGAGTCTGCATAAAGCGTATAAAGATGATTTAATACAGACTCCTTGCATCCTGTCAGATTGAAATAGCTATGATTAGTGAAGTTCACTACGGTTGGGCAATCGGTGGTTGCTGTATAATCCAGAATTATTTCGTTACGATTGGTCAGTTTATATGCGATTGACAGATTGAGATTACCGGGAAATCCTCCTTCAAGATGAGGACTTTTATAAGAAAAACAGATTATAGCTGTGTCTTTCACCACATAAAAAGTATCTGTTTGGAATATCTGAGTATTGAATCCACAGCTTCCACCATGAACAGAGTTTCCTTTGCTGTTCTTTTCAAGCTGAATGATCTGGTTATCCAAATAAAACTCCCCATTCTTGATTCTATTGGCAAATCTACCTACAGTTGCACCAAACTTAGGATGCTTACCCAGATAACTTGTCAGACTGTCGAAACCCAGAACTACATGTTCAAAGTTTCCGTCCCTATCAGGTACAGAAACGGAAACCAATGTGGCAGCAAAATTGGTAACCTCAATGGTCATTCCATTTCTATTCGTCAAGCTGAAAAGCCTGACAGGCTTACCATCTTCCTCTATTTGCCCGACTTCGCAAACTGATAGTACTAACGACTTAGACTGCTTGCATGCAACCAACAAGGGTAGAATAAACAACAAAAAAACTATATTACGTTTTCTCATAACTTATTTCTTTCCATATTCCGTAGGCAGGCAACCGATATACTTCTTGAAGCGCGCTGCAAAATAAGATGGAGTATTATATCCCACCATAAAGCTGATTTCAGATACATTGTACTTCCCTTCCTGCAAAAGTTGGCATGCGCGGTTAAATCGTATTTTATGGATAAAATCGATAGCAGACTTACCTGTTATTGCCTTCAATTTCAGATGAAGATTGGAACGGCTCATGTTCATTTCACGCGCAAACTGTTCGGTAGAGAATTCTACATTATCCATATTCTTTTCAATCACTGCAATCGCTTTTTTCAGCAGTTCTTCATCCATCGTGTTGTTAGTAAGCTTTTCCGGTTCGATTTCGGTCGTATTGGAGTAGCGTTCAAAGATACGATAACGTGTGCGCAGCATGTTCATAATCTTTGCTTTCAGTACTCCCATCGAGAAAGGTTTGGCTATGTAATCATCCGCTCCTACCTGTAATCCTTCCAACTGATATTTAATATCGGCTTTGGCAGACAGCATATAAACCGGAATATGACAAGTACGCAAGTTCTGTTTCACCAACTTACATAGTTTGACACCATCCATGACGGGCATCATGACATCTGTTATTATCAAGTCGACTTCTTCTTCTTTCAAGATATCCAATGCTTTTTGTCCATTTTCAGCTTCCAACATATTGAACAAGCCCGACAATCCATTCACCAGATATTGCCTCAACTCTTTATTGTCTTCAACCACCAGAAGTGTTCCACGTTTATTAGTATCCTCGTCCTCTCCATTTTCTGTATGGGTTTCTTCATCATCCCCAATGTACACATCATGTGCATTGGTAGAATACACCCGCTGGTCTTCCGCATTCTCTTGCTCTCCAAGCAGTTCCTTGGGGCTATATGCAGATTTGTCTTGTGGCAGATAGATGGAGAAAGTAGAGCCTTTTCCGGGTTCACTTTCCAAAGCAATCCTACCATGATGCAACTCAACCAATCGCTGTACCAGGGAAAGACCGATACCACTGCCTTCGCGTCCACTTTCCACTTGATAGAAGCGTTCAAAAATCTTCGCTTGCTTCTCTTTAGGAATGCCGATGCCTGTATCTGCGACTTGCAGTACAAGATTTCCTGCCTCCTGATACAGTTTTACCGTAATACTTTCTCCCTCTTCGGTATATTTAAAAGCATTCGACAGCAAGTTATTAACTATCAAGTCCAGATAGTTTTCATCGAATAGCAGTTCTTTATCCTGCAACTCAGTATAGAAATTATAATCTATATCTTTTTTCTTCGCCAAACTTTCATAGTTAATGAAGCTATTTAAAACTCTTTTGTAAGCATTGGCACTCACCAGTCTTAACTCAAAAATTCCCAATTCAGCCCGTCGGTAATCCATCAATTGATTGACGAGATGCAGTAAGCGGTTTGTATTTCTTTGTATGTAGAGCAACTGTTCATGTTCCCAATGTCCGGATATACGGCTTAGTAACTCCTGCAAAGGTGCCACAATCAGGGTAAGAGGAGTGCGTAACTCGTGCGAGATATTGACATAAAAACGAATCTTCATCTGGCTGATTTCTTCCCGTTTCTCCTTGTCCAGTCTCTCCATACGGATTTCTGCCTGCATACTCTTACGTAACCAGAAGTAACGAACTATGCCGAATACCAGCAGTAAGAAGGACAAAGCAAATAAAGAAAGCGCCCACCAGGTGCAATACCAAACAGGCAGAACACGTATATGCAACACAGTAGGTTCGTCATTCCACTTGCCGTCATTATTCGCCGCCTTTATATAAAAAGTATAGTCTCCTGCCGGCAAATTAGAGTACGAAACCGGACTGATATCATTCTGTCTATACCATTCATCATTATACCCTTCCAATTTATAGGCGAAGGTATTGTGCTTACCGGCAATGTAATTAGACACCACAAAAGATATGGCAAATGAGTTCTGTGTAGAAGTTAAAGTGATATGATCCGCATATTCAATTGTTTCACTTAAAATACCGGTTTCGTCATTAGGCAGAACTTCCTTATTATAAACAAACAGTTTATTGATTACCGGTTTAGGAGCATAAGGATTATCGATCAAGGTTTCCGGGCGGAACAATGTAATACCATTAACACCACCAAATAGCATATAGCCGTTATCCTTACGGCAATAAGAACCGGCATTAAACTGATTGCCCTGCAAGCCGTCCAGTATAGTGAAGTTACGGAACTTTCCATTTTCGGGATTCAAACAACTCAGTCCCTGATTGGTGCTTATCCACAAGCGGGCATAGGCATCTTCCATGATACCATAAATGACATTACTTGGCAAGCCGTCCGCCGTGGTATATTGCACTATTTGGGGGTCGCCTTCTTTCATTGCGAAAAGTCCGCTACGTGTCCCTATCCAGATATATCCGGACGCAGATTCATAAAAGCAGTTCACAAATGCCTGCTGTAGTATTGGTGCTATATGAAAATCCGTATTAATCAGGAAATCAGATCCTATCTGATTGTAGACCGAAACGCCCATTTCACCCCCTACCCATACACGTTTTTTGGAGTCACGGAACAGCAGGCGGTTATATTGCTGCAATTTACGTCCGTTCTTGTCTTTATTGACAATTGTAAAATTGCGCTTGTCGATATCGAAATGCAACAGATATTCCAGTGAGGCTACCCAAAGTCCTCCATTTTCATCCGAGATGATAGAGTAAATATTATTGCTAGGCAAGTTGCTGTTCTGACGATTGTAGTATTCTACTTGCCCCGATTTACGATGAAGTGCCATCATACCTCCGGCATGGGCTCCTACATAAATTTTATCATGCGCTTCGTCTACATATACAGTTTTAATATCCTTGAAAGGTACATCCAATGCCCCCGACTGAAACAAATAATTCTTATATATTTTTGAGGTGGAATCATAGAAGTTTAGCCCACCGTCGCTTGTTCCAATCCATAAGTTATGTCCTTTGTCTTCCACAATGCAGCTCACGACATTATTGCTAAGTGAATTCAGAAAAGGAACATGCTTTACTCGCTGGAAACGGTTGCAGAGAGGATGGTAATAGTTCAATCCACCCCAGTATGTACCTAGCCACATGCCGCCTTGTGAATCTCGGAAGATGCTTCGAACCGAGTTCTGCGACAAACTTCCTTCTTGTATCTCGGAACTTTTTATGGAAGAAAAACTGTCTGTTGCCTCTTTATAGATATTCAGTCCGCTATAAGTCCCTACCCATAAACGATTTTCTGTATCCAATTCCAGTGAGCGTACATAGTTGGATATCAATCCCGACTGCCCATTTTCACTTCGGTAGTTCTTCAATTCTTTGGTCTTGATGTCATACATATATAAACCATTTCCTTCGGTTGCCATCCATATCCGGCTGAACATCTGACACAAAACCGCATGTATTCGTACATCGGCAGGTATGCTTACTAGTTTTTCAAGTTTGCCTCCCGATAAACTATAGGTATATAACCCTTCTTCGGCACCGATATAAATACATTCCCCCTGGCGGGCTAATACTGTGGGCTTCAGCGAATGCAACGAGAACAAGGTGTCATTCAGAAAGCATTCTTTCTTAACATCAAAAAGCAAAATACCTTCTGTTGTACCCAACATCAACCAGTCTTCTTTAATGGGAGCAATGCTGTTAATGGCCACATTGGTGCCGTTCTTCTTATAATAGTAATTGGAAAAGGTATTTTTACGGCGATTGTAGAAAGATAAGCCTTCGCGGGTGCCCACCCAAATCTGATCCGAATCATCAATAGCGATGCATCGTGTTATATCACAGGCAATGCTGTTAGGATCTGTATATTCATGGCGATACACAGTAAAATTGTAACCATCGTACTTATTCACGCCATCGTACGTTGCAAACCATAAATTCCCCTCTTTATCCTGATTAATTGCAAATATCGTGCTGTGCGATAGCCCTTCTTCCATGCCGATATGAGAAAAATAGATATCTTCTGTTGACCCGGCATTCAATATGTGCGGAAGCAATCCTCCTAAAAGTACTAACAATATTTGTTTTATTTTCATATTCATATCTTATTATGAGACAAATAAACAAAATATATTATCGAAAAAGAATATCTATACAAATTTTCTTCTCTGTACCATCAGGAATTATCCGCAAAGGTACAAAAGAAAAACCGGGAACAGGATTGAAAATTCGCCCATCTTTATCGGTAGGAGCAACTTCTATACATCCGGCTGTACAGGTTATGGATAAAATGCCTCCTTCCTTCTTGATAGATACTTCCTTGGAAGTTACTTTCACTGCTTCTGTAGGGGATGCAATAACCGGTAACATAAAGAATGTACCTTCATAACAGTTATCCACAGTTATTCCTACACCTTTTTTTGTATAGGTATAGTCCAGTGTTATTGGAATTTCTCCTTGTGAGGGAGATTTTTGATTTATATCGACTAAATGGGTATTCACGGTAAAACGATAACCATTCTTTTCGGTATGGCAGATAATATCTGTATTCAGATCATCGAGATTGCTGTATACATTTCCATTTTGCATGAGTTCTATTCGTGGTGTACCTCCCATGATATATTCGCGACTGTTGCTCTGCATATTGGGAGCTTCAATCAATTGATATTGGTTCATGGTGGCAGCAAATATAGGCCCTGCCTGTGCATGCCACAACATGGAGAGTGCACCTCCCATCGGATGAGTGCCTTTTGTTTTATACTCTGCATCATATCCGGTAAATGTAGCACGCCAAGAGCCTTGGGAAATGAGCCAGGTATGAATATCCTTGAAGTATTTCATACCATAGGCTTTGTCACGGGGAAGTTCTTTAGAAGAAGTAACATTCAAAGAAGGCAGTTCTAAAAAAGAAGTAATAGCTTTAGCATGCCCGAATGTATGATGAATGCAGGGAGGAATGCCGCAGGCACGATAATGCATGCCACCATAGAGCAATCCGTCGAAAGTAGCCTTTTTCAGCAACTGTACATTGCGGCGGATTGCTTCCAGATACTCAGGATGTTGAGCCGCCATTGCATAGTAACCTCCCATGAAACCATCGCTAGTACGTCCGCCCCAATAAGTCCATTTAAAACTGCGGGTTCCCCAGCTATTGTCCCAAGCACCATCGGGCAACATGAATTCAAGATGAGTAGCCATTGAACGGTCTACTAGAGCCAACAATTCAGTATCTCTCGCCATAATGGCATAATATGTCATGTTCGGCAAAGCTTCTTCTACATTATAAAGTAAGTCTATTGGCAGACAACCGTTCCTGGTCTTTGACCATACGTTAGGACCTTCGCCAAACAGGAACGTATCGTTTTCTGTGAAAAAACTTTTTAAATCGTCAGCTACCTGACGGGCTTCTTTCTGAAAGTCAGGTCGGTTACACATCTCACCTATGGCATACAGGGCGTAAGTAGCCGAAGCTTGATAGTTCACATTCATATTCCGCATACCATTCCGTTTGCGGCTATATATAAAAGGAGTTGCCATCATAAACTCACCGGCTTCTACCAGCCTTTGCTTCCAATGGTTCCGGGTGGAATCGTCTAACAAATGACCATGATAGTGCAGTGCTTCATAAAGGGCGATGGAAGCAAAGACTGTCGTGCCATTCCAGTCGGAGACATGTACATCGTTCATCCACGAGCCATTAGGAAGATGCACGTTTTCCATCCATGCCATCAAGCGCTTGGCAGCAATAAGATACTTTTCATTGTGGGTATTTTCCGCCAGATACATTAATGGGAGTACAGCGTCTCCAATGCGTCCATGAATACGGGCACAGGCAGGGCACAGAACGCCACCATCGAGAGACGGATGCAGATTGTCAAGCTGATAAGTAAGGAAGGTATCCATCCACTCCGTCAGCAACTTTACTGATTCAAAACGTAAAGAATTATCAAACGACTGACTTTTATTTTCAGTCTCTTGGCCAGATAAGAATGACGCACTTAACAGCAGTAGTACGAAGATTAAGTTTCTCATGTTTTTCTGATTAGATTACAATTTCAAAAGTAGAAGATTGTTTCCAGTCTTTACACCTCTTTTATATAATATACTATCCACATTCGTCCATAAGCAACCGTAATATTGTTGAATCACTGCTAATATTGTCGAAATATGGCTCCTCAAAACAATATTAGCACTCTTTTCGACATAAGAAAGCACTTGCTATGTAGAAACGCCCTACTTTAGCTTCCGGAAAATATCATCCTTAATACCTACTATTTTATGAGACACTTACCTTTATTATTTTGCACTGCTTACTGCGGTTTATATTCCATGCACACCGAAGCATCCGACAAAAAAAACGAAAGGCCCAATATTCTTTGGTTAACCTTCGAAGATACCAGTGCTTACGAATTTGGTTGCTATGGCAATAATGATGTACATACCCCCAATGCAGACAGCCTCGCAGCTCGCGGCATACAATTTATGAATGCGTGGTCTGTAGCTCCACAAAGTTCGGCAGCACGTTCATCGCTTATCACCGGATGTTATTCTTCTACATACGGAATGGACATACATCCTGTTCCTTATGATACTCCTGCCGACCTTTTTTTCCCTCAAAGATTGCGTGAAGCCGGTTATTACTGCACCAACAACAGTAAAACTCATTACAACTCAACTACAGATAACAAAAGTTGTTGGGACGAATGCAACAACAAAGCATCCTATAACAGTCCGAAACGAGGAAAAGACCAACCTTTCTTTGCCGTATACAATACAGTAACTTCTCACATGGGACGCGTCCGCACGTTCCATACCGACGGACGCAGGGATTATACACAAGAAGGTATTTATCCGCAACAGCTTACTCTACCTTCTTATGTGCCCGATCTGCCCGAAGTGCGGTCGGATTATGCCGGACATCTGGAAGCGGTACAAGATGTAGATACCTGGTTGGGCTTCTTCCTGAAAGACTTAAAGGAAAAAGGGTTGGATGACAATACAATCATATTCTTTTTCAGCGATCATGGTGGTTGTGTGGCACGCGGTAAAGGTTATCTATATGAAAGTGGATTAAAGGTTCCTATGTTAGCATACTTCCCTCCCAAATGGCAACACCTGGCAAATGGCGCAAAAGGCAAAGAGAACGGCTTGGTGAATTTTACCGATTTGGGGCCGACAGTACTTAGTTTAGCAGGTGTAAAGCCTCCCAAGCAGATGCAAGGCAAAGCTCTCTACGGAAAATTCGCCAGTAAAGAGAAGCGTGAAGTTCAGTTTGCACTGGCAGCCAACCAACTACATCACTTTATGCCAGTACGTGCAGTCACCGACGGGCACTTCAAGTATATCCGCAGCTATATCCCTTACCGCCAGTTTGCTTTGCGTAATTATTACCAATGGGGTATGCCATCCAATAAAGCTTGGGATAAACTCGTATTGGGAGGGCATAATACAAACCCTGACTGGGCGCTGACTTTCGAGGCTCATCCGGCAGACATGCTGTTCGACCTGGAAAAAGATCCGGGCGAGTTGCACGATTTATCGGGTTGTCCGGAATATGCAGAAGTACTTTCCAAAATGCGTCAGGCATTATCCGACCATATCCGTTCTACTGTAGACCTGGGATTCTTCTTGCCCGACTCACGTACCGGACATATCCTTTATGACAAAGTACGCAAAGAAAAGTATCCGTTAGAAGAACTTTATAATCTTGTGGAGTTGGCCGGAAACGCTACCACAACCCATCTTCCACTATTAGAGAGAGCCATTAACAGTCCTCTCACTGAAATGAGATTCTGGGGTGCTGTGGGATATGCCAAACTTGCCAGAGAGAAACAAATCACTACTTGTCCGCCAGCCTTATTGGCACTCCTGCAAGATGATAATCCGTATATTGCCTCCGAAGCCGCATACGCTGCCGCCTATCTAGGCAAAGCACAGGAAGGCATTGCCCGCCTTGTTACCCCCGTTCAGGAAAGTGATCGAAAAATAGGTTATTCCTCCTTGGAATGTATATCTTTAGACCCTGAAATGCGTGGTTATATCCGCCCCTTCCTTCCACAACTGAAAGAAGCAGCAGAAACCCTGCCACGCCTTGAAAATGAAGATGCCGGCTTGATGGCACGCGGTATTCTTGTGAATCTAGGCGAGATGGATATCAAAGACCTGCACGGTCCCGAAGCCTATAAACAAGGATTAAAGCTGAACCACGGACGTAGACCTATGGTTCCGCTACCCAACTAATTTGCAATCATAATATTAATAAAGAATGAAAACAACTACATTAATCGCTTTATACCTCCTAGCCTTGAGTGGAACAAGTCCCCTCTATGCACAATCCAATAAACTAGTGCCTCTGAAGGAGCGCGTCAACGTACAAGCAGACTCAGCACGTACTAACCAGATTATTGATGGTCGTTGGGTAGGCGTAGGCACCGGAAAGCCTCATACCATCCAGTTGGATTACACCCGCCCCTTCCAAGGTAAGCCTTCTTATCGTTTCGAACTGAAGCAAGAAGATAATACCCTGGAAGGTTATTCGGCAGGAGAAACTAAAGGCCGCGCAGAATTATGCTACTGCTATGCCACAGCCAATGACTTCCGTAATCATCCCGCTTCTGAATATTCCAGCGCCCAAAAGATGAAGACCGTATATCATTACGGCAAAGGCAGCTGTCCACAAGGTTCGTCCATGAGTTATACATTCTCCGTTTATATCCCCGGCACCCTGGACAAAGAAGTATCTACCATCTTCGCCCAATGGCACGGCATGCCTAGCCGGACACTAGTATCAGACCCTAGCGGCAAAGTAATGAGGCTCACCACAGAAGAATTTCTGGAACTGGAAAAGCGAATGATCTTCAAGAAAGATACCGCATACGACAAGGTAATGAAAATCAATGCCAAAGGAGATACGATCTACAAAGCCGGAAAAGCCAACGGATGGTTGATAGAGCAAGGAGGCTATCCCCCACTCGCCTTCGGCTTTTCGCAGGGTTACTTCTACATCAAATCGAATTCTGATCGTAAATGGCTGACCGATAAAACAGACCGCTGTAATGCCAGTCCCGATAAGACTGAGGTCCTGAAACCCGTCACCTCCACCTATAAAGCCTCTACAATAGCTTACAAAATGCCCTTCGAAAGTTTTCCCAAAGACTGCTGGGTTACTTTCAAAGTAGATATAGACTGGACCATGTATGGAAGAGAGAAACAAACCATCCGCAAACTCGGCATGCTAGACGTAGTAATGACTTATCCACAATCCGGCAAAGAGATTAAAAAACATATCGTTGACAACGAACAGATTCTAATCGGTCGCAATGATGAAGAAGGGTATTACTTCAAATTCGGTATTTACCGTGTAGGAAACAGTACCATTCCGGTTTGCTACAACCTAGCCGGCTACGAAGAGCACGAAAAGGTTTCTCCAAAATAGATTTATTATGCCTTAGCAGCTGCCGCCTTGAATTTGCGGAATTGCCAAGTAAGCATCATTACCGCAATCAAGCAGGCACAGAAATCAGCCACCGGCATACTGTACCATACACCTGCCACTCCATAGAATTGTGGCAGGATCAGCAAGCAAGGAACCAAGATAAGCATTTGGCGGGTAAGTGACAAGAAAATGGCTTTACTCGCCATGCCAATGCTTTGAAAGAAGTTGGCAGTCACCATCTGAAAGCCGATAATCGGGAAAAACATCACCACAATACTTAATCCGCGAGACGAAAGAGCAATCAGTTCCCGGTCTGAAGTAAAGATGCCCACTGCCAATTCGGGAATAAACATACCTATCAGGAAGCCGGTAGTGGTTACGATGGTTGCAAAAATAATGGTCAACTTCAGCACTTCCGTGACACGTGCATATTGCTTTGCACCAAAGTTATATCCGGCGATAGGTTGCATACCCTGATTCAATCCCATCACAATCATAATGAAGACAAACACCAATCTATTGACAATGCCGAACGCACCGATAGCCAAATCGCCTCCATATTGCTTCAGTCCCTGATTGATAAGTATCACAATAAGGCATGCCGCCAAGTTCATAAGAAAAGGAGACATACCGATAGCCAATGAATCTACGACAATCTTACGACGCAAACGGAAAATACCTTTCCTGAAATGAAGCAACTCTTCCTTATTAGTAAACAGTTTGAATTGCCACATCAATGCCATCACTTGTGCTGTGATTGTAGCTATAGCAGCACCACGAATCCCCCACCCCAGGACAAAAATAAAGATCGGAGCCAGAATAATATTAATCACTACTGTGGCAATCGTAGCATACATCGCCTTCTGAGGATGTCCCGCCGAACGAAGTACGGCATTCAGACCAAGATACATGTGAGTCACCACATTGCCCAACAATATAATCTGCATAAACTCACGTGCATACTTCACTGTCTCGTCGCTACCACCGAAGAAGTATAAGATAGGATCAAGATAGATTAAAGTCACTACAGAGAACGATATACCAAGGATTATATTAAGAACCAACACATTTCCCAACACCCGCTGAGCCGTATCATAATCCTTTTGCCCCAGTTTGACCGAAACCAGTGTTGCAGCTCCCACGCCTACCAATGACCCGAAGGCAGCAGCAAGGTTCATCAGCGGAAAAGTCAACGCCAGCCCCGAAATGGCCATTGTTCCTACTCCGTGACCGATGAAAATACTATCCACCATATTATATAAAGAAGATGCTGTCATGGCAATGATTGCCGGTATGGCATATTGCATCAGTAGTTTACTAATCTTTTCCGTGCCCAACGCTGTGGGTGTTTTTTGTCCTGTCATACTATACCTACTTCATTTTGAGGGTGCAAAGGTACTCATTTTTCAGGAAGTTAACAAGCCTATCCTCCGGCATTCATCACAAAATAACTTTCCTCCCTAACAAAAGATCCCTTGAATGCCTTTAAAAGATTTCATCCATACGACGCAAACTTCATTTCCTAACTTGAAACTTATATTTCAGGACTTGAAATATACATTTCAAAGCCTGATTTTTATATTTCACGCCCTGAAATATAGATTGCGCAGTGAGTGTGGAAAGTTTGGATTACGAGGAAAATAACTTCCCATCGCATCGTCAGCAACTATCCTATTAGCTTTATTTATAGAAAATATAGCGCTATCTGAAAAATGTTTCGTACTTTTGTACCCAAATTGAGTGAAATATAGCGAAATGAACGTATTAGAACTAAGTGAACAGGAAATCATTCGTCGCAACAGTATGAATGAACTTCGCGCGATGGGTATCGAACCCTATCCCGCAGCAGAGTATGTAACCAATGCTTTCTCTACCGATATTAAAGCTGAATTCAAAGACGACGAAGAGCCTCGCCAAGTATCCGTAGCCGGACGTATGATGAGCCGTCGTGTCATGGGAAAAGCTTCCTTCATTGAATTACAGGATTCCAAAGGACGTATCCAGGTTTATATTACCCGCGATGACATCTGCCCGGGAGAAGACAAAGAGATGTACAACACCGTGTTCAAACGTTTGCTCGACCTAGGTGACTTCATCGGCATCGAAGGCTTTGTATTCCGTACCCAGATGGGCGAAATCAGTATCCATGCTAAGAAAATAACCGTTCTTTCAAAGAGTATCAAGCCGCTACCCATCGTTAAATATAAAGATGGCGTTGCCTACGACTCTTTTGAAGATCCGGAACTCCGTTATCGCCAACGCTACGTCGACCTGATTGTAAACGACGGTGTGAAAGAAACCTTCCTGAAACGTGCCAAAATTATCAGCACCATGCGTGCCGTACTCGATGAAGCCGGATATACCGAAGTAGAAACTCCGATATTGCAGTCCATCCCCGGTGGCGCAAGTGCACGTCCTTTCATTACACACCATAACTCATTGGATATGGACCTCTACCTGCGCATCGCTACCGAACTTTATCTGAAGCGACTGATCGTAGGAGGATTCGAAGGCGTATATGAAATCGGAAAGAATTTCCGTAACGAAGGTATGGACAAGAACCATAACCCCGAATTTACTTGCGTGGAACTCTACGTACAATATAAGGACTACAACTGGATGATGAGTTTCACCGAGAAATTACTGGAACGCATCTGTATCGCTGTAAACGGTTGCACTGAAACCGAAATCGACGGTAAGACCATCAGTTTCAAAGCTCCTTATCGTCGCCTGCCTATATTGGAAGCAATTAAGGAAAAGACCGGTTACGACCTCGAAGGCAAGAATGAAGACGAAATCCGTCAAGTTTGCCTTGAACTGAAAATGGATATCGACGATACCATGGGTAAAGGCAAGTTGATAGACGAAATATTCGGTGAGTTCTGCGAAGGAACTTTCATACAACCCACTTTCATCACCGACTACCCTGTTGAGATGAGCCCGTTGACCAAGATGCACCGCAGCAAACCAGGATTGACCGAACGCTTCGAACTCATGGTAAACGGCAAGGAGTTGGCCAACGCTTACAGCGAGCTTAACGACCCCATCGACCAGGAAGAACGCTTCAAAGACCAGCTGCAATTGAGCGAAAAGGGAGATGACGAAGCCATGTTCATCGATCAGGATTTCTTGAAAGCGCTGCAATACGGTATGCCTCCTACATCAGGTATCGGTATCGGAATTGACCGTCTGACGATGTTGATGACCGGCAAAGCGTTTATTCAGGAAGTACTTTTCTTCCCGCAAATGCGTCCGGAGAAAGTGATCCCGAAAGATACTCCCGCCAAATTCATGGAACTGGGCATCCCCGAAGAATGGGTACCTGTAATCCAAAAGGCAGGTTACAACTTAGTGAGTGACATGAAAGATGTGAACCCGCAGAAGTTACACATGGATATCTGTGGCATCAACAAGAAGTATAAACTGGAACTGACTGCCCCGACGGTGAACGACGTTGCCGACTGGATCAGTTCGATCAAAAATTAAGAATTAAAAATTAAAACTAAGATAAGCAAGATTAAAAGATAAAAGGGGAGAAGACAAACCTTTGCCCCTTTTAATTTTTAATTTTTAATTATTAATTATCATGAAACTACCCGGTAAGATAGCCATCATGGGCGGAGGAAGTTGGGCAACTGCCATTGCAAAAATGGTACTTTCTCAAGCAGAGTCGATAAATTGGTACATGCGACGAGATGATCGTATTGCCGATTTCAAACGACTTGGACATAATCCTGCCTACTTGACGGGCGTCAAATTCGATTCTAAGCGTATTAATTTCAGCTCCAATATCAACGATGTAGTGAGAGACTCTGACACGCTTATATTCGTGACCCCCTCACCTTATTTGAAATCTCACTTGAAAAAGTTGAAGACGAAAATAAAGGATAAATTCATCATCACAGCAATTAAAGGTATTGTACCCGACGATAACATGATCGTTTCGGAGTACTTTACGAAAGAATATGGCGTACCGGCTGAAAATATCGCTGTACTGGCAGGTCCCTGCCATGCGGAAGAAGTAGCCTTGGAACGCCTTTCTTATTTAACCATAGCTTGCCCGGATACGGACAAAGCATGTACCATCGCCCGTAATCTGGCCAGCTCCTACATCAAGACATCTGTCAGTAACGATGTCGCAGGCATCGAATACAGTTCGGTGCTGAAAAACGTATATGCCATTGCAGCCGGTATTTGCAGCGGTCTGAAGTATGGAGATAACTTTCAGGCCGTGCTCATGTCCAATGCCATACAAGAGATGAACCGTTTCCTGCAAACAGTACATCCGTTGAACCGGAATGTGAACGATTCTGTTTATTTGGGTGACTTGTTAGTAACCGGATATTCCAATTTCAGCCGTAACCGTACGTTCGGTACCATGATTGGCAAAGGTTACTCTGTAAAAAGCGCACAGATTGAAATGGAAATGATTGCAGAAGGTTACTTCGGTACCAAGTGTATCAAAGAAATCAACAAGCACCACCACGTCAATATGCCGATAGTAGATGCTGTATACAATATCTTGTACGAACGTATCTCACCCATGATAGAGATTAAGCTGTTGACGGATTCATTCCGTTAACCGGCATCTCAGAAAAGAATGATAACATAAGACTTTAACCCTTTAATATAATAATGAATATGATTAAATTAGACATTGAGAAAACACTCGGATTCATCTCAAAAGAGAACGTTTTCGCCTATGAAGCCCAAGTAAAGGCTGCACAGGAAGCATTAGAAAATGGCACAGGCAAGGGTAATGATTTCTTAGGTTGGTTACACCTCCCCTCCTCCATAACAAAAGAGCATTTGGCTGACCTGAAAGCTACTGCACAGGTATTACGTGAAAACTGCGAAGTGGTGATTGTTGCCGGTATCGGCGGAAGCTACCTCGGTACACGTGCAGTTGTCGAAGCTTTATCAAACAGCTTCACTTGGTTGCAAGATAAGAAGACCGCTCCGGTCATCATCTACGCCGGACACAACATTGGTGAAGACTATCTGTACGAACTTACAGAATTCTTGAAAGACAAGAAGTTCGGTGTTATCAACATTTCTAAGTCAGGTACTACTACCGAAACAGCTTTGGCTTTCCGTCTGCTGAAAAAACAATGCGAAGAACAACGCGGTAAGGAAATGGCAAAGAAAGTAATCGTTGCCATTACAGATGCCAAGAAGGGTGCTGCCCGTGTAACAGCTAACAACGAAGGTTACAAATCATTCATCATCCCCGATAATGTAGGTGGCCGTTTCTCTGTACTTACTCCGGTAGGTCTGTTACCCATTGCTATTGCCGGTTTCGATATCGAGAAGTTGGTTGCCGGTGCTGTTGCCATGGAGAAAGCTTGTGGAAAAGATGTTCCGTTTGCCGAGAACCCTGCTGCTATCTATGCTGCTACCCGTAACGAACTTTACAAGAGTGGCAAGAAGATTGAAATCCTCGTAAACTTCAACCCCAAGTTGCACTATGTTAGCGAATGGTGGAAACAGCTTTACGGAGAATCAGAAGGTAAAGAAAATAAAGGTATCTTCCCTGCTGCCGTTGATTTCTCTACCGACCTTCACTCTATGGGTCAATGGATTCAGGAAGGTGAACGCACTATCTTCGAAACCGTTATCTCTGTAGAAAAGACCAACCACAAGTTGGAAGTACCCAGCGACGAAGCCAACCTCGACGGTTTGAACTTCCTTGCCGGCAAGCGTGTAGACGAAGTAAACAAAATGGCCGAACTGGGAACACAACTCGCCCATGTGGACGGTGGTGTACCTAACATGCGTATCGTGATCCCTGCCCTGAACGAAGAAACTATCGGCGGTTTGCTGTACTTCTTTGAAATTGCTTGCGGTATCAGCGGTTATATTCTCGGTGTTAATCCGTTCGACCAACCGGGCGTAGAAGCTTACAAGAAGAATATGTTTGCATTGCTCAATAAGCCAGGTTACGAAGCTGAATCTAAAGCTATTCAGGCAAGACTGTAATCTACTGATAACAGAATATCCAATCAGGCACGGGATTGATTCCGTGCCTGATTTTTTGTATCTTTGCCGTCACAAAACAATAGGTATTTATATGTTCGAAAAATCCATTGCCCGTTATCTGGAAAAGCATGGGCACTCTAATATCCAATTAAAGGCCGTTCTCTTTGACATGGACGGTGTACTGTTCAATTCAATGCCCTATCATGCCGATGCATGGCACAAGACCATGGAACGCCATGGCCTGCATCTGAGCCGCGAAGAAGCCTATATGCACGAAGGTCGCACTGGAGCAGCAACAGTGAACATTGTTTATCAACGTCAATTCGGGAAAGAAGCTACTCCCGAAATAATAGAAAGCATTTACGCCGAGAAAAGTGCGGAGTTCAATAGAAATCCCGAACCGGAACGTATGCCGGGTGCCTGGGAAGTATTGCAAGAAGTGAAATCCAACGGACTTACTCCGGTACTTGTTACCGGTTCCGGGCAACATTCTCTGTTAGACCGCCTAGTACATAACTTTCCCGGCATGTTTCAACGCGAACGCATGGTAACAGCTTTCGATGTAAAATATGGCAAGCCCCATCCCGAACCTTATCTGATGGGCTTGGAAAAGGCAGGTGTAAATGCCAATGAAGCTATCGTAGTGGAAAATGCCCCTATCGGCGTACAGGCAGGAGCAGCAGCCGGTATATTTACTGTAGCAGTCAATACCGGTCCGATAGACGATCAAGTATTGTTAGAGGCAGGAGCTGATGTATTGTTTCCTTCTATGCAGGCACTTCGCGATAACTGGTCAGCATTGTACCAAGCATTTTGCAAACAGCAACGATAAAGCATCGTTGTTGAAACCATCACTAAACCAAAAACTCCCTCCGCAAATCATTCATGCAGAGGGAGTTTCTTGTTTAGTGACCCCGGTGCGATTCAAACGCACGACCTTCAGAACCGGAATCTGACGCTCTATTCACTAAGCTACGGAGCCAAATGCGGAACAAAAGTATAAAAAATATTAGCATATTCCTAACAATAAAGAGTTTTTTCAAGTAAATTCTTTCAGTTAGTACTATTATTATTTTGAGTGTACGACTTCTACATCTATATACATTTTGTTATTTTTTTAATTAAAAAGCAAGCAAGTATCAATATTATTTCTATCTTTGCCGAACAATTTAATAGAAGTTTGATAGTGTAAACTTATGAGCTACTTAATAAAACCTGAAGGATATAAACCTTTACTTGATCTAAAGCAAACAGAATTAGGAATTAAACAGATTAAAGAGTTCTTCCAATTGAACCTTTCATCCGAACTACGCTTGCGTCGTGTCACCGCCCCCCTCTTTGTATTAAAAGGTATGGGTATTAATGATGACCTGAACGGCGTGGAGCGTGCAGTTTCTTTCCCTATCAAGGATTTAGGCGATGCACAAGCGGAAGTAGTACACTCCCTTGCCAAATGGAAACGGCTGACACTTGCCGAATATCGTATAGAACCCGGTTATGGAATCTACACAGATATGAATGCTATCCGTGCCGACGAAGAGTTGGGCAATCTTCACTCCCTGTATGTGGATCAATGGGACTGGGAACGTGTTATCACGGCCGAAGACCGTAATATAGAGTTCCTGAAAGAGATAGTCAACCGTATTTATGCCGCCATGGTGCGTACCGAATATATGGTATATGAAATGTATCCGCAAATTAAGCCATGCTTACCACAAAAATTACACTTCATCCATGCAGAAGAATTGCGTCAACTCTATCCTGACTTGGAACCTAAATGCCGTGAACATGCCATCTGTAAGAAGTTTGGCGCTGTCTTTATCATCGGTATCGGGTGCAAGCTTAGTGACGGTAAGAAACATGACGGACGTGCTCCGGACTATGATGACTATACCACTCCCGGACTAAATGACCTACCGGGTTTGAATGGCGATTTATTACTCTGGGATCATGTGCTGCAACGCAGTATCGAACTTTCTTCTATGGGTATTCGTGTGGATAAAGCAACCCTCCTTCGCCAGCTCAAACAAGAAGGAGAAGAGCAACGCATGGAACTATACTTCCACAAACGTTTGATGAATGATACCCTTCCTCTCTCTATAGGTGGCGGTATCGGTCAATCACGCTTATGTATGACTTACTTGCGCAAAGCACATATTGGTGAAATACAAGCTAGTATTTGGCCCGAAGATATGCGTAAGGAATGCAAAGAGCACAACATACATTTAATCTAAGATACATTTATCTAACTATACTGTATAAAGTTCAACCCCTCGAAAGGTTGAACTTTATTTTTTATTTTGTACTTTAGCATCCGAAACAATTAACCAAACAAATTATGAATGTTCAAATAGAAGAGAGCTGGAAAGCACATTTACAACCCGAATTTGATAAAGACTACTTCCTGAAATTAACAGAGTTTGTTCGTGATGAATATGGAAAATATGCCATATATCCCCCGGGTAAGTTAATGTTCAACGCCTTCAACTTATGCCCTTTCGATAAGGTTAAAGTAGTAATCATCGGTCAGGACCCCTATCATGGTCCCGGACAAGCACACGGACTTTGTTTTTCTGTCAATGATGGTGTACCTTTCCCTCCTTCTTTGCTCAATATCTTTAAAGAAATAAAAAATGATATAGGAACAGATGCCCCTCAAACAGGTAATCTTACCCGTTGGGCAGAACAAGGTGTATTATTACTCAACGCCACCCTTACTGTACGGGCACATCAAGCAGGTTCTCATCAGAATCGGGGGTGGGAGACCTTTACAGATGCCGCCATCCGTGCACTTGCCGAAGGGAAAGAGCATCTTGTTTTCATCCTTTGGGGAGCTTATGCACAAAAGAAAGGCGCCTTTATCGACCGCAATAAACATTTAGTTTTATCCTCCGCCCATCCTTCACCCCTTTCTGCCTACAACGGTTTCTTCGGCAACAAGCATTTCAGCAAAACCAATGAATACTTAAAAGCACATGGGGAACAAGAAATAAAATGGTAGAGTTTTAACTCTACCATTTTATTAATACCACTGGATATTACTCTGCGTCTGGCTTCTCTGTTCCCACTTCAAATCTTGCAGGATACTTGCATTGGCGCGAATCGTAAAATTGTAGTACTTCCATCTACCAAATGGAGAAAGTGCTGCGGACATGCTGAAACAGTGCAAATCACGGGTTATATTGAACGAGGTCTGTACTATTTCCTTCGCATTGAAGTCGTAGCCTGAGTTAAAGCTGACAGCCCATTTATTACTAATCTTAATATTGCCATTAATTCCAAGCGAGTTCAAACTAACCTTATATGGATAACGCATATTTTCCCGGTTAATAGGTTTGGTATTATCTTCCGTTATATTGAAACCTGTACTGAAATTAATAGACCAAGGCATCTTGAATACCTGATATCCATCTGAATCTACAGCAGCTTTTTCAGTTTTTTTCTTGGTAGTACCCTTACCTGTATCATCTGTATTCTCACTATTTTCATCATTTGCGGCTGCCTCTTTATCTTTATCCTGCTCATCATCTTTTTTACCGGAGAAGAAATTGCTTATTTTCTTCCAAGTGTCATTATTGAGCGTCCAGCTGAAAGAAGTACCGTAACCAGACCAACGGCCAAAACGACCATAAGACCATTCCGTACGATTGCCGACATATACCTTTCCATTTTTATCAAACTCGTAAGCATAGGTAGCAAAAGTAGAAGCCATACTAAACGTATAGTTTTTCCCGAATTTCATACGAAGATTTAACTGCAAGTCACTCCATTGACGAGTCTGCGCTGCCATATTATAAGAAATACTTGCCCCCAGTTCGTCAATCAAACTAACTTTGCGGATAGAGTCATTCTTATCTTTATACTTCATCTCAAGATTATTGGAGATGCTAAAGTTAATACTTCCCTGCTTACCACCACCGGGAGGAGAGAATGCCTGACCAGCATAATAGGAATAATTCACCGTGTCACGCGTTCCATCTTTATTTTCCTTTACATAAGAATCATAGTAGCCATAACGTGAGGATGTAAAGTCGGGTGCTGCACTAATGCTGACCGAAGGAGTAATGACATGACGAATCTGTATAGCTTTCTTAGGGAAAAATATAGGTTTATACATGCCATAGATCTTTGTATTAAGCCCTAAACTGGCACTATAATTATACACGCGATGGAAGCCATACGTGGTATCTCTTGCCACTTCTTCATGTTGAGTATCCCAGTCCTGCTTGATCTTCCGTGTATACCAACGCTCAGTATAATTAACTGAGGGAGTTAGGTTAAAGTACTTGAACAGAGTAAAAGTTGCACTAATAGGAATATCATGCTGCATACCATTGTCCCAATCACGCACCAAACTCTTCTTAAAGATCATATTATCTTTAGTCGTAATGCTATTTTTCATACGACCGGTATAACGCACGGAAATCTTTTCATACCAGCGTTCATTACCAACCGGGTGCTTGCGTTTAAAAGGAAATATAGTACTTAAAGAGATATTCAAATCCGGCAAAGTTACAGCAATGGACGAGTCTTTCATATTCTGCGCAATATTACCCGAAGCTGAAATACTAAGGTGTTGATCAGGAAAATTGCGTGAGTAACTGACACTGGATGTTTTCGTATTTTGCGACATAGCCTGCGCATTGTACATATTACCAATATTAGTGCGTTCGTAACTACTCGTAGCAAAATTCACACTGGCAGAAAAGGTAGAGTTCGGACTAGCCTTAGGATCTTGACGATGCGACCATACCACCTTGAAGTCTTTAGCTACAGAATAATCAGGCAAGCCTTTATCTCCTGTTTTAGTTACCTGATAGTTCGCCTGCAACATTCCGGAGAATTTATATCGCTTTACATAATTAGTCTCAGCATTCAAAGCCCAGGAACCTTTTGTAAATATATCCCCCCGCAACTTCAGATCCATTTGGTCACTGATAGCGAAATAGTAACCACCATCCGTCAAACCAAAACCACGGTTTGAGTCATCCATATAGGTCGGCATCAAAAAACCGGACTGATAACTGCTTGAGAAGGGGAAGAAAAAGAATGGAACTGCAAGCGGTAAAGGTACATCTTCTACTACCAGATAAGCAGGTCCCGTCACCACATTTTTCTTCGGACGTACCTTGGCATAAGTCATTTGCATGTAGAAGTGAGGATGATCGTGATGGTCACAAGTAGTATAACGACCACTTTTCATGTAGAGTTCGTCATTTAGCCCCTTTTTGGCATTGTTTCCTGTAACATAACCTTCACCTTGCTGACTTACAACATTACTGATAAGACCTTTTTTACTTTTGAAATTATAGCGGATTGTATTGGTTTCGTAAGGAGTCTCCCCATCTTTAAACACTGGAGTACCTTGCATGACTCCTAAAGAATCTTCTACTCCATGAGCATACACCGTACTACTATCCATATTCATGGTAATAACATCAGCAGCCAATTCGATCTTCTCGTAATTCACTTTTCCCTGTCCGTACAAGTGCGCATAACCTCCTTGAGTAAACACAATTGAGTCAGTAGCTTCATAAGTAACGGGTGCATCCAATCCTTCCTTCTTGGGTAGAGGAGGTGTTATAGTGTCTTTCCGCAACGAATCATTCAACAGTGTATCGCCATTCTGCAAAGAATCCGGCTGTTGACTTCGCGGTATCATTCCCCTTCCCCGACGCTGAGACACAGCCTCACCAGAAAGTAGGAGCAAGACAAATAGTAGTATAAATGATATGAATGTATTTGCTTTCAATGGCGTCATTAACTTATAGTTTACGCTTGAAGGGGCAAAAGTACGTATTTTATACGGATAATCTCCCTTTTTAAAGAAATTTAGATTGCTACAAGAACTGTTCGCACCAACAATCAAAGCGTTGTAAGCCGGCATCGCCATAGCGTTCCAAGCTTTTGCGCGCTTTTTCGACACTCTTTTCCTTGTCCAAACGGGTCTTTGAATAGAACTTATCGGCAAAGCAAATGACCTGCTCTTCCAGACTCACCGGAACCATTTCCCGATGCGGAACAGGCAAACCTTGCGCGATAATCTCTTCTAATGAAAGTCCTGCACCCGTATGACGTTCACAAACCAACGCATGACGAGGATATCCTTCCTCACGCATTAAGTCGGCCCCTAAATATCCATGACAAATATAAGGCTTATCACCAAAACAATAAATACCATCGGCGTCGGTAAGAAAAATGCCAAGATCATGCAACATGGCAGCCTCATACAGGAACTCCTTGTCCAGTACAAGTTCCGGATGATGATCAGCAATCAGCAATGCTTTATCTGCCACTGAATGGCTATGAGTTAGCAAGATATGCTTCAACTCATTTTCTACCGGATAATACTTATCTATAATATGAATCGGATTCACTTTGATTTATGAAATTTCAATTAATTACGTTTAAATTGGTACATACATATTTCATTACGCATATCACAACTACGCTTCTCTGTACGAAACACTTTTTCCAATTGATATGTTTTACTCAATTCTTCCAGCATCTTCTGCTCGTCCTTTTCTGGTACTAATAAATAACCTTCAGCAGGTTGCTCCACTTCAATATGTCTCATACGATCATCCAAATAAAAATTAGTGCAATAAAAACTCATGGACGAATATGAATAAACCGGTCCTTCAGGTATCAGCGTTTTTACTTGTTCCGCCAGATGTTTATCTGATTTCACAGATAATACGATCGGTTGATATACACCATCCAAAACAACAAACATACAAAGCATACACCCTGCAATACCATATAATAAAGAGCGGGTATCAACACGTTTAACTACCATTCGTAACGTACAAACAGAAGCTATTACAGGAAGCGCAATCAAGAACCATTTGGGTATCGATAATGAAGTATCTTTTAAAGCATTCATAAATCCGATATTTTCGGCAGCATGACGTCCACTCCCCCAAATACTTTCAGGAACCAGTCCGCAACGAACAAAAACAAACACTAAAGTCAGTAATAGCCCAAGGGAAGCAAATATGATCGCACAAATCTTAAAGACCTTTGCTCCACGTTGTACCAAAGCCAACAAATATTCGGCAATCAACATCGCCATAAACGGATAGATAGGGAGCAGGTAGACACTTCGTTTGCTCTTTGGAATGCAATAGAATATAAAGATAATCAATATGACCAACCATGTGAACAGCTGTATGGGTGACTGGTTACGGAAAGCTATCCAACCTTTCTTCAATCGCTGTACTATTCCATCTCCCTGTGGCAAGAACTGCATATTTTTCCATTTCAGACCAAACAAAGAAATAACCAAGACCAACGTCCAAGGTACCCATCCCCAAATTAAAGTTAGAAAATTATACCAAATAGGATTTTCATGAGATTCATAGGACATCTTATGAAACAGGCGTCCTGCATTTTCTTCAATCATTAAATCGGAAAATTCTTTTCCTCCCTGCTGATAAGCAGCCCAATACCAGATAGCCAATGGAATAAGCGAAAGCAATCCGATGCCTGCCAGTGAAAAGAAAGCCTTAGCAAAGGAACGACCACGCATCAATTGGTATACACCAATCACCAGACATGGAAAAACACTACCTACCGGTCCTTTAGTCAACGAAGCACATGCCATCAGAAGCACCGCAAGCCAAGGTACTCCACGGCTGTTCTTTTCATCCCATCGATACAACAAACAAAGTGAGATCACAATCAAAGAAACCTGCAACATATCCAACCGACAAGCAACCGCCGCACGATGTACTTCAAATGAAGTCAATAGAAGGATAGAAGTCAACAAAGCAACCTTTATATCTTTACGTTTCGCCACAAATACAAAAAACACCAGTTGCATAGCTATAAATGATAAGGCAGATGGCAAACGGGAAGTAAATTCCGTAACTTCACCCGAAATAGCAGAAAAGACAGCAATAGACCAATAGAGAAAAGGAGGTTTATAAGCGATATCCGTTCCGTAATTTAACGGAAGTATCCAATTTCCACTTTCCAATATGGAAAATGCCACAATCGCCTCTCGTGGTTCTCCTTTAGAATAGAAGATAGTTTCCCCTAAAAAGGGTACTATAACAAGCACACTCAGTAATGCAATAAACCAGAACGCCTTCTTCCTGTCTGACATAATTTTATTCGTTTTTTATGTTTTCGCCGGACAAAAGTACAAATTATTCTGCAACAATACCTAATTTTGCATGCGTAATGCAATAAAACCAGGCTAATGATTAATTTTAAAAAGCTATCGGAGTTTATCCGCTTTGTCATAGTGGGAATTATCGCTACTATAATACATTACGGATTATACTTTATATTACAACAAATTATTGATGTAAATATAGCCTATACCATAGGTTATGTTTGTAGTTTTGTTGCTAACTTCTATCTCACTGCCTATTTTACTTTCAGAAAAAAACCTTCCTGGAACAAAGCATTTGGTTTCGGTGGAGCACATCTCTGTAATTACTTACTGCATATAGGACTCTTAAATTTGTTCTTATGGCTAGGAGTTACCAAACCTCTAGCGCCTTTTCCTGTTTTCGCAATTGCTATTCCCATCAACTTTTTACTTGTCCGATTTGTTTTCAAAAGAAAAGACTGACAATTTTAACATAAAACGTCTTTAAACTGTCGCAAAAACAATATCTTTGCAAGACATTCACCATGCGTATAGACAAGATGAAAAAAGTAACTCTACTAGTTCCGGTTTATAATGAAGAAGCGATGCTTCCTACCCTCTATGGACGTTTGATAGAACTTATCAAACGTAACAACAATTATGAATGGGAAATTCTTTTCATCAACGATGGAAGTAGTGACAACACCCTGGCAGTCATTCGCCAACTACGGCAAACCGACTTAAGGGTAAATTATGTAAATCTCTCCCGTAACTTCGGCAAGGAAGTAGCTATGCTGGCAGGATTCGACTACTCTACAGGAGATTGCTGTGTAGTAATGGATGCAGACTTACAAGACCCTCCGGAACTGGTAGACCAAATGTTGCAATATTGGGAAGAAGGTTATGATGATATTTATGCAAAACGTCGTAACAGAGGCGAAGAAAGCTGGTTACGCCGACGTCTTTCACTCGCATTCTATACATTACTGCAAAAGATGAGCAGAATTGATATTTTACCCAATGTAGGAGACTTCCGCTTGCTAGACCGTAGATGTGTGCTCACATTACGACGCTTACGTGAGCAAGAACGCTATACTAAGGGATTATTCTGCTGGATAGGCTACAACAAGAAAGGGATTGAGTTCGATCGCGGAGACCGTTTAGCAGGTCATTCTTCCTGGAGTTTCTTCAAGCTACTCAACCTAGCTATCGAAGGAATCACTTCCTCTTCAACCGCTCCACTAAGAATAGCAACCTTTTTCGGAATGTTATGCGGAATCTCCAGTTTTATATACGCCATCTATTTCCTAGTGAAAACCATTATGTTTGGTGACCAAGCTGCCGGTTTTCCTACCTTGATTATAGTAATTCTCTTCCTGGGTGGTATACAACTATTCTCTTTAGGGATAATAGGAGAATATATAGGACGAATCTTCAAGGAAACCAAAGGACGCCCCACTTATATCGCTTCTGATTATAATGAAAACAAACTGGGCTACGAGAATAATCTTTAGTATGAATTGCGGAAGAAGTATTAAGCTATTTTTCAACTGTTTATATTCATTATTTCACTCTCTTTCTTTCTCTTTTTCCACAACTGCCAGCTGTTAATTATGTTTTGCCACATATTATATATTAATCAGTATATTAATTTGATTATCAACAAATAAGCCCACCTATTACTAATAGTGGGTAACAAAATAGTAACAAAAAAAACGAAGAAATCGCTTTGCGGTGGGCTTCATGTGCAAAGGTAACAAAAGGCAGAATATCCGCAAAAATAAAGCTGGCGAAAAGAGAAACAATCTTTTTCTTTTCGCCAGCACCTATCTTGCTGTCGGTACAAATAAGTTTAGTCCGTTTTGGATATATAGACAAAGGAACGTACTAAACTAATCTGTAACCTTTTTATTATAATACTCCAAAAATGCCACTTCGCCTATTTCACTTAACTGTTTCTGATTCTCAATAAAATTCTGTCCATACTTTAGCCAACGCTTGGTAAAACCTTTGAATTTGGTACATGGAAAGCTGCTGCATTGGAAACAATGTGTTATCTCTTTCTCCAAACAGCATAAATGAAATGTTTTGCATTTTTCACAGCGAGAACTATTTAGCTCGGCTCCTTTGCAAGATCTTTTTTCTCTCGTATATGTGGGACACCCCCCACAAAAAACACCACAAGCAGGAATACGACCATTATAAGGCTTGACTTTAGTTATTCCCTTTGCCATCCAAAAATTAGTAAGAGAAAGCTGATTCGCTTTGCGCTTTTGTTCTTCCTCTACTATATAGCCTCTTTTTTCAAAGAAAGGACGGGCTGTTAAGCTCACTTCAGACGTAATCCGCATAATCCCGGATGTAATTGCATACCGTTCTATTTCTTCCAAAAGCATCGTAGCAATACCTTTACCTTGAAAGTCCTTGTGAATAAACATAGAATGTAAATAGCCTTGGGGCGTAATAGATGAAAAACCAACGATTTGCGAGCATTGATTAACAGCTACAATAAAATAGTGAGTCTTTATCATATCTTCTATTTTAGAGAGATTATCTCCGCACGATGCCCAGTCTTCAACTTCGGATTGTGAATAATCACGTCTGTTTATCACAAGAACAGTATTTTGAAATAACTCTTTCAGCGCAACAGCATCCGACTGCTGAGCTTCCCTGATTGTAAAGTCCTCCTTCATATCTATTATATTAAATTCTTTCCAGTCTTTTTTATTTTGTAGCTATTATAGAATAGATCATCGGAATATTATTACTTAAATGCTTTATCCTATATTTGTTAGGTTCACATTCAACTGTTTGGGAAAAACAATTATAGGGTGAATAATCAAATTCATCAAAAGATGATATTGTGAGCCCACTTTGTATAAGGTTATTTATAACCTCACTCAAACTATGATTCCACATCACACATTCTAGTAACAAATCTTTTTCCCCGTCCGTATAGGTTCCATCTTGAATTTCTCTAATTGCACCGGAGTTAAAGTAGTTATATTCAATTCTTTTAAAGTTCTCATCAAACATGCACACAATCGGATGAAACTCCACAAATATAAACTTTCCATTTGGTTTTAGATAATTTGAAATAATCTCAGCCCACTTATTCATATCAGGCAACCAGCCAATCACTCCATAGCTTGTAAATACAATGTCGAATTGTTCATTCAAATAAGCAGGCAAATCATAAATATCACAGCAGATAAAAGTTGCATTAACATTTGCTTTCTTGGCTAATATTTTTGCATTATCAATCGCTTTATCCGATAAATCAACACCTGTAACATTTGCACCAAGTCTGCCCAACGAAATAGTATCTTGCCCGAAATGGCATTGTAAATGTAGAATAGATTTACCCTTTATATCTCCAAGTAAATCAAGTTCTATATCATTGAGAGATGATTCCCCTTTCAAAAAGCCTTTGACATCGTAAAAGTCAGATTTCAGATGCACATCTACCCTACTGTTCCAAGACTTCCGGTTTATTTCTAAATAATCAAAATCCGCATTCATTCTTTTAATATTAAATGGATTATGTGCAAATATAGCAAAAGGTACAGTATATCATTCATTGTGAATTGCACTTTTTACTGTATTTCAGCAAAATACCTCTCTTTACAGGCTAAAACCTTTGCTCCTTTTCTGCCCCTCTTTCGGTTGTATCCTTTGATAGAGTTTGCTAAACTGCTCCCTGAACCAATCGGATACATTTTTTTGATTGATGATTAGCATTAATTTGTTCTTTCCAACAGTTGAATCTGTTACTATTTGTGCAGTCACCTTATCCGTTGCGAAATTCCGTTTGTACTCTTCGGAATAGAGTGTGCCGTTATGCTCTATCTTTTCCCCTAACATCAGTTTTGCTGTTTGTTCAGTTGAGAAACCGACAATATGACATAGCCTTTCCATTCGGAAAAGTTCTTTTAGTAGTGGAAGCCACGCACAAGCCTTTTTAATCATCTGTGACAGCCGTGATATCTCCTTTCGGGCTTCGTCTAGTTCCTTGATATGCTTACCCTGCGCTTTCATCAATTCCCTGCTGTGCTGTTCCCGTTGCTCTTGCATCATAATTTGCAATCTTTCGATGATTTCGTCACGAGTGGCAACTTCCTCATATAACTGCCTGTTCTCCTGTTTCAACTCCTTAATTTCACCACTCCCTAAAAAAGAACCCACCTTTGCTATAATGGCGGTTTTCGCTTCGGTCTTAACGGCTTCCAGCTTGTCGGTCTTGATTTCTTTCTTAACCTGCTTTAGCTGTTTTTCCGCTTCGTCCTTCTCACTTTGGAGTTGCTGCACGTCTGTTTCGAGTTCTCCCGTCTGCCGTTTCAAATCACGGTAATATTGGGCAGTGGTGACGTGCCTTGCTTCCGAACCACGCACACCACGCTGCAACCCGTATTTATCCATGATTTTGGCGTAGTCGTCATGGTAGCCTATCAACTTGTCACGGTTCAATACATCATCAGCACATAGCCGGGCTGCATTCGTTTTCTTTCGGTAGGAACGCTTACCCTCCGTTTGCTTCTGTTTTGCTTTCCTGCGCTCTCCCGTTACTATCGGTACGATGGTAGCGTGTATGTGAGGTGTGGTTTCGTCCATGTGCAGAACTGCTGAAACGGTATTCTCCCGTCCGAAAGTCTTGTGCAACCATTCCATACTGTCGTTACACCATTCGTCCATACGCCCGTCTTGCTGTATCTTCATCATATCCTCGTGTGTTCCCGACATCATAACACGGATAGCCCTTACTTGGTCGGGGGTAATCTTCCGTTTGATGCCTGCCGACTTGATACGATGTGCTATCGCTTCATCACGTACCGTCACACCTTCGGGAAGTCCCACCAGTTCCCGATTGAGATGTGTACGTGTAGGATCCACATTCGGAGCTATCACCCTGCGCTCGATATGGTCGGACATACGAGCGTCGGATGCTCCCTTTGCTTTCTTGAAATCAAGGGTGAAATATCCCATATTGAATATTGGTTTTTCGTTAGACAATTCCGCTTGCCTTACACATTCGCCGCATGGCTCACGGGGTTTCAAAAGGGGCGATGCCCCTTTGCTCGATAGGGTGTTTTTAGCGGTGCTTGCACTGCGTGAAGAAAACGCCCTATTAAGCTATGGCTTTTCTTACTCAAAAGCCTGTGGAAAGCGTGCGGTAACTACATTCTGAACCCTCTGCTTTTCTTTTTGGCTGGTTGTTGTTCCTGCCTGTCGGCTTGTTTGACTGTCTGTGATTGTTTGGTCTGCTGTGTCAAGTCTGCCGACTGTATCAACCGTTTTCCACACAAATAATCATTCAAATCTTTATAGCCACTATAAATGCGTGAGGAATCACGGACACGGAAACTGTACTCTTTATAAAGTTCCTGTACGGCTCTTCTCCCTGCCGTATCATTGTCGAAAAAACAATGTATTTTCTCATAATTCCCCAACGGGTACAAGGCTTTGGAAAGATTGGAAACGGAGTTCAGAATAAGATAGTCCTGCTTGTCGAAGTCGGGATAATCAGGACAATTTTTCTGTCGCAAGGTCAGAAAAGAAAGATAGTCCATAAACCCCTCGAACACATAGCAGGTTTCTTTAGGTTCTCCAGTCTGCCGTATATGGGTGATGTCTTTAGGAGCTATGCAGCCTTTAAAATATTTATTGCGTACCTCATAACCTCCCGATGCATTAGGAAAGCCGATGGCAAAGTTCCATTTACCGTTAAGCGAGAAACGGACTTCCATACATTCTTTTTTCGCAAGTGCTGTATTTATGCCTCTATCCTGCAAGTATGCAAACAAGGCAGGAGAAGAAAGCGGTACTGTTTCCAAATGTTGGAAACTCGGTTGTGTTGATGACTGCTGGCAAAAGGAAAAAGAAACGGGACGGATAGAGGGGCTTTGCTCCGCTATACGGTCTAAAAGGTAAGGTAAACTGTCGGATGCATAAAGTTCCTGTGCCAATGCAAGGATGTTGCCGCCTTTACCGGCTCCAAAGTCGTACCATAAATTGCGGTCTGTGTTCACTTTGAAAGAAGGCTCTTGTTCCTCTCTCAACGGTGATTTATACCAAAGACTATTACCCTGTTGCTTTATTGGATTATAGCCTAAACTGTGCAGATAGTCTGCCAACTTTATATTTTTGGATTCTTCGATTGTCATAATCTGAATGTATTGGTGAATGAATAATTGAATCAGTTCCGTTTAGTCCGCTATATATACACCCGAACTGTACTAAACTTATCTTGTACTTAATCGTACAATGAAAAGAAGTCCATTCCTTCTTTATATACACACGGACTAAACCAAACTTGCTTTTAGTAGTGGAAATCAGAATTGAACTTGTAGCCTTTTCCCTCTTTTATTATCATGCGCTTGTTTACAAGGAATTTGTTCAAGTCCACGAGAATATTGCGCCCACGTTCAAAACCGATACTTGCGTAACCTTTTTTCAAGGCTGCGATAACATTGGGATAGCCTTGTACTACATCCTTTCCAAATCCGTTTTCCAACGCTTCACGGTGCTGTTGCTCCGTAAGTTCCGTAAGCGGAAAGTTGCGGTTCTGCTTGGGTTGTTCAAAAACATAGTCTTTCACAACTTCGGGCAATGCAGTTTCATTAATGCGAAATGCAAACGGTTCAAAGTCCTTGTCCCGAATGTGCATCGCCTTTACCTCGCTAATATCCACATCCTGCGTGCTTTTGGTTATCTGTAAAACGGTTTCAGCCTTGTTGTTAAGTTCCGTTCCTATATGCCCACGTGTATTATCATCCCCTTTATTCAAGTGTAGTACAGTGTGAATATGCAAATTATACTCACTTGACCACCGCATTAAAAGATTGATGAGGTCGGATGATTCGCTGGGGCTATTGATGTCGTACATCAAATCACGGATGCCGTCTATAATGACAAGACCAATTCCCTCCATATTAGCAAGCATATAGTCTATTATCTGCTTTCGCTTGTCGGGTGTGTATTCCCTCAACACGACAAAGATAAAGTCCTCTCTATCCTTATCGGTAGGAAGTCCAGCCAAACGCATGATGCGTTCCATCACCTTATGGCAGTGGTATTTGCTCTGCTCTGTGTCCACATATAGAATTTTACGTTTATTGTCAGGTAAGTATGCTGAATAGTGCAAAACTTCGTCATTCTTCAACGCTGCCGCCACAATAGCGGAAATATTGAACGTCTTTTTACTTTTGGCTTTACCTGTGGATGCGCTAAAATTTCCCAATGTACCGATAGTAGAACCATTTACCCAAAGGATTTCGGGCGGTACATCGTAGGTGTCAGTAATCTTTAAATGAATAGTTTTCCATAGGACTGCAAAATCTTCTCTTGTCATTGCAGCTTCTTTCTTATTTTCCGTCACTTTCTTGTTTTCCATAGCTTTACTTCTTTAAAGGACGGTTACTACTAAGGATATACTTCTGCGCTTCCTGCTCTATCTGCGCCTGTGTCTTGATGGGATTTTGGCGTAGCCATGCCTCCAAATCTGCCCGTTCAAAAAACAGCATCTTACCCTGCGGTTTATAATGGGGTATCAAGTTACCCGAAGTCAGTTTGTACAGGTAGCTTTTGGAAAGATTAAGAAACTTGCTCGCTTCATCAAAGCTAAGCACATTCTTAGTTAAAAACAGCATCTGTTCGAGTTCCTCAACTCGCATCTCTAATGTCTTATCCATATTGCTTTTTTGGATTAAGTGAAACAATATGAAGGTGCGCACCCTCGTTTTCTTTTCGTTAACGAGGGCAAAGGTATTGAGGATTAGCTTGATAGTGGATTAAGCTATGTTTGAGGTCTTAACCTATTCTTAAAGTCTTTTCAGTTGTTTGATATAGTTGTATATGGTTGCAAATCCTTTCTCATGGGAGATGCCTTTCACGTAGTTGGTTGCTGTGGCTAAATCCCCTTGATTGAGATATTTATCCCTACTTTTGTCTTTGGAAAGAAATAGTTTATTGTTAGCAATGACCGATTGCCAATTAGCGGTAATCAAAGACCTACTACTTAATTCCGAAAAAAGGAAAGCTACATATCTATTATTATTTGACCTTAATATTGCATTAGGCTTACAGGAGAGTATCGCTTTCAAGTCATCAACAGTTACAGAAGCATTGAACATCTTAACCTCATTGATGCAATCCGCAATCAATTCTATCTGTTTGTCATTAAGAATTGAACCAAACGGATTTTCCGTTTCAGCAATAGGGGGTACGGCTTTTATCGGAAACTCGGTGTTTGTTGTCGGCTTCTGTTCTTCCTGTTCCTGCTTCGGTTGCGTTTCCGTCTGCGCTCTGTCCTCTTTCTTTTTTCGCAAGTATGCTGAATATCTTTCCAATACAACAACTCTAACTACTACGGAAAAATAAGGCAGTTCTTCATCATAAACTGAATTGTCCTGTTCGTATCGGGAATAATTAAATGAAAGAGGAGAGAATAAAAGGTATTTTCTTTTTTCATCGGGCATCAAGGCTTCATAAAAACCGCTTTCCCAAAAGAAATCGGGTATCGAGTAAAAATTTTGAATATCATCCAGTACGGAATAACGGATATAAAGTTGTGCCAATTCATCTGTGGTACGAATGTACTCCTGCTGTTCCAGTTCATCAGCCTGTTCACGGTTCAAATATTCAGACTTCGCAACAATGCTATCCGTTATAATTTGATAGGCATGATTTATACAACGGTTAAAGATCCCTTGTATATAGTTGAATTTTACTTTCAATTCCTCTTCTGTCATAATTTTCTCAATAAGATATTGTGTACCTTCACACAATTCAGAACAACACAGAAATTAATATATCAAGAAATCAAATTAACTAACATACAACCCCATCCATAAAAGGCTTCATCCTTGCACTAACACGATACATTTTAAAAGTATTTTATCTACTTATATTCAATAACCTTGACAAAACATCTTTTCTGATATGCTCAATAACAATAATTTCATCATTAGAATTCTATAAAAAATTCGTGCTATTTTTGAGTTATCAAAAAACAACACGATTTTTTTATAAATAGAAAAAGCCAAGCAGTATAATTACTGTTTTACAGTCACAACATATAGTGTTGATTCTTTTACCAACTCACCTATTTCAAGAGTTACAACATACTTACCAGCAGATGGAATTAACAGATTATTTACATTAAAAATCAAGTTAAGATTCCCCACCTCTGTTTGCAAATTACTATTATCAATGTCCATATTAAATGGATTAACAAGATATGCATCTTCATTCTCTTTTTTTATAGAGATTTTCAACGTATGTTTACCCTTTTCCTGATTACCCATCACAATTCTAGCCACAATAGCTAACTCTGGGTGAGTAGCAGGAAATTGGATTGCAGAGATAGTATTGAAAGTACCAACAATAACTAACTTCCCTTGATATTCTTTTGCACTATCGCACAATGTGAAAATATCGACTATCATAATTATTTATTTAATTGTTTCCTATTATTACTATTCGCAGAAAGTCCAAGCAATTTGTTCAAATTCTGAAATGGATATTTGATTCTCCCAACAGTTCGCTTTTTAGTTGAGATGAGGCGACCTCCATGTGTAGAAGTTAAACCTTCTTGCTTTTCTACAGACAATTGACGTTTTACATCAACATATACAGTTATAGCGTCAGCTTTCAATTTGTCTCCAACTTCACCATGTATATTCAGTTCATCTCTTAATATTTTTTCTTCTTCAGAAAGTATCAAAGATTCCCTTACTTCTACACTGCTATTTCTGTCTAATTCATATACTAACATTTTTTTTTGAGTTATGGGATCTTCTCTTAAACCTTTACAGTCCTCCCTACGTGTATAAATCTCACATTTCTGACCTTCCACAGTATCTCCTGTATCTATATATTCCGCCATTCTTAATCGTTTTTCGCTATATATTTGTGAACAGATTTATCATTAAAAGAGAATAAAGCCATAAAATCATCTGTTGTCTCTACATTTTTGAGCTTAGGAGTAACTTGCAAGGCAAATTCAATTTCAGTCAAATCTGCATCAACTCCAGCAGGAACAACATAATCATCTTCATTTTTATCTATTTCTTCATCAAAATCATCATCAGAAATATCACCTCTCAGTAGAGAACTATATAATTTAAAATAGTTCCGTTCTCTTGTTCTATTATTTATTGCCCTAACATACAGGTCTTCAAGTCGATTATCCTGCCCTATTAACGTTCGAGTAAATGCACTTGTAGTAGCAGCACCAGCAAAAACTGTAATATCCTGTCTTACAATAGCAGTAGCAGTTATGCCATCTCCCTGTATGTATAATTGAGTATTTTTATCCATCTCCATAACATTTAAGTATTATAGTCTGCTGCAAATATAATAATATTGCACACAAAAAGTTCAAAAAAAGACATCTTTTATAATGCAACATTTTTTTTTGAAGCAATTTAGCATACAAAACAGCAACAACACACATACTACTATTAAGATTAGTCCATTAAATTAGGTATCAGTTTTATTGCTTCCTCTTTCTTCTTGTCAACTATCTTTGCATATATTTGAGTAGTCGCAATGTTTTTATGCCCCAACAGCTTACTAACCGTATATAAATCAGCCCCTAATGTTAGCATCATAGTTGCATGGGTATGGCGTGCTACGTGAAACGAGATATGCTTAATAACCCCTGCATCTTTCGCCCATTTTTGAAGTATTTTATTTATAGTCCCCTCATGCGTCAAAGGAAAAATCAAATCATCGCCTTTTGCTTCATTTTGTTGCGGCAGCCACTTTAACGCTTCATCGGATATAGGTAGATAAAGCGGTTCTTTGGTTTTCTGCATCTTGATTTCAATTCTTATTCTCTCACCGCTTTTCTGCAAATCGTTCCACTTCAAATTTCTTATATCGCTAACACGCAGCCCACACAAACAACTGAAAAGAAAGGCTTGTTTCATTATCTCATATTTGCACTCTGTACCGATAAGTAGTTTCAACTCATCTATTGTCAAATACTCCCTGCGGCTGACTTCCGCTTTTACCTTACTGGCAAAATCAAACTCTTTTGTAGGATTCACCGTAATAATTCCCTCTTTATAGGCTCTATTTATAGCGGTACGCAGCACTCCATAGTAAGCAATAACGGAATTATTACTTAATACGCCCCCAGCCTTTAACAAACCAAACTTGCTTGCTTTCTTCGCTTGTTTCAAGAAATCCACAAAGCTATTTAAGAAGTCCTTATCTATATCACGAAAAGCGATATAATCCCCTCTGAACAACTTTAGTTCACGGATGGTATTACCAACAGTCTTTTCGTAATTCAAGCTGCCACGTTCTTTAGATTGGCTTCTCATGTTCACTAAATAATCAATCACATTCGCTTTTGACTTATTAGTGTTCTGAAAGCCATGTGCATCATTTTGCAACTCTACTATCCGCTTGCTTTGAATGGCTTTTGCAAGAGCCAACGTAGCTTCGTTCTTCGCCTTATCCTCTCTTGTCTTCTCGGGTATAAGGTATAATTTCAAAAATTCATACTGCCGTTTACCGCCAACATAATTTTCTTTTCTAATAACATCACCAGTATAGTAATCCAAATAAATAGACTGGTTACCATTAGCAAGCTGCTTGAATCTAATCCTTACGGGTTCTTTCAATTTAACTTCTTGTTTTTTCTTCGCCATAATTATGTTCTTATTTTGTTACCGATACAAATATAGCGATTTGTTTTGTTACTCCAATGAATACGGGTAACAAAATAGTAACAAAATGAAGGCATTTATTAGACTAAACAAGAAAACAAGGGAAATAAAGGAAATTACACTAAATAAACATAAAACATTTAATATCAATATCTTATATTTAATGTTTTATCTCATTTTTTCTTTTCTTCCACAACTGCCAGCTATTGATGATGTTTTGCCACAATACATACGAACCGGGACCTACAGACGATAATGGATTTAAATATGTATAAGCCATCCATATAGCCAACACGGTATTCTTTTGCCCCAATGCCTGCCCACCACTGATACGTTCTTGATAGTGACCGCCAATTCTTTTACCCAAATAGAACTGAATACAACAAGTAATCAAACCGGCAAAAGCAATCATGACTTCCACATATACTGATGCATCACTATTAATAAGAGAGCGTACCGTCTGCCCGGAAACAATGGCAAGTGCCACTGCCCACAAATAAAAGGCAGCATCCCGGCAACCTAATAAAAGATGATGTATTTTCGGCATAAAGGCACGTAGAAACCAAGCCAAAAAGAAGGGACAAAGTAGCAATGGAAACACTTTACTTAAAATCTTCAGGAAAGCAGCAACAAAAGTAATATCAGTATGAGGTTCCACCATTGGAAACACTATTGGAACAGCCACGGCAGCTAAAAGATTGGATAGCAAAGTATAAGTGGTTAAACTGGATGCACTTCCTCCCAACTTTCCTGTAATAACAGCAGCAGCAGTAGCAGAAGGGCAGATTAGGCAGACCATTGCCCCCTCAAAAACTTCACGAGATGTTTCTTCCATAGGACAATAAACCAATAAAACTGCTACAATCAGACAAGAAACCGTTTGAAATATCAGTAGCCACGCATGCCATACTTTCGGTTTTAATTCGTGCAACTCTACCTTACAAAATGTAAGCAACAATTGTGCAAAAATTAAAGTCGGAGT
This sequence comes from uncultured Bacteroides sp., assembly GCA_900555635.1. Classification (GTDB taxonomy): domain Bacteria; phylum Bacteroidota; class Bacteroidia; order Bacteroidales; family Bacteroidaceae; genus Bacteroides. The sequence goes on from USLU01000022.1 coordinate 54,588, forward strand.
AAGAAAAGCCACCAAGCTATTTATACAAGGTTTAACTGATACAAAAAAGGGAATTCTTGCAAAGAAAAAATATCCCAGAGTGCCGGCGATCATCGCCAAAGGCAATGTCCAGTTCTTCAAAAAACGAAGAATCATACCTATTTACTTTTTAAAATTAACTTGATGCAAAGTTACTTATATTATCTATAAGTTGAACCGTAACAATGAATAATTGGTTAGAATAGAAAAACATCTTTAGAGACTAAATCAGCCAAAAATGACCATGAAACCAACAAAACTTAAATACAAAGTATGAGTTTTCTATAAATTTCTACTACATTTGCAACAATTTTTATATGAAACTATATAGACGCTACATATTATATATAAGTATATGCTTAGGGCTGCTTACCTCTCCCTTTGGAATCAGCAGTGCTATAGCTAAAGATTTTGTTGTCGTAATCGATGCAGGTCATGGCGGTCATGACCCGGGCGCAGTTGGTAAAATCTCCAAAGAGAAGAATATCAATCTTAGTGTTGCCCTAAAACTTGGCAAACAAATCAAGAAGAACTGTTCCGATGTAAAAGTAATCTACACTCGGGAACGTGATGTATTTATCCCTCTGGATAGACGTGCGGAGATAGCAAACAATGCCAAAGCTGATTTATTCATTTCGATTCACACCAATGCCTTAGCCAATAACCGGGTGGCAAAGGGTGCATCTACCTGGACACTAGGTCTTGCAAAATCAGACGCTAATCTGGAAGTTGCCAAACGCGAGAACTCCGTTATTCTATACGAAAATGATTACAAGACCCGCTACGCAGGTTTTAACCCTAACTCTGCGGAATCTTATATTATCTTCGAGTTTATGCAAGACAAGTACATGTCACAAAGTGTACATTTAGCCTCGCTTGTACAAAGACATTTCCGTAATACATGCCAACGCGTTGACCGAGGAGTGCATCAAGCAGGTTTTCTGGTATTAAAAGCTAGTGCTATGCCTAGCATTTTAGTTGAGCTCGGATTCATCTCCACGCCGGAAGAAGAACGTTATTTAAACTCTGAAACCGGAACAACCACTCTTGCCGACGGTATTTTCCGTGCATTCCTTGCTTACAAGCGTGAACAGGAAATACGGCTGAACGGAAGCAGCAATACCATTTTACCTGAAGATGTACCCGATCCGGTGCAACAAGAAGTCACAGATACTGCTACTAATGAAACTCAGGAAAAAGAAAAATTGACTGAAAAAAGTACTCCCAAAAGTTCTCAACGCCCCCAACAAGTAGAAAAAGCAGCATCTTCTCAAACAGAAAGTAGTGGCATTGTGTTTAAAATACAAATACTTACTTCATCTAAGCCATTATCCCAAAATGATAAAAGATTAAAAGGGTTGAAAGGCGTAGATTATTATAAGGAAGGCGGTATATATAAATACACTTATGGTGATTCGCCTGATTATAATAAAGTATTGCGAACCAAGCGTACCATTACAACTCAATTCAAAGACGCTTTCATCATCGCATTCAAAGATGGCAAAAAAATGAATGTTAACACCGCCATTAATGAGTTTAAAAGAAAAAGAAACAAATAACAACAAGATACATCATGAAGTATATCACTAAAGAAGTCAGAATAGGAATTGCCGGCATTGCTGCCCTTTGCATATTAGTATATGGCATCAATTACCTGAAAGGCATTAATATGTTTAAGCCTTCCAGTTATTTCTATGTGAAGTTTCAAAATATAAATGGTCTGACCAAATCGAGCCCGGTATTTGCCGATGGATTTCGTGTAGGTATTGTACGTGATTTATATTATGATTATACACAACCGGGGAAAGTAGTTGCCGAAATAGACGTAAATCCCGATTTGCGCATTCCGAAAGGAAGTACTGCTGAACTAACAGCTGAAATGTTGGGAGGAGTTAAAATGAACTTATTGCTTGCCAACAACCCCCGTGAAAAATATCAAATAGGTGATACTATCCCCGGAGTACTCAATAATGGCATGATGGAGAAAGTAGCCAACATGATGCCGGAAATAGAAAAAATGCTCCCAAAATTGGATTCAATTCTTGCTTCATTGAATACAGTAATGGCAGATCCCGCTATACCTGCAACATTGCATAACCTGCAAGTTCTAACCGCAAGTATGGCAGTAAGTAGCCACCAATTACAAATGCTTATGAAAAAAGATATCCCTCAATTAACAGGTAAGCTAAATACGATTGGGGACAACTTTATACTTGTTTCCAACAATTTAAAAGAAATAGACTTTGCTGCCGCTATGCAAAAAGTTGACTCTACGTTAGCAAATGTAAAAATGATTACAGATAAATTGAACCAAAAAGATAACACTATCGGTCTCTTGCTAAACGACCCGTCTCTTTACAATAACTTAAATGCGACGACGTCCAATGCAGCGAGCCTTTTAGAAGACCTGAAATTGCACCCCAAAAGGTACGTTCATTTCTCTTTGTTTGGAAAGAAAGATAAGTCTGAAATCTCTATTAAATAGAATTAGTCTAAATAAGCAAGTGGAAAATGAAATAAAAGAAAAGCCCTTAACTGCTCTATATAGAGAGCTAGAAAGCACTTTTCACACTTCTCCACACAAAGAAAATCCGAGACAACACTTAGATATAAAAACATATATATCAAGCAATTATACAAATACAATAGTCCTAACACAAGGGCTATTTAAAGTCATTCCGATAAGTTACTGAGTGTAAAGTGCTTATTACTTTTTGGAGAAACGCAAGAAAAAAAGGATTTGTTTTTCTCGAATAAGATTACGAATTTTGCAAGCGTAGAAGTTTTGCTTAATTAATAAATGTATTTAGAGCCGTTATGAGTGAAAAAGATCATGTCGGGCTATGGAACCGCTGCCTTGAAATTATAAGAGACAATGTTCCGGAGCAGACATATAAAACATGGTTTCTTCCCATCGTGCCTTTAAAATATGAGGACAAAACGCTGGTCGTACAAGTGCCCAGCCAGTTCTTCTATGAGTTTTTGGAAGATAAGTTTGTGGACTTATTGCGTAAAACTCTTTATAAGGTAATAGGCAATGGAACGAAATTGATGTATAATGTCATGGTGGATAAGAGTTCCCGCCCTGAGAAAACCGTTAATTACGAATCAACTCATCGTACTATTATTCCACAAAAACCGGTGATCGATAAAAGGATCCCGCAGATTCCGGTTCCAGAGCTTGATCCGCACTTGAATCCGGAATATAATTTTGAAACATTCATAGAAGGTTATAGCAACAAACTGTCACGTAGTGTGGCAGAAGCTGTTGCTCTCAATCCGGCTAAAACCATATTTAATCCACTATTCCTTCATGGTGCTTCAGGTGTAGGTAAGACTCACCTTGCCAATGCTATCGGAACAAAGATCAAAGAATTACACCCGGATAAAAGAGTGTTGTATGTATCTGCACATTTATTCCAAGTGCAATACACTGACTCTGTGCGTAATAACACCACTAACGACTTTATCAACTTCTACCAAACCATCGATATATTGATTATTGATGATATTCAAGAATTTGCCGGAGTTACTAAGACCCAAAATACATTTTTCCATATATTCAATCATTTACATCAAAACGGTAAACAGCTTATTCTGACTTCCGACCGTGCTCCTGTATTACTTCAAGGTATGGAAGAGCGTTTAATAACCCGTTTCAAATGGGGAATGGTTGCCGAATTAGAAAAGCCGACCGTAGAGCTGCGCAAAGACATTTTACGCAATAAAATAAATCGTGACGGATTACAATTTCCACCGGAAGCAATCGACTATATTGCAGAAAACGTAGGAGACAGTGTACGCGATTTAGAAGGTATTGTCATCTCCATTATGGCACATTCTACCATTTACAATAAAGAGATTGATTTGGAACTTACACAACGTATCGTCCGCAAAGTAACTAACTGTGAGAAGAAAGTGGTTACCATTGATGATATCATAAAGACTGTATGTAAGCACTTCGGCTTAGATAATGCCACCATTCACACCAAGTCCAGAAAAAGAGAAGTAGTACAAGCCAGACAGATCGCTATGTATTTAGCCAAAAGCAACACTGAATTGTCTACATCTAAAATCGGAACTATGATTGGCAACAAAGATCACGCTACCGTATTGCATGCATGTAAGACCATTAAAGAACTGAGAGAGGTTGACAAATCTTTCCGCGCAGAAATTGATGAGATTCAAGCAACACTGAGAAAATAGTTATAAGTTATTAGTTATAAGTTATTTGTTTGTGTTTGCATTGTAATAAGCAAATAACTTATAACTAATAACTTATAACTACTCAAAACCCTTGCTTCTTCATAACCTGCCAAAGATTCTCCGACATTGCTTCACTATCTTTCTTTGTATAACGGACATCCGTAAAGACTTGAGCCAATGTCTCTTTATTATTTTCTAAGATAAATTGTATATTCTCGGGCAATGATTCTTTATAAGCATACAGGCGGTTAATATCCTCCGGAGTATAATCATGGTAAGTCTCGTTGTGAACAATCGCCTCCAAAGGCAAACGATCTACTTGCGACGGAATTTCGGAAGGCCAGCCTACAGTTACAGTAGTAATAGGAAATACTAATTCAGGCAATTCCAAAGCTTCAATAATCATTTGAGGATTGTAAGTAGTAGTCCCTAAATAACAGATGCCTAATCCCTTTTCTTCTGCCGCAACACAGAAGGTCTGGGCAGCAAGCAATGCATCTACGGAACCAGTTACAAACCACTCAAAATTATTATATCCGGGTTCCGCCTTACGTTGTTCGCACCATTTACTGAATCGGCGTAAGTCAATGCAAAAAGTAAGTACTACCGGAGCTGTTTGCACCATTGGTTGGTTAAAATGCGCAGGAGCCAATTTCGCTTTACGCTCTGCATCGCGAGTAACAATTACGCTATAAACTTGCATATTCCCGACCGTAGAAGCCCGGAAAGATGTTTCAAGCAAATCATTTAACAATTCAGAAGAAATTTCTTTCTGCTGATACTTTCGGATAGTTCTCCTTTGTTTCAAGCTTTCCATTCTTTCTTTTTCCTGCAAATATAGAAAAAGAATTCCAATTTGTCATTTAAGCACTGCATAAAAACAGAATATACTTTTCAACATTCGGAAAACCTTTTCTACTTACTATTTGTTCATAAAATACTTTTTGGAAAACTTTCTCGTTTTATAAAAAGTACAATTTACTAGAAGACAACTAATTAACAACTAAGAGTAGAAAACTTTCAATCGGTTAATAAAAACTCTCATTTTTATTTTGCCAAATTGAAAATCCTTCCTAGCTTTGCAATCTCATTTGTTAATAATAAGTATGACTTCTACAAAATTACTTATTTGCAACTAATTCTAAGAATTTCAGCATCGTGGAAAAGAAAAATTATTCTTATGACGAAGCCTACGAAGAATCTTTACGATACTTCCAAGGTGACGAGTTGGCTGCCAGAGTTTGGGTAAACAAATACGCAGTCAAAGATTCTTTCGGAAATATTTATGAGAAATCTCCGGAAGACATGCATTGGAGAATTGCCAATGAAGTAGCTCGAATTGAAGCTAAGTACCCCAATCCATTGAGTTCAGAGGAACTTTTCGGTTTGCTTGATCATTTTAAGTATATCGTTCCGCAAGGAAGTCCGATGACTGGAATTGGTAATAACTATCAGGTAGCCTCTCTATCCAACTGTTTTGTAATCGGCGTGGATGGTGAAGCTGACTCTTACGGTGCTATCTTTAAAATAGACGAAGAACAAGTACAACTAATGAAGCGTCGTGGTGGTGTCGGACATGACTTGTCACACATACGTCCCAAAGGTTCTCCGGTAAAGAATTCAGCATTGACCTCTACCGGCCTGGTGCCATTCATGGAGCGTTATTCCAACTCAACCCGCGAAGTTGCCCAAGACGGACGTCGTGGCGCATTAATGTTGAGTGTATCCATCAAGCATCCTGATTCAGAAGCATTTATTGATGCCAAGATGACAGAAGGCAAAGTTACGGGAGCCAATGTTTCTGTAAAGTTAGCAGACGCTTTCATGGAAGCAGCTATTGCAGGAAAACCGTTTGTACAACAATATCCGATCGACGCAACCGAACCTACTTTCAAAAAGGAGATCGATGCAGCCAGCTTATGGAAAAAGATTGTACACAACGCATGGAAATCAGCCGAACCAGGTGTACTCTTTTGGGATACTATTCTTAGAGAATCTGTACCCGATTGCTACGCAGATCTAGGATACCGTACAGTTTCCACTAATCCATGTGGAGAAATTCCGTTGTGTCCGTATGATTCTTGCCGTCTGCTCGCCATCAATTTATATTCTTATGTAGTCAATCCATTCAAACCAGATGCTTACTTTGATTTTGAACTATTCAAAAAACATGTAGCTTTGGCGCAAAGAATCATGGATGATATCATCGACCTTGAATTGGAAAAGATCGAACGTATCATGGATAAGATTGATTCTGACCCCGAAAGTGAGGACGTAAGACGTACTGAACGCATATTGTGGCAGAAGATTTATAAGAAGAGTGCTCAAGGACGCCGTACAGGTGTCGGTATCACTGCCGAGGGTGACATGCTCGCAGCATTAGGTTTGCGCTATGGAACCGAAGAAGCTACCGAATTTTCCGAAAAAGTACACAAAACGGTTGCCTTGAATGCTTACCGTTCTTCGGTAGTAATGGCAAAAGAACGCGGTGCTTTTGAAATCTATGATACAGAACGCGAAAAAAACAATCCTTTCATCAACCGTTTGCGTGAAGCTGATCCGGAATTGTACGAAGAGATGAAGAAGTATGGTCGTCGTAATATTGCATGTCTTACTATTGCCCCGACCGGTACTACCAGTTTGATGACTCAAACAACTTCCGGCATTGAACCGGTGTTCTTGCCTGTATACAAACGCCGCCGCAAAGTAAATCCGAACGATACAAACGTTCATGTGGATTTCGTTGACGAAACAGGTGACGCTTTCGAAGAATACATCGTATTCCATCCTAAGTTCGTTACCTGGATGGAAGCACAAGGCTACAATCCTGCCAAGAAGTATTCTCAGGAAGAAGTGGATGCCATGGTAGCAAAGTCACCTTATTATAAAGCAACATCCAATGATGTAGACTGGCTGATGAAAGTCAAGATGCAAGGACGTATTCAGAAATGGGTAGACCACTCTATTAGCGTAACTATCAACTTACCGAGTGATGTCGATGAGGATTTAGTGAATCGCTTATATGTAGAGGCATGGAAGTCAGGTTGCAAAGGATGTACAGTATACCGTGACGGTTCTCGTTCCGGAGTACTTATCTCAACAAAAAGCGACAAGAAAGAAGAGCTTCCTCCGTGCAAACCACCTACGGTCGTTGAAACTCGCCCCAGAGTTTTGGATGCAGACATTGTACGCTTCCAGAACAACAAAGAGAAGTGGGTAGCATTTGTCGGTTTGCTGGATAATCATCCATATGAAATCTTCACCGGTGTGCTGGATGATGACGAAGGAATCATATTACCGAAGAATGTAACATCCGGTCATATCATCAAGAATGTAGATGAAAACGGAAACAAACGTTACGACTTCCAGTTTGAGAACAAGCGCGGATACAAGGTTACAATCGAAGGCCTTTCGGAGAAGTTCAACAAAGAATACTGGAACTATGCTAAGCTGATTTCAGGTGTGTTGCGTTACCGTATGCCTATTGAACAAGTAATGAAGTTGGTAGCTTCTCTGCAATTGGACAGCGAAAACATCAACACTTGGAAGAATGGCGTAGAACGTGCTTTGAAGAAATATGTAACGGACGGCACAGAAGCCAAAGGCAAGAAATGCCCGAATTGCGGTAACGAAACCTTGGTTTATCAAGAAGGTTGTCTTATCTGCAAAACATGTGGAACATCTCGTTGTGGATAAGACTGCAACAAGCACAAACGTTTGCATAGGATTTTAAATGACTTAGATATTAATAGCTGCATGATTATGAGGAATATTTTCTATACTTGCATAATCATTGCAGCTATTTCTAAATCTAATATATATGATACTACTATTTAATATTGAGTACCGCACCAGTTGGGGCGAAGAAGTCAGGGTATCGGGCTCCATTCCCGAACTTGGCAATAACCAGTCCGACAAAGCCACTCCCCTGCATACCGTAGATGGAATCCATTGGACAGCAGAAGTGGACATACAAATGCCGGAAAATGGAATCATACATTACAGTTACCACATCTATCGCGACGGAAAATCCATACGCACAGAATGGAATAGTTTTCCGCGCACCCTATACGTAGCAGATAATCCTAAAAAGAGCTATCGTATAGAAGATTGCTGGAAAAACTTACCTGAACAACAGTATTTCTACACTTCAGCTTTTACTGAATCTTTACTGGCCCATCACGAGCGCAGTGCTGCTCCTAAAAGCTACAAGAAAGGCTTATCAATAAAGGCCTATGCACCTTGCATTGACAATGATCATTGCCTGGCCATATGTGGAAATCAAAAAGTATTGGGCGATTGGAATCCCGAAAAAGCGGTTTTGATGAGTGATGTTGATTTTCCCGAATGGCAAGTAGAATTGGACGCTGCCAAAATCAATTTCCCATTGGAATATAAATTCGTTCTTTATAATAAGAAAGAAAAACGCACCGTAGCATGGGAAAATAATCCCAATCGCTATATGGCAGACCCGCAAATAGGTTCTAATGAAACATTGGTCATAGGCGACCGTTATGTTTACTTTGACCTTCCAAATTGGAAAGGTTCCGGTGTAGCAGTTCCCATATTCTCCTTGCGTTCTGAAAAGAGCTTTGGCGTAGGCGACTTTGGCGACCTGAAACAGTTGATAGACTGGGCAGCAGCCACTCATCAAAAAGCCGTTCAGATTCTTCCGGTCAACGATACAACCATGACGCATTCATGGACTGATTCTTATCCTTACAACAGCATCTCCATTTATGCTTTCCACCCGATGTATACCGACCTGAAACAGTTGGGGACCCTGAAGGATAAAAAACTGATGGCAGACTTCAACAAGCGACAGAAAGAGTTGAATACCTTGCCTACCGTAGATTACGAAGCAGTAAATCAGACCAAGTGGGAGTACTTCCATCTTATCTTTAAACAAGAAGGAGAAAAGGTGCTGGCATCCGATGCTTTTCACGATTTCTTTGAAGCAAACAAGGAATGGCTACAACCTTACGCTGTTTTCAGCTATCTACGCGATGCCTACAAGACGCCGAATTTCCGCGAATGGCCTAAATATACGACTTATAATGCTCAGGAGATAGAAAAACTTTGTCAACCCGACTCTGCCGACTATCCGCACATCGCAATTTACTATTACATCCAATTCAACCTCCACTTGCAGTTGCTTGCCGCTACTGAGCATGCACGTGCCAATGGTGTAGTCCTGAAAGGTGATATACCTATCGGTATCAGCCGTAATAGTGTAGAAGCATGGAAAGAACCGCATTATTTCAACCTGAATGGACAGGCCGGTGCACCACCCGATGATTTCTCTGTAAACGGCCAGAACTGGGGATTCCCGACCTACAATTGGGACGTAATGGAGAAAGATGGTTATGCCTGGTGGATGAAGCGTTTCCGCAAAATGTCCGAATACTTCGATGCTTATCGCATTGACCACATTCTCGGTTTCTTCCGTATTTGGGAAATACCCATGCATGCAGTGCATGGCTTGCTGGGACAATTCGCTCCCTCCCTGCCTATGACGCGCGAAGAGATAGAAAGTTATGGAATAGCATTTCGTGAAGAATTCTTCCTGAAGCCATATATACACGAGTATTTTCTCGGACAAATTTTCGGCCCGCATACCGAAACAGTGAAGCAAACATTCATAGAACCTACCGGTACTTGGGAAATTTACCGTATGCGTCCGGAGTTTGACACTCAACGCAAAGTAGAAGCTTACTTTGCCGGAAAAACGGATGAAGACAGTATTTGGATTCGTGACGGACTGTATGCCCTCATCAGTAATGTACTGTTTGTACCCGACCGCCATGATGCAAATAAATATCATCCACGCATCGGTGTGCAACACGATTACATCTACCGTGCGCTGAACGATTGGGAAAAAGCTGCTTTCAACCGATTGTACGATCAATATTACTATCATCGTCACAATGACTTCTGGGGTCAGCAGGCTATGGAGAAGTTGCCTCAATTGACACAATCCACACGTATGTTAGTGTGTGGTGAAGATTTGGGCATGATACCCGATTGTGTATCATGGGTTATGAACGACTTGCGTATCCTTTCACTGGAAATACAACGTATGCCTAAAGATCCGGCGCAAGAGTTCGGTTATCCTGATTGGTACCCATACCGTTCTGTTTGTACCATTTCCACACACGATATGTCGACGCTACGTGGTTGGTGGGAAGAAGATTTCCAACAGACACAACGTTATTTCAATTCAGTACTCGGACATTACGGTGCTGCCCCTGCTGTAGCCACACCGGAAATTTGCGAGGAGATTGTACGCAAACATCTCAGCAGCAACTCCATGCTCTGCATTCTATCATTGCAAGATTGGTTGTCGATAGACGGCAAATGGCGTAATCCGAATGTACAGGAAGAGCGTATCAATATTCCGGCTAATCCACGGCATTATTGGCGTTGGCGCATGCATCTCACGCTGGAACAATTGATGAAAGCAGAAAGCATAAATGAGAAGATCAAAGAATTGATTAAGCAAACGGGACGATAAGTCACTACAATAATTGAAGAAAGGGAAGCGCACAGATTAATGATGCGCTTCCCTTTGTCTTTTATGATTATTTGCCGAATAGACAAATTATCAGTAAGTTTGCATAAAAGAAACATTCTGATAATTAATGAGCAGCTACATACTTCTTGATAACCTCCGCATCTTTGCCCACCATGGTGTTGGCAAACAAGAAACCATAGTCGGTAATGAATTCACCATCAGTCTACGTTTAAAGGTAGACTTCCGTCGAGCAATGCAGACGGATGATGTTTTACAAACCGTCAGTTACGCCGATGTATACGAAGCAGTGAAAGCAGAGATGGAGATTCCCTCCCAATTGTTAGAACATGCAGGTGGACGAATCATGAACAGATTATTCCACGACTTTCCGCAGATAGAGAAGATAGAACTGAAATTAATGAAGCGTAATCCTCCTATGGGAGCGGATATAAAAGCAGCAGGAATAGAGATTTGCCAGCGACGGGGAGAATGATAAAGACGAATGGTATGCTTTATCTTTCAGCTAGCCTATTTTGAATCCTTGCCACCGAAGTGGCAAGGTCTTGCCATCACTTAGGCAAAACTTTGCCACTTCGATGGCAAGACTTTGCCTAGGCGATGGCAAAAACTATCGTTTACTAAGCAGAATTAGTCACTTCACTTTCTCCGTTTCTTCTTCTTAGCCGACTCTACAGCTTCGGCTACCAACGGCTTATTAGCAAAACGTTTAGTATAAGTAGTATAATCAGGAACAGAGCGTTCGTAAGCAGGATCAACAAACAACGGGCTGGAAATGATATGGTCGGCAGTACTACGGTTACAACAGAATACAATATTTTCTACACCGGCAAGGCGGGTTAAAGCCTTTACGTCAGTATCGTGAGGCTGAAGGGTCATCGGATCGGTAAAGAAGAAAAGATAATCAATCTCTCCGTCTACTATACGCGAACCCATCTGCTGGTCACCGCCCAAAGGACCGGACTTAAGTATGGTAAAGTCCCATTCTACATCGGGATGCTTTTCTTTAAGAGCTTCGAGGATAAGAGTACCTGTAGTGCCTGTACAATAAAACTTGTGCCCCATCAACAATTCTGAGTTCCAAAGGACCCATTCTATGAGGTCTTTTTTCATGGCGTCGTGTGCCACTAATCCAATTTTTCTAACTAATTTTCCCATAAGTAAATACCTTTAACGGTAAAACAATCTGAAGTATATAAGAGTTCTTATAATTGTGAAAAGAACTTCTTGCCATGCAAATAAAACTGCGCCAAGATACTACTTTTCGTCCGTTCGGGTATCACAGCAAGGCAAGTTTTTTTAAGATTCTCTTCACGGGACGCTGTGAAGGAAGGGCGAAGAGACGCATAGGCACGGCGGGCACGAAGCACCGCTAAAGCATTAGGTATCTGCCCTTTCAGTACAAAACTTAATGCCGCAATGTAATCGAGTATAGCCCGTATACGCATAACCGGCAGCAGATCTTCTTCCGACAAATTCTTGTAAAGCATTACAAGATTGTTTCGGAAATTAAGATATGTTTTATGCGGATTTTCCTTCTTCAAAGTGGCTCCACCTACATGAAAAACTTCGCTCTGAGGTACACATACCAACTGCCGTCCACGAGCACGAAGTCGCCAACATAAATCTATTTCCTCCATGTGCGCAAAGAAACGGCCATCCAATCCTCCTGCTTCCCAATAGTCTTTTAAACGAATAAACAGAGCTGCACCAGTAGCCCAAAAGATAGGGATAATTGTATCATATTGTCCGTTGTCAGTTTCTACCACGCCAAGAATACGCCCACGACAGAAAGGATATCCGTATCGATCGATGAATCCGCCGGCAGCACCTGCATACTCAAACTGTTCTTTGTGCCGCCAACTACGTATCTTTGGTTGACTGGCTGCTACTTCAGGATGGGCATCCATAAATGTAACAAGTGGCATAAGCCAGTGCTCGGTCACTTCTACATCGGAGTTTAGCAGTACAGCATATTCAGCATCCACCTGCTTCAATGCAAGATTGTATCCGTCAGCAAAACCGTTGTTTTTTTCTAATAAAATAAGGCGTACGGTTGGAAATTCTCGACGCAACATTTCTACGGAAGCATCCGTAGAACCATTATCGGCTACATACACCACGCCACCATCCGCCTCTGAGAAACGCACAACGGAAGGTAAAAAAGAACGAAGCATCTCACATCCATTCCAATTCAAGATGACAATAGCTATTTTATCCATGTCGCACTACATTTTTACGCTTATTCTTCCAACGTTTATGTGACCAAAACCAGTAGGCAGGTTCACGACGAATAGTTTGTTCCAGACGGCGGACAAAGAGTTCGGTAATCTCGCCATCGGCTGTTTGTTTCGGTGTCTCGGTCAATAATTCGAAACAAGCTTTACAGTATCCCCTGCCCTTTCTTTGCAGCTCACAATAAAAGACTGGGAAATTCATCAGTTTGGCTATACGTTCGCCTCCATCCATAAACACAGTATCTTGATTGAGGAAAGTAGTCCAATGATGAGCTTCGCTGACATTGGGCGACTGATCGGTAATTAGTCCCACAACCATGCGTTTACCCTCGCGACGCAACTTGATTACTTCGCGGGCAGTAGAATGTTTCGGCACATTATATCCGCCAAAGCGAGCGCGGATCAATTTGAACATCTCATTCAGATATACGTTACTCAAAGGCTTGTAGACTTGAACCGGTATATCTTCGGGGTTCATAATGCTTCCCATCCCTATCAGCCATTCAAAGTTGGCGTAGTGGGGTATGAGTACAACAATTCCCCCATGTTTCTCGGTCATCGCAAGATACTCTTCGGTATTACTATACTCCATTCGGTGGCAAAGTTCTTTAAAAGACATTCGCAGCATCTTAACCTCTTCGAGCATATAATCACAAATATAATGATAGAATTTCCGTTCTATTTCACGCAACTCTGCTTCTGTTTTTTCAGGAAAAGAATTATGAAGATTACGACGGACTATCCGTTTCCGATAATGTACCACATGACGCATCAGGAAATACAAACCATCAGAAAGGATATACAGCATACTGAATGGCAATAATGCCAAAAGCCACATGCCCGCATAAGTTAACCAATAAATAATCTTTGATTTCACCTTTTCAATTACCAAATTACAAGTTACCAATTACAAGACCCGAAAGAGCCGAACCGTCTTCATTAAAATCACCCAGACGAACTGACACAACTTGATTGTCCAAAGCATCGTCATGCGGCACTTCCACACGAATATAATTAGAAGTAAAACCGTGCATAGGCATGTCAGGTTTAGACCTCTCTAACAAAACGTCCATGGTTTGACCGATATGCCGGGAATAGAAAGCACGAGTCTTCTCTTCCGAAAGCTCTAACAATTGCTGGCTCCGAAGATGTTTTTCTGCAGGAGTAACCACATGATCTATCTTCAAAGCTTGCGTACCGGGACGTTCCGAATAACTGAATACATGAAGTTGGGTAACATCCAGGCTTTTTATGAATTGGTATGCCTGTTCAAAATATTCTTCCGTCTCGCCACGAGTACCCACTATAACATCCACACCAATGAAAGAATCAGGCATTACTTCTTTTATCTTCTTTATCTTCGATGCAAACAAAGTCGTATCATATCGGCGACGCATCAATTTCAAGACCTCATCACTACCCGACTGTAATGGAATATGAAAATGAGGCATAAAACGACGCGAATGAGACACATATTCTATAATTTCATCCGTCAGGAGATTAGGCTCTATGGAAGAGATACGGTAACGTTCAATGCCTTCTACTTCATCAAGGGCCTTAACCAAGTCAAAAAAAGTTTCTCCGGTAGTTTTACCGAAATCACCAATGTTAACTCCGGTCAAAACAATCTCCTTTCCACCTTCAGCAGCTGCCCGGCGGGCTTGTTCCACCATGGAAGCAATGTCTCCATTGCGACTTCGTCCTCTAGCAAAAGGTATAGTACAATAAGAACAATAATAATCGCAACCATCTTGCACCTTCAGGAAGAAACGAGTCCGGTCTCCCCGCGAACAGGAAGGAGCAAACGAATGTATATCTTTCAAAGCAGAGGTATATGCCTCTCCCACTTCATGCTTTTGCAAATTGCCAAGATATTGAAGCAAATCTTTCTTTTGCTCCGCCCCTAGCACTACATCGACACCTTCTATCTTTGCAACAGCTTCCGGTTTAAGTTGGGCATAACAACCGGTGACTACCACAAAAGCTCCTGGATGCTGTTTGACTAGTTTATGGATAGCTTGACGGCATTTCTTATCGGCAACCTCCGTTACCGAACAAGTATTAACCACACAAATATCCGCTTTCTCTCCTTTACGTGCTGTGCGCACGCCTGCTTCGCGCAAGATATTACCTATAGTAGAGGTCTCGGAGAAGTTCAGTTTGCACCCCAACGTATAGTAAACCGCTGTCTTATCTTGAAATATATTGGTATCTATCATGAGTTTATAAACACATTTTTGGGACAAAGTTACATATAATTATTAGAATTTTCCTACTTTTGCACAAATCATCAAAAAACGTGCAATGATACAAGAGAATTTTATCAAACTATACGAGAATAGTTTCCGCGAGAATTGGGACCTCCCTTGCTACACAGATTATGGAGATAACGAAAGTTATACATACGGTGAGGTAGCGCAAGAAATAGCAAAATTGCATCTTCTTTTTAAATATTGCAGCTTGCGTCGTGGTGATAAAATAGCAATCATTGGGAAAAATAATGCCCGTTGGTGCATTGCTTATATGGCTACAGTTACTTATGGTGGCATTGTAGTTCCTATCCTACAGGATTTTAACCCTAACGATGTCCACCACATTGTGAACCACTCAGAATCAGTATTTCTTTTTACCAGTGATGTCATTTGGGAACATCTGGAAGAAGAGCGCCTCACTGGTTTACGTGGCGTTTTTTCATTAAGCGATTTCCGTTGTTTGTACCAACGTGATGGAGAAACCATTCAACGATTCCTCACACGATGGGACCGGGAAATGTCAGCTATCTACCCCAAAGGTTTCCAAAAAGAGGACGTCACCTACACAAATCTTTCCAACGACAAAGTCATGCTGCTGAATTATACTTCCGGCACTACCGGCTTCAGTAAAGGCGTCATGCTAACGGGGAACAATTTGGCAGGAAATGTCACTTTCGGTATCCGCACCGGATTGCTAAAGAAAGGAGATAAAGTACTTTCCTTCTTGCCTTTGGCACATGCTTACGGTTGCGCATTCGATTTTCTGACGGCTACCGCCGTAGGAACCCATGTCACCTTACTAGGAAAAGTTCCTTCTCCCAAAATTCTGATGAAAGCTTTTGAAGAAGTAAAGCCTAATCTAATAATTACCGTTCCACTTGTTATTGAGAAGATATATAAGAATGTAATCCAACCTATTATCAATAAGAAATCCATGAAATGGGCTCTCAGTATCCCTTTGCTGGATGGACAGATTTATGGCCAGATACGCAAAAAGCTGATTGATGCCCTGGGAGGACGTTTCAAAGAAATTATTATTGGTGGCGCAGCAATGAATCCGGAAGTAGAAGAATTCTTTTATCGCATTAAATTTCCATTCACAATAGGTTATGGCATGACAGAATGCGCCCCACTAATCAGTTATGCTCCTTGGAATGAATTTGTATCGACTTCCTCCGGACGTGTACTCGATATCATGGAAGCACGTATCTATAAAGAAAATCCGGAGGATAAACTCGGCGAAATTCAAGTACGTGGTGAAAATGTGATGGCAGGTTACCA
>USLU01000023.1 GCA_900555635.1 uncultured Bacteroides sp.
AAAAATGGAAATGAGAACTAAAAGGAAGGAGTCGCATTTAAAAGTTGAATGCAGCAGCCTTTACTGCAAAAAGTGCAAATACAGGTAATATTTGTGCTTTTTACAGTGCAAATCATCGTTGAACAGTATCTTTCTGCCTGGCGTTATTTAGTGAATGTCACTTCTTCTGTATGTTCCCCGATAAAGAAGCGTACCATATCTCCCGTCTTATACCACTTGGGCTTCGAGGGCATGTCGTCATAAATCACTTCACCGTTTATCTTCAGGTTCTCGAAGCGGATGTTCTTCACTTTCCGTTCTTCGTTGTAACCGGCAATGATGGACAGTTCGGCATTGGTTCCATTGTAAGTGATGTCTTTGAACAATACATTCTCAATGCCTCTACCCGGAGCTGCGCAATACTTCTTGTTGAAGAAAATGCGAAGATTCACCAGTTGTCCCTGGCGGAAATCTTCGATGCGGATGTTCTCGAAATGAACGTTACGAACCAGGTTGTTATCTCCTACATTGATGGCAAGGCAACCTTGATAATCTACTTGTTTTTCTTTATGATCGAGGATGTCGATATTGATGTAGTTGAGGTTTTCCATAATCTCATTCTTCTCGGGATTTCCATGCAGACCGATAAAGATAGGGTGGGCTACATCTGCCCAAAGGGTGGAGTTTTGCATGGTGATGTTTTTGCAACCGCCATTGAAGCCCATGCGAGTGGCGTAAACGGTAGTACAATCGTCGGAGTTGCGGCAGAATACACCGTCAAGGTGAAGTCTTGCTTTAATTCCACTCCTTGTGGGGCAGGGTAGGTCATCAGCTGGTTTTGTGCATGTAGTATTTCGCAGAATCCGAGCAGGATGATCGAAACAATGATTAGTTTATTTAGTTTCATTGGTAATGAGATTAAGTTGTTTTTAAACAGAGTACGTTTTGCAACGAACATCCACTTAATGAAGGAATGAAATTTTGTGCAGGTACAAATTAAGTGTTTTTTGTATTACATACGTATCTTTGTATATAAAACTATGGAACTTATGAAACACATGTTCAGATTAATGATTGTGGTATTATTGACTTTTACCACAGGAGGAGTAAAGGCACAAATAGCAACTTATCCCGAAGGGCTGGCAACTGGAATGCCGCATAACGATGATTATACAGTCCGCGTCCGTGTACCGGGTGGGGAGTGGAAAGACTTGTTCGAGTACAATGTGCAAGTAGATATGGATAAAGTACAGGATGCCTCGATGGTACAGTTCGATATGGGTAGCTCGGTAGAAGTAATGGTGAAAAAGAATAACGAAACGGTACGCGAGGTGGCTATACGTCCGCTGAACAATAAAGTGGCTTATAAACAGGTAGGGAATGCCATCTTCTTCACCCTTGATAAACCTCAATACCTCTCCGTGGAGTTCAACGGTGACCGACTGCATAATCTACATCTCTTTGCCAATCCGTTGGAGACGGAGAAATATGCGCAGGAAGAAAAAGGTGTTATGTATTTTGGTCCCGGCGTACATCGTCCCAAAGATTTGCCCAACAATCAGATTCGTATACCAAGCAACACTACTGTTTATTTGGCACCGGGAGCTGTAGTCAAAGCAAAACTTCTGGTAGATAAAGCCGAGAACGTACGTATCATCGGGCGTGGAATCTTGGATCATCCTATTCGGGGAATTGAAATAACTGATTCTAAGAATGTACTGATAGATGGTATCACGGTAGTCAATCCCGATCATTATACTGTTTTTGGCGGCGGCTCTTCGGACATCACGATACGAAATCTGAAATCTTTCAGTTGTAAAGGCTGGAGCGATGGCATTGATATGATGTGCTGCCGCAGGGTGATGGTTGATAATGTCTTTATGCGCAATTCGGACGACTGCATCGCTCTCTATAACCATCGTTGGAACTGGTGGGGCGGCTCGGGTGATATCACGGTTCAGAACTCTGTTCTGTGGGCGGATATTGCACATCCCATTAATATAGGCGGTCATGGTGACCCTGATTCTCCGCATGGAGAAGTGATTGAGAATCTTGTTTTCCGCAATATCGATATATTGGAGCAGGATGAGGACGATGTGCCCTATCAAGGCTGTATGGCAGTGGTTTGTGGCGACAGGAATCATGTACGGAATGTTTTGTTTGAGGATATTCGTGTAGAAAGTATTCAAGAAGGGCGCCTGTTTTGTGTGAAAGTCAATTTTAATCCTAAATATGATAAACAACCCGGAAATAGTATTGACGGTATCACTTTCCGTAATATCACTTATACAGGCGTGGGCGAGAATCCTCCATTGATAGAAGGATTTGATAAGGAACGCAAAGTGAAGAATGTAACGTTTGATAATGTAGTGATTAATGGAGAGCGGATGATGGACTTGAAAGGTTGCGTGACGAATGAGTTTATTGAGGGAATAAAGATTAAATAGTATCGACATCATTCGGGCACGCTCTTTTGAGTGTTTGTACCTCAATATTCGTATTATAGATAAAATGATTGAAGGATGAAAAATAGAACTATTATTGCAGCCTTATGTCTACTTGTATCTGGCACGTTGTCTGCACAATCCATTTATCCCGGTCAACATGCGGGAAAACTGAAGAAGGAAACGATTGCTCCTCTTCAAGTGAAGAGTTTTGATTTGAAGGATATTCGTTTATTGCCAAGTCGCTTTCGTGAGAATATGATGCGTGATTCGGCATGGATGGTTTCTATTGATGTGAACCGGCTGCTACATAGCTTCCGTACCAACGCAGGTGTGTTTGCCGGACGCGAAGGCGGATATATGACAGTGAAGAAGTTGGGAGGATGGGAGTCATTGGACTGTGAATTACGTGGACATACTGCAGGACATCTTTTGTCTGCTTATGGATTAATGTATGCAGCTACCGGCAACGAAATTTTCAAATTGAAAGGAGATAGTATCGTGAATGGCTTGGCAAGTGTTCAAGAAGCTCTCGGTAACGGTTATCTCAGTGCTTTTCCCGAAGAACTGATTAACCGTAATCTGCTTGGAACCACGGTTTGGGCACCTTGGTACACACTTCACAAGCTGTTTTCGGGCTTGATAGACCAATATCTGTATGCAGATAATAAGCAGGCATTGAATATGGTGAAGCGAATGGGTGACTGGGCATATCACAAACTGAAACCACAGACCGAAGAAACCCGTCGCAAAATGATTCGCAATGAATTTGGTGGTATCAATGAGTCATTCTATAACCTGTATGCCATTACCGGTGATGATAACTATCGCTGGCTGGCAGAGTATTTCTATCACAATGATGTAATAGACCCTCTGAAGGAGCAAAATGATGATTTAGGTACCAAGCATACCAATACTTTTATTCCGAAAGTGATTGCTGAAGCCCGTAACTATGAGTTGACACAAAACGAAGTAAGCCGGAAATTGACTGATTTCTTTTGGCATACTATGATAAACCATCATACTTTTGCTCCCGGATGTAGCAGTCAAAAAGAACATTTCTTCGATACAGCTCACTTCTCTAAATTCTTGAATGGCTATACAGGTGAGACTTGTTGCACCTATAACATGCTAAAACTCTCCCGTCACCTCTTCTGCTGGACGGGTGATGCGAAAGTAGCTGATTATTACGAACGGGCGCTTTATAATCATATACTTGGTCAACAAGATCCTGAATCGGGTATGGTATGTTACTTCTTGCCTTTATTGAATGGGGCGCACAAGGTTTATAGCACGAAAGAAAATTCGTTCTGGTGCTGTGTGGGCAGTGGTTTCGAAAATCATGCCAAGTATGGAGAAGCTATCTACTACCATAATGATAAAGGCATCTATGTAAACCTCTTTATTCCTTCGGAAGTGAATTGGAAAGAAAAAGGTATGGTGCTCCGTCAGGAAACGGCTTTTCCTTCTGAAGAAACAACAAGATTAAAAATTACTGTGGAAGAACCCTTACAAACTACTATTTATTTACGTTATCCGTCATGGAGTGGAAAGGCAATGGTGCTTATAAATGGTAAGAAAGTTGCAGTGAAGCAAAAAACGGATTCTTATATTGCTTTGACCCGTCAATGGAAGAATGGAGATTGTGTTGAGGTGACTTATCCGATGCAGGTACATATCGAAACTACACCTGATGATCCGAATAGGGGAGCCTTGCTGTATGGTCCGTTGGTATTGGCAGGCGAACGGGGTACGGAAAATATGAAAACTCCTGCACCTTTTTCTAATCCTGCATTGTATAATGATTATTATACGTATGATTATCAGGTTCCGGAAGGCTTAAAGACAACATTGCAGGTGGATAGAAAGCATCCTGAACGTATCTTAAAACGGGTTGGAAAGGATTTGAAGTTTACTACTCCTCAAGGAGATGTGATTCGTCCGTTGTATGATGTACATCGCCAGCGATATGTGGTGTATTGGAACTTGAAAGAATAGAATAGACATGAAGTATCTACAAACTTATTTAATCGTATGGTTTTGCTTTACTCTTTCATTTACAAAGAGTATGGCAGCCGAGTGGCAATGGTCGGTACAATTACCTGATATCATTTCGAACGAGACAAATAACCATCCGCAGGCATTCTTATGGATTCCTTCGGATTGTAATCGGGTGAAAGCAGTAATGGTAGCTATGCACAACATGACTGAAGAAACCTTGTTTGAAAACTCGTTGTTTCGTGAGAAACTATCCGAAGCAGGCATTGCTTTGATATGGATTACCCCCGGATGGGAACAACCATGGGATGTAAGAACAGGATGCCAGGTGGCTTTTGACAAGATGATGGAAGACTTGGCTGACGTCAGTGGCTATGAGGAGTTGAAGTACGCTCCGGTTGTTCCTTTCGGACATTCCGCTATGGCTACTTTTCCGTGGAACTTTGCTGCATGGAATTCGGAACGGACCTTGGCGATTATCTCTTTCCACGGCGATGCGCCCCGTACTAATCTTACCGGTTACGGGCGTGAAAACTTGGAGTGGGGGCGTTCTCGCAATATTGATGGAATCCCCGGATTGATGATAGAAGGAGAGTATGAATGGTGGGAAGCCCGTGTCAACCCGGCTTTGGCTTTCCGCATGATGTATCCCGAAAGTTGTATCTCTTTTCTTTGTGATGCCGGGCGGGGGCATTTTGATATTGCTGACCGTACAGCTGCCTATATCGCCCTCTTCTTGAAGAAAGCATTGGAAACCCGTCTGCCGGAAACATCGGATTTGGATAAACCGATATCGCTGAAAAAACTGAACCCGCAGGATGGTTGGCTTGCCGAACGTTGGCGCAGGGGAGACGGAGCACAAGGAGAAAACAGAGAAGCCTCTGCCGTGAAACCACCGAAGCGCACGAAACCGGCTCCTTATAAACAATACAAAGGAGATCCGCACGATGCCTTCTGGTATTTCGACAAAGAGATGGCAGAACTGACTGAGGCCATTTATGAACAAGAGATGGATAAGCAACCGCAATACCTCGGCTTTGAGCAAGCCGGACAATTGCTCACTTATAACAAGGATTCGCATGTACGTACAACTGCCCGTTTTCTGCCCGATGCAGATGGATTGACTTTCCGACTGAAAGCTGTTTATATGAATAGTGATTACACGGAGGAATCTGATGCGCATGCGTCTGTTCCACCTGTAATAACTCGTATCTGTGGTCCGGTTCAGAAAGTAAACGATACGACTTTCACCATCCGCTTCTATCGGATGGGAATGTACAACAAACGTCGCACAGGTGATATCACTTTGCTGGCAAGCAGTGACGGAGATAGCCGTTACAAGAGTGCGGTTCAGGAACTCAGTTTCCGCATTCCTTACCGTCATACGGAAGGTAAACGACAGTGTATCCTGTTTTCCGGTTTGCCCGATGTAACTTTGGAAACTAAAGTGCTGCCATTGAATGCCACTTCCGATTGCAATCTGCCTGTGTATTATTATGTAAAAGAAGGACCTGCGGAAGTTGTGGATGGTGAGCTTGTATTCACCCAAATCCCTCCCCGTAGCAAGTTTCCGTTGAAAGTAACGGTAGTGGCATGGCAATATGGTTTGGCTGGCGAAGTGCAAACGGCGGAACCTGTGGAGCGTAGTTTTTGGATTAACCGGTGATTTCTTTGATACCTCTTTGGGGACACGGCTGAATTTGCATATCTTTGCTTTTAGTTAAACTTTAGATATTGTAAATACGCTTATGAAGAAAAAAATTGCAAGAATCTGTATGTTATTGGCCTGTACCTTTGGGTATGCCAATGGACATGCAACAGTCGCCCCCTCTGTTGTTACAACTACTATTGAAGAGCTGTCAGCAAAAGACAATAAGAATCAGGCTGCTATAGCCAAAGGCGTCAATCAGGTAGCCCGTTTGTGGCAATCTACCGATGGAGACGATCAAGTCTTCAAGTCATTCTGCTTAGATAATTATATATCCGATGCGGCAGAAAAAGAACAAGTATTCCTTAAAGTCAGCGAGTATTTGGAGGGGATTTATGGCAACTTTAACGAGATAACGCTTTGCTTGCAACGCAATCTTCAACTGGCTACCGGCCCTTTGCACGCTATTGATGAGAAATTCGGAGCCTATAGTCCCGGATCACATCTCACAGATGACCTGTATGCTAACAAAATAGGTTTTATTATTGCCTTGAACTTTCCCAAACTTTCGTTGGAAGAAAAAGAGGCGTTGGGCAACGACCGCAAAGCTTGGGCTTATGCACGTTTGGGAGATATGTTTGTAGAACGTATTCCGGCTGCTGTAAAGCAAAGTGCTGCTGATACGGAAAGTGATGCTGATATTTATATCGCCGACTACAATATCTATATGGGGCGTCTGCTTACTCCGAAAGGAAAGACTCTCTTTCCGGCAGATATGCGGTTGCTTTGTCATTGGAATCTTCGCGACGAGATCAAAGCCAATTACAATAAAGGCAAGGAAGGACTGGAAAAGCAGCGAACTACGTATGAAGTTATGAAACGTATCATCGCACAAGATATTCCGAAAGAAGCCATCAATGCCAATCGATATGAATGGAATCCTTACACCAACACCTTGTTTTTAGAAGGTAAGGAAGTGCAAGGAACCCCCGAAAGTCCGGCTCGTTATCAGAAGATGCTGAATAACTTCAAAGCGCAACAAAGTATTGATACCTATACGGGCAATACCTATATAGATCGTAAGTTCAACGACGATATGGAGATTGCCTTGAAGGATGTTGAAGCCTTGTTCGACCAATACCTCACCGCTCCCGAATTGAAGGAAGTGGGAAAGATTATCTCCAAACGACTGGGGCGCAAACTGGAGGCTTACGATATCTGGTATGACGGATTCAAAGCCCGTAGCAATCTGGATGAAAATAAATTGAACGAACAGACCCGTGCCCTTTATCCTGATGCGGCTACTATGGAAAAGCAGCTTCCCGATATTCTCTGCAAACTTGGATTTGATAAGGAACGTGCCCAATACCTTGCCGATAAAATAGCTGTAGATGCTGCACGCGGTTCCGGTCATGCATGGGGAGCAGCCATGAAAGGACAACGTTCGCGACTACGTACCCGCATTCCGGAACAAGGCATGGACTATAAAGGCTACAATATCGCCATCCATGAGTTCGGTCACAATGTGGAGCAAACTATCTCTTTATATGATGTAGATTACTTTATGATGAGTGGCGTTCCCAACACTTCCTTTACCGAGGCATTGGCCTTCGTTTTCCAGAAGCGTGATTTGGAACTGCTGGGCATTGAAGATAATAACCCCGAAAAGCTAAAGATGGACATTCTGGATAAAGCATGGAGCATGTATGAAATCTGTGGTGTGTCCATGCTCGATATAGCTGTGTGGAAATGGATGTATGCCCATCCCGATGCTACAGCTCTGCAATTGCAGGAAGCAGTGATTAGATTATCGAAAGAGGTTTGGAATAAATATTTCGCCCCTGTATTCGGTGTGAAAGACGAAACGGTGCTGGCTATTTATTCTCACATGATTGGTTATCCGCTTTACCTATCGGCTTATGCCTTTGGGCAGATTATCGAATTCCAACTGGATAATTACCTGACAGGAAAGGACTTTGCCGCAGAAGTGAGCCGCATCTTCAAACAAGGCAAACTGACACCGAATGTATGGATAAAGCAGGCCACCGGTGATGACCTTTCTGTAGTACCGATGTTGCAGGCAGTATGGAAAGCTATTGAATAGGAAGTCAACTTCCGTTTTTCCGAAACGTGAGTAAAAAGCAAAGTGATTGTAAATCTAATATTTTTTCTTTTCGATTGAGTATTCATCTCTTCACAGTCGTATTTATAAGAAATAATAAATACGATAACATGAAGAATATTAGTTTTGCAATTACTTTGTTGACCATTAGTGTTTCGCTTGCTGCTGAAACCAATAAAGAGTTGAGATTATCTTCCCCAAACGGTACGCATCAAGTTGTGTTTTACCAAAAGCAACTCTCGCCGCAGGTCAATGAACTTTGCTACAAAGTAGCATTCAAAGGAGAGCCGGTTATTCAGGAGTCACGTGCAGGATTGGAACTGGATAATCGCATTTGGGAGATGGCTTTGGGACAACGTAATCTGGTGCAACCAGTCTCTTGGATGGATAATCTGGAAGTAGACTCTATTACTTGTTTGCCTTCTGTTGATACAATTTGGAAGCCACACTATGGTGAGCGTAGTCAGATCCATGACCGCTACAATGCAGCTACTTTGTATCTGTCTAAAAAAGACGGCTCTTTTTATCGATTAAATATTGAGGTGCGTGCCTACGATGAAGGTATTGCTTTCCGTTATTTCTTTCCCGAACATCCCAAAGCTACCTTCCACAAGGTAGTGGGGGATCTCACAGAATATGCTTTCCCTACAGGCACCAAGGCTTGGACAGAGCAATGGGCACAGGCATTCTTCGAACATCTGGATATCAACGAAATCAAACACCCTGTAGAGCGTGCATTGACAATAGAACTGCCTAACGGTAAATGGGCCGCTTTGACCGATGCCGATGTGGATGACTGGTGCCTGACCAAATTTAAAACTTCCGAAACTAAAAAGAATACGCTGACTTCAGTTATGTACAGCCCTGTGGATATCGTCACTTATTATGCCACACCTTGGAAGATTATTATGGCTGCCGATAAACCCGGTGAACTTTTAGAGCATAATGATATTATTCAGAACCTGAACCCTCCTTGCGAGATTGCCGATGCAGCCGCCTGGGTGAAGCCCGGCAAAATTATGCGTGAAACCACCATTTCTACCGAAGGAGCTATCGCTACCATTGACTTCTGCGCCGCACACAATATTCCTTATATGCTTTTCGATTGGCAATGGTACATGCCTTGTACTTCGCACGACGGCGATGCCACGAAAGTAGTTGCCAAGTTGGATATGCCCCGCGTTATTGCCTACGGAAAAGAAAAAGGTGTCGGCATTTGGGTATATGTCAACCAACATGCACTGATGAAACAAGCAAAAGAACTTTTCCCATTGTTGCATCAATGGGGTATTGTGGGTGTGAAATCGGGCTTTGTACAGTATGCCAGCCATCGTTGGGCTACATGGGTACACGACCTTGTACGTCTTGCTGCTGAAAATCATCTGTTAATGAATATTCATGACGAATTCCGTCCTTCGGGTTTCAGCCGCACTTATCCTAACTTGTTGACGCAGGAAGGCATCTGCGGAAATGAAGAATTTCCCGATGCAACGCACAATGTAACGCTGCCTTTCACCCGTATGATAAACGGTGCGGCGGATTATACAATCTGCTATTTCGACAAACGTTTGAAGACAACGCATGCTCACCAGTTAGCAGCTTCACTTGTCTTCTATAGTCTTCTGCAAACTATTTTTTGGTATGACAAACCTTCTTTCTATCAGGGAGAACCCGAAATAGAATGGTTCGAAAACCTGCAAACCGTATTCGACGATACGAAAGTGCTGGATGGAGCGCCCGGCAAGAATATTACAATGGCACGTCGCAAAGGCGAAGATTGGTTTGTTGCCGCAATGACCAATAATAACGGATCTAAAGAAAACATTCCGCTCTCTTTCCTCGATAAAGACAAAACGTATCTGGCATCCATCTATACTGATGGCGGTGATAAAGTGAAGACCCGCACCGGGGTAACATGCACTTATCTTTTAGTCGATGCCTCCATGACCATGAAGTTTGATTTGAAACCCAGTGGGGGAGCAGCTATCCGTTTGGTCCCCATTAATGGTAAGGAAATGAAGAAATATAAGAGATATAATGGAAAAATATTATAATGGATTAAGTGTAATTATCTCCTTAAACGTATAAAAGAAGAGTTATTCATTAGGTTGATGTATTTTGAGGTAAAAAAGATGTTTTTGGGATAGTTTATTTAGAAGGTAACAATTATGGTAAGAGCTTTTTTAAGGATAATTCTGATACTTGGTATTTGTCAGAACATGTACGGACAGTATTATACCAATCCTATCCTTCATGCCGATTATTCTGATCCGGATGTTTGTGCGGTTGGTGATGATTTCTATATGACGGCGTCCAGCTTCGGATGCAGCCCGGGATTACCCATTCTGCATTCCAAGGATTTGGTGAATTGGAAGTTAGTTAATTATGCACTGAAAACCATTGAACCAAAGGAGTTTTATGACAAACCCCAGCATGGAAAAGGGGTGTGGGCTCCTTCTATCCGTTATCATAAGGGTGAGTATTATATCTACTGGGGAGATCCGGATTTCGGTATCTTTATGGTGAAAACCAAAGATCCATTGGGAAAGTGGGAAGCTCCGGTACTGGTAAAAGCAGGGAAGGGAATGATAGATCCTGCTCCTCTTTGGGACGAGGATGGAAAGGTTTATTTGGTGCATGCCTGGGCAGGAAGCCGTGCGGCCTTTAACAGTGTCATTGTAATTTGTGAAATGAATGCAGAAGGCACACAGGTTATCAGTGAGCCTGTACTTGTTTTCGATGGCAATGATGGCGTAAACCATACTATAGAAGGTCCTAAACTCTACAAACACAATGGATATTATTATATACTGGCTCCTGCCGGCGGTGTAGTTACCGGTTGGCAGTTGGCACTCCGTTCCAGGAATATATATGGACCCTACGAATCGAAAATAGTAATGGCACAAGGAAAGACCGATATCAACGGCCCTCATCAAGGTGGCTGGGTGGAAACGAATTCCGGTGAATCTTGGTTCATTCACTTTCAGGATAAAGCGATGTATGGTCGCATCATCCATCTGAATCCTATGAAGTGGGTGAACGACTGGCCTGTAATTGGTGAAGATAAAGATGATGATGGTTGTGGAGAACCGGTGAAACGCTACAAAATGCCGAATGTAGGTCGTACCTATCCGGTAGAATCACCGGCGGAAAGTGATGAATTTAATTCCCGGCAACTGGGATTGCAATGGGAATGGCATGCTAATTATCAGGATACTTTTGGATTTACCTCTGATTTAGGATATATGCGTATCTATGGGCATATCTTATCAAAAGACTTTGTGAACTTCTGGGAAGTTCCTAATCTTCTTTTGCAGAAGTTTCCTGCGGAAGAGTTCGCGGCAACTACCAAACTAAAAGTCGTTGCAAAAGCCGACGGACAGCAATCCGGTCTGATTGTGATGGGTTGGGATTATTGCTACATCGGAGTGGAGAAAGAAGGAGAGCAATTCATTCTGAAACAAGTAGTCTGTAAAGATGCCGAACAGAAGAATAAAGAAATCACAACCCGCCTTGCTGAATTGCCTTTGAGCCGGAAGTTTGAAGCCGGATTGAATCCCAATTATGAAAGAGACATTTACTTGCGGGTAAATGTAGGTAAGAATGGAATTTGCCGTTTCTCTTATAGCTTGGATGGAAAGAAATACAAAACAGTCGGTGAACCCTTCGTTGCCCGTCAAGGGAAATGGATAGGAGCTAAGATAGGTTTGTTCAGTACCGCTCCATTTGGAAAAGAGAGGGGTTGGGTAGATGCCGACTGGTTTCACATTGAAAGATAAAAGAATATATTATATGAAGACAAAAACTCTATTAGCAAGTTTGGGCTTATGCCTGCTTACAGCTTGTTCCGCTCCGAAGGAGGAGTTCGACGTGGACAAGGCTCTTGATTATTGTAATAATCAGGTACATCGTACTTTAACCGAACTGAAAACAAATGATGGTAGCATTGATTATACCATGATGCCCCGCAACATCATGGATAGCCTTACCACTTGGCATTGCCGTAAGGCTACCAAAGATGAATGGTGCAGTGGCTTTTGGCCCGGCATTCTGTGGTACGATTATGAGTATACCGGTGATGAGAAGTTAAAAGAAGAGGCTGATAAATTCACCTCATCCCTGAAGTTCCTCTCAGAATCTCCGGCTTTCGACCATGATTTGGGCTTTCTGATATTTTGCAGCTACGGTAACGGTTATCGCCTGACGCAAAACCCCGAGTACAAAAAAGTCATTTTAAATACTGCGGATACCTTGGCTACCTTGTTCAATCCGCGTGTAGGTACTATCCTCTCATGGCCGCGAAATGTAGAGATGTTCGGCGGGCACAACACGATTATGGATAATTTGATAAACCTGGAAATGCTATTCTGGGCAGCCAAGAACGGTGGTAATCCTTATCTATCGGATATTGCCATTTCTCATGCCGACAAGACTATGAAATATCAATTCCGTCCGGATTATACTTCCTATCATGTGGCTGTTTACGATACCTTGACCGGAGACTTTATTCGGGGATGTACCCATCAGGGATATGCCGATAATACGATGTGGGCTCGCGGACAGGCATGGGGGATTTACGGATATACAGTTCTCTATCGTGAAACGAAAGATACCCGTTACCTGGATTTTGTACAGAAAATAACCGATGTTTATTTGAAGAACCTGCCGGAAGATTACGTTCCCTATTGGGATTTCAATGATCCGTCTATCCCTAATTCTCCTCGTGATGCATCAGCCGCCGCAGTAGTGGCTTCCGCTTTATTGGAATTATCCACTTATCTGCCTGTCGAGAAAGCCACTGAATATAAAGATGCAGCTGTAAAGATGTTAGCAAGCCTCAGTTCCGACAAATACCAAAGTGGTAAATCGAAACCTTCATTCTTGCTCCATTCCACAGGACACTGGCCTGCCAAGTCGGAGATAGATGCATCAATTATTTATGCTGATTATTACTATATTGAGGCATTGCTAAGGCTAAAAAAACTATATAGTAATAAAGATGTAATTTAAAATCAGTCTTTCTGTTACATTCGATTCTTATTTATTTTGTGATGTAATCGGAATCTCTAATACAAATCGAGCGCCTTGGATATAGGTGGTATCCAAATAGATGTGCCCATTCAACAATGTGGCGATACTTCGACAGATACTAAGTCCTATACCAAAGCCCGGTTTGAAGCTATCCAGCTTTTCGTAGCGTTGGAAGATAATTTCTGCATTGTCCGGAGAAATACCACAGCCATTGTCGGTAACCGAAAAGACCACTTTCTCTGGATCTGCTCTATAAGCGAGAATTATTTTACCCTGTTCCGTATATTTGCAGGCATTTTCCAAAAGATTCATTAGTATTTGTTGCAGACATGAAGCATCGGTTGTGATAATCAGGTTGCTGGGAGATGCTTCTAATTCCAGGGATACTTCTGTAGGAACTTTCGTTTCCACATTGGTTATAGTATGCCTGCATAATTCTTCTATATTCGTAGGAGCGAGAGTTAGCTGATAGTTACCACTCTCCAGCGAACTAAGATCAAGTACATCGTTGACCAATGTCAGTAGAAGCTCGGTATTCCGATGAATACTGTTGAGAAGTTCTGCCCGTTCTTCCGGTTCTAATTCAATGTTGTCATTGCCATTCAGTATCTCGTTGAATCCTACTATGGCATTGAGCGGAGTACGTATCTCATGGCTGATATTTTGTAGAAAAACACTTTTCAAACGGTCGGCGTTTTCAGCACGGTGACAAGCTTCTTCAGCTAACAATTTTTCTGCTTGCAGACGTTGTGCATAACGGCGGCGACTGCCCGCATAAAATAGAGAGAAGCCACTTGTCATTAATAATATAATGGTAAGAACGATAAAGTTGCGTTGCTTCTCTCGGGTTTCTAGAGCTATTCGGTGTAACTCTTCTTGCTGGTGCTGTACTTTTAGGCGTTTTTTCTCCATTTCCAGAGTCTGGTTGTTGAAACGAGCATTGTATACAGCAAGCAATTCTGCATTAGTGGCTTGTACTATAGAGTCGGATAGCCTGTTTTTCAGATTGGTATAGTAGTAAGCCTTCTCAAAGTTCTTTTGCTCAAAGAAAATTTTTGCCTGATGCTCAGCTTTTATAATCGGGTCTTCAATAGAATCTACGTAAATGAGTGCTTTTCCCCATTGCCTTAAGGCGATGTAATAGTCTGAAATTCCTTTAAAGTAGCTGCTTTTATTGGCTCCTATAAGTAGTTTTTTTGCATGGAGGCCATCAAGTAATTCTTTATATATACCCGCTTTCTCAAAATTGCAGGCTTTAATGTAAATTTTTAATAGAATAGAATATGCACTTATTTTATGAGCTGTGACTTTAGCGGAATCCAATGATTGCAATGCATATTCCTCGGCTGTTTTCAAGTTTTGCTTTTTTAGATAGCAATAGCCAAGGCGGTTGTAAGGATAAGAAATGTCTTTAGTCTCACCGATGTTTTTGTAATATTCTATAGCATTTTTAAATTGCTTGATGGCGAGATCGTTGTTTAATGACTGATAAAGTTCACCCATACGGATATAACTACGCGCAATACCATACGAGTTGTTGAGACGGAGTGCTTCGTCTTGATACCGTTTTAACTCTTGTAATGCCTGTTCACGGTCATGATGCAGCATGTAGTAGGAGATTACGCGGTTCCACGCACTGAATATGTACTGCTGATGTTGTGTTTGGCGTGCAAAGTTGGCGATATTTTGATTCTCGCGCAGCAAAGCTTCCAGACTGTCTGCGTAGTAATAATAATCAACTTTTAGATGCAATGCCAGACATTGAGCCTTCTCGTCTTTAGTATGTGCTGCATTTTTGAACAGGGTATCTGCCATAGTCAGCATAACTGGATTATTGACATAAGAACTACATTTCTGATAGTAGGCATATAGCTTATCATCAATCTTATAAGGATTGTTCTGTGCTTTTGCAAGTTGATAAAATAGAATTGAGAATAGAAATAATAATAATCCTAATAGTCGATTCATAGCAATATATGATTAATATTGCAAATATATATTTTTATTGTTTACTTTCCAAATCATTGTAGTTTCTATGCATATAGTAGTATATTAAATATAATGATAAAATATCAAAAAACATCCAGCTATCATAAAGTATTGATAGCTGGATGTAGTGTCGTATTGATTAAGGGTGTGGACTTAGAATTTAATTGTCGTCTTTTTCCCTGTATAGTTAACGCTCTTTCCCCCCTTCATCGGTGTATCACCTGTTCCCGATTTCTGGTTTACTAATACCACATTGAATTTGCGGTTTTTCAGCATACCGGGATATTCTCCTTGGCGGTCTTCTATCGTTAGATTACGGTTTTTATCATTCCACTGAAAACGGATGGTGGAGTACACACCCTTTTCATAATTGTAGTTATCGTTCTCGTCCTCGTACAGAGTGAAAGTTCCATCGGCACCGGGATAGATACGGATTTCCAGATTGTCCCAGTTCTTCTCTGTAGAATACTGAACTTGCGGGCCGAAAGGCAGAATGCTTCCGGCTTTGATATATACCGGCAAGATGTCTTTGGTTACAGCGCGATTCACGGTTTGTCCGCCTTGTTGCTTTTGGTTGCTCCAGAAGTCCCACCAATCGGCTCCTTGGGGCAGGTAGACGGGCCATTCCGTAACTTCCGGCTTGGTGACGGGGGTTACTAAGATGGAACGACCGAATAGATATTCACCGCCCAGTTCATAGGTTTTCTTGTCAGACGTAAAGTCCATCAGTAGCGGACGCATAAATGTTCCGTCGTTGCTTGATACATCCCAAGAAGTGCTATATATGTAAGGTAATAGGCGATAACGTAGTTTTATCATCTTTTCTTGAGCATCGAAGCACCAGTCACCGCGCTTGCCGAAGTTCCAAATTTCACGTGGAAGTTCTGTTCCGTGCGAACGCATCATGGGACAGAACGTGCCGAATTGCATCCAACGCACATACAGATCTTGGTATTTTGGGTTTTTGGGGCCGCCTTCTTCGTTCCAGCGTCCGGCGAAGAAACCGCCTATGTCACTGTTCCAGTTGGGAATGCCCATAAGTGTATAGTTCAGTGCGGCAGGAATTTGTTTTTCCAGCATCTCCCAAGTAGAGGCTACGTCGCCGCTCCAAGTGTTGGAACCATAGCGTTGTTGGCCGATGAAGCCCGAACGGGTAAGGAGGACTACACGCTTGTTTTGAGTATGGGCTTTCTGATGAGTAGCGATACCGGCATTGTGCATCAATGAGAAAGCATTCTTTACGCTGCGATAAGAACCGAGTGCGGTGGGCAGATCATAATCGGATTCCTTGCGGTCGATATGATCGGGTTCTGTAGAATCGAGCCACCAACCATCGTTGCCGATGTAGCTGAAAATGCCTTTATTGAGGTATTTCCAATAGATGTCTCTGGCTTCGGAGTTATAAGCATCGTAGGGACGTGCACCACTTTTGGGAGGCCAGGTATCGAAGTTAATAATCATACCTTTGGAATCAAACTCTTTGCGTTGTTCGGTTTTAGGACCAAAGCCTGGCCAGGCTACTATCATTAATTTTGCGTTGAGACGGTGTATCTCGTCGGCCCACTTCTTGGGTTCGGGAAAACGTTCGGGATCAAAACTGTGAGAGTTCCAGGCACTGTCGGTTTTCTGATATTCGGGCCAGTAACGCCAGTCCTGGATCATACAATCGATGGGGATTTGCAGTTTGCGGAATTCTTTCAATACATTCAGGTTCTCTTCTTGAGTATGATAGCGCTCTTTGCTTTGGAAAAAGCCGTAGCTCCATAATGGAAGCATCGGGGCATGTCCTGTAAGATCGCGGACTTCGGCAATGATTTTATCGGGAGTGCCGCCATACATAAAGTAATAATCAGCACAATGTCCCAGACTCTCGAATACCAATTCCTGCGGTGTGTCCACAAAATCAGAAATGGAGTAATTGTCCCAGTATACGGCGTATCCTTTTGAAGGCGACATGAAGTAGGGAGAGTAAGTGAACATGTTTTCGTTCTGCATGTGATGTCTGGAGTTGCGGCGGTTGAGTTTACCATCCATTACCTGACCCACACCATAGATAGGTTCGTCTTTATCCAGCTGGAATGCGCCTTTTATCTGATAGGAGGGAGTGCCTGCATCGTTCTTTGCAGTAAAGGAGGTGCCGGAGTCTTTTTCTTTTAGCAACTCTTTACCGTCAGGGGTATAGAAACTAATACCTCCGGTAGCCGGATTAACGAGGACTTTCAATTGTGAAGATTTCACTGCATACAATCCGCCTTCCTGCGATATTTCTATCGGAGTAGTTTCGGGCGATTTGGTTACTACGAGACTTTCCTTGTTGTAGGTTTTGCCTTCGGGAGTTTTGTAAACGCGGACAATAGAGGGCGAATAAAAATCTACGCTAATGTCCATTCCTTGGGTGGAGTACTTGACGCCTTGCCCGGTGCGTTGCACATTCTGTGCTGTGCAAAAGGTGGTTGCAATCAGGGTTGCACAAGCCAGTAATATACCGGCTTTTCTACTAAAATTCATTTTCATGGTCTATCAATGTGTTTTCATTTTTATGCCGCAAAGGTAGCCCGTAGAGGCGTTGTAGCCGCAACACTCTTGTTGAAACGAACAACAATCAGGTTGATTTCTGTTGTCGGGCGGCATATTCAGAGGGGCGGCAACCATACATTTCCTGAAAACACTTGCTCAGGTAACTGGTACTGCTGAAACCGGTACATTCGGCAATTTCGGTGATGCTGAGGTTGTTTTCAAGAATCAATTGCGCCGCCCGTTGCAAGCGGATGTTGCGGATAAACAGACTGGGTGACTGGTCAAGCAAGGATACCAGTTTGCGGTAAAGTCCGGTGCGCTCCATGCAGAGGTCTCGGCTTAACTGCTCTACCGAATATCCGGGGACGTGCAGGTTCTTCTCCACCAATTCTATGGCTTGGGTAAGAAAAGCGGAGGGCGGACTGGTTACTTCTTCCACATTATTTTTCTGTTCTGCCTCGTAGCGGTTGCACTGTTCTATCAGATTGCGGATACGAAGTAATAGAATCTCTTCTTTATGCCGACGTTCTATCTCTTTTTGAGTCCAATAGATGTATAGGCGGATACCTACACAGATTAGTGATAATGTCAGAATTATATAAGCAGCGAATGCCAGATTGGTTTTCCACCAAGGGGCATGAATGATAATATTCACTTGGGTTACTTGCTGTTCGTTCCATTGGGTTGCATTGTCCGATGCCATTACTTTCAGTGTATAATGTCCCGGAGGCAGGTTGGTATAAGATACTTGCAGGATGCCGTTACTATCCTTGTTGGTGGTTGTAGTAATCCAGTTTGAATCGATTCCTTCCAGTTGATAACGGTAGTAGGTACGTTCAGGATTGAAGTAATTCAATGCGGAAAATTCACAGGTGATAAAGTTCTGATTGTATTTCAGTGAGATTTCATGGGTGTAGGCAGTGGCTTGGGGGAGTATAACTTGCTCATTGTAGGCTTTGCCCGTGATGACCCTTTCTCCATGTAGATAAAAAGCGGTAAAGACGGGCTGATAAGGCAGTCCTGGAGCGATAGATAGGGACTTGGAAGTGTCATAAGTTTCATCTGAAGGAAGGATCGTAAACCCATCCACTCCTCCAAAGTAAAGTGTACCGTCGCTCGATTCGAAAATGGAGTTTGTTATATATTCTCCTTCCAAGGCACCATCACGCTGGTTGTAGTTAGTGATATTGATCTGTTGTGTCTTCGGGTCAATGTTAAGTTGGGATATACCATTACTGGTAGTAACCCATATTCTGTGTTGCCGGTCTTCGAAGATGGCTTGTACAAAGTTATTGGTTAAACCATCTTCACGATAGAAACGGCGGGGTTCGGTCTGCGTGTCATTGCTATAGAGTTCCAGTCCGTCTGCTGTCCCTATCCAAGTCCATCCCCGGCTATCTTTGCAGAGAACTGTATAAGTTTTGTTCTGAAATGAGGTGGAACTAGAAGCTTGCAACTGCTCTAACACTTCTTTGGAGATTGCAGAAGAAGATACCGGTAAGAGCTTTCGGGTTCCATCAGCCTGAATATCCAGCTTGTAAATGGCAGAACGTTCTTTGATGTATATAGTACCTTCCTTATCTTCTGCAAAATGTGTCACGGCTATGTCTTCTTCGGCAGATACCGGAAAAGCTTTTCGGTCTATATGTATCAGTTTGTACATAGCCGGATGGTAGTAAAGTAATCCCCGGTTGAAAGTTCCTAGCCACAAAGCCCCTTGCCAGTCTTGAAATACAGTGCTTATTTCTGTAGCCGGGACATTTCCTTTTGGGGTTTTGAGTGAAGGCAGGTATTGCTGCTCTCCTTTGACAAGGTCTATAATCCAAAGGCCACGAAGACAACTGATGTATGCTTTATCATCGGTAGAAATGATTAATGTGTTCAGCGTGTAATCCTTTTCCATGATTTTGGTCCACGTCTGTTGCCGGGTATCGAAATGAAAAAAGCCTCCTTTTAGACCATTACGCAACTGGTAAAATCCATTCTTTCCACGGACAACAAGCGAAGTATTTCCGAATTTTCCCCTTTCTTCTTTAGGATAAGCTGCTTTTATATAGAGCTGTTTCTTTGTTTTGAGAGAATAGCAGACTACTTCTCCGGTATTATAGAACAGATATAAAGAGTCAGCATCCGTTGCCAAATCTTGTACTTTTCCTTGACTGAGGGATAACTGAAGATTAAATTTGAGGTCTTGTTGCAGCAGCTTTTCATCGGTTATCAACCAGATTCGTCCTTCGGCATCTACAAACATATCATCTATAGGCTTTTCAATTCCTTTCTCTTGAAAATACGAATGCAGGTCAGTGATATATTGTTGTTTGCATAAGTCAATGCACATCAACCGGCGGTAGTCTTTGATCCATAGTAATGAATCGGAGCTGAGATAGAAGTGGTAGAAGCCGTCGTATTGTTTTAGTGGATAAATATCTTCTGATGTGCGATGGAGGTTGGTGAAGTGTGTGCCGTCGTACAGATTAATGCTTCCGGTGGTGGTAAAGGTCATTCTACCGTCGGGCAACTGGAAGATATAGCGTATCTGATTGTCACTTAACCCTTGTGTAGTATTGATACTGATGAATTGGAAATCATTGCCATAAGTGTGACAAAGCACTACTCCTAAGAATAGAACAAGGAGAAATAGATGTTTTATACTTTCTATACGATGCCGGTATATTGGTGTGATAGTATTAAAAAATCTTTTCATAGTAATGCGATTCATGTTTCAATGGCAAAGATACATTTTTTCTTCTAATCCGTCAGTTCCTGCCATCGTATTGGCAAGGCTTTGCCATCGAATTGGCAATCTTTTGCCATAGGCTTGGCAAGACTTTGCCAATGCGATGGCAAAAAGATAAAGAAGCATATAGGAATTCAGCGCTTCTTTATCGAACTTTCCCTTACTTGTAGTTGTGTAGGAATTATCACCTGCTTGATAGTTTTATTCCCTTTTGTCTGCTCTATCAAGAGTTGGCATGCGGTTTCTCCCATCTTATAGGTTTGGTGGGATATGGCAGAGAGTTTAGGCTCAATATAGTTGGCATGCTGTTCGTCGGTATATCCTATGATTGCGATGTCGTCCGGAATGCGCAGACCGTGGCTCTTGATTACTTCAATGGCGGCAAAAGCCAAGGTATCGTTCATGGCAAGTATGGCATCGGGTGGGTGGGGGAGAGATAGTAACATCTCTGTGGCAATCTTTCCTTCTTCGTAATCTATCTTTCTGCACACTACTAATTCTTTTTCGATAGGGATGTGATTGGTACGTAGTGCCTCTAGATACCCATGCTTCCGCTTCTTTACAATATCCAGATGATTGGCTCCACCGATAAAGGCAACTCGTTTGCTACCGTTATCCAACAGATGCTGCGTAGCTATTTGTGCCGAATGTTCGCCATCTGCCACTACCGAAGAGAATTGGTCGATGAGGCAGACACGATCGAATAAAATAAGTGGCATGTTAATATCTTTCAGAGCAGTGAAGTGGGAGTAATCTGTGGTTTCTTGCGACAAACAGGCGATGATCCCTTCTACCCGCATGTTGACCAGATTCTCTATGTTTCTCTTTTCGTTTTCGTAAGACTCGTGGGAGGTAGTGATAATCACAAAGTACCCATTACGGATGGCCATATTCTCTATACCATTGAGGATGGACGAGAAGAAGTGAGTGACAATATCGGGCACTACTACTCCAATAATGCGTGGTGCATTCTTCCGTAGGCTCAGTGCAAAGGGGTTGGGACGGTAATTCATCTGTTGGGCTAACTCCTTGGCTTTGACACAAAGTTCACGACTGATTTCAGGACTATCTTTCAGTGCTCTGGAAACGGTAGGGATAGATACACCCAATGCTTGGGCAAGGTCTTTGAGTGAAGTATGTTTCTGGTTTTTCATGAAATAGTCTTGCTTTAGATTCATTTACAAAGAAAGTGTATTCTCTGATAAGTATACGTATAAAAGACCAGTTTTTTTACGTAAACCGTTACGTTAGTTTTTTGCCAGGTGCTGGCGCTATCCAATTCGTTTCCTACCTACTTTTGTGTGCAAGTAGAATAACTCAAAATCTGATAAGTATGCAGTACCATGAAATCGGTAAAACAGGGATGAAGGTATCTTCCCTTAGTTTCGGAGCTTCTTCGTTGGGAGGGGTATTCCATGATATTAAAGAGAAAGAAGGCATTGAAGCTGTTTTTACAGCCATCGAAGCAGGGATGAATTTCATTGATGTTTCTCCTTATTATGGACACTATAAAGCCGAAACAGTTTTGGGAAAAGCACTAAAAGATATTCCTCGTGACCGTTACTATTTATCTACTAAAGTAGGACGCTATGGTAAAGATGGAGTAAACACGTGGGATTACTCGGCAAAACGTGTCACGGAAAGCGTGTATGAAAGTATGGAACGACTGAATATCGACTTCATTGATTTGATTAATGTACACGATATTGAGTTTGCCGACTTAAATCAAGTAGTCAATGAAACCCTTCCCACCTTGGTTGAATTACGTGCAAAAGGAGTAGTAGGCCATGTAGGAATTACCGACTTGCAACTCGAAAATCTGCAATGGGTAATAGACCATTCACCCGTCGGTACCGTTGAATCTATTCTTAATTTCTGCCACTACTGCCTGTGCGATGATAAACTGGCTGACTTCCTCGATTACTTCGAATCGAAAGGCATCGGCGTTATTAATGCTTCTCCGCTATCCATGGGACTCTTGACCGAACGGGGTGTTCCTGCTTGGCATCCGGCACCAGCCTCTTTAGTCGCAGCATGTCGCCAAGCAATGGAGTATTGTAAGACAAAAAATTATCCCATCGAGAAGCTTGCTATGCAATTTTCTGTTAGCAACCCTCGAATTGCTACTACCTTATTCAGTACCGCCAATCCGCAGAATGTAAAAAAGAACGTTGCGTTTATTAAGGAACCGATAGATTGGGAACTCGTGGGCGAAGTTCAGAAGATAATAGGAGAACAACAACGAGTAAGCTGGGCTAACTCATAATCCACTGATAACCTATGGACTACACAATCATTGATGCCCATGCCCACTTATGGTTGAGGCAAGACACAGAAGTGGATGGCTTGCCTATCCGTACCCTCGAACAAGGTCGCTCGTTGTTTATGGGTGAAATCCGGCAGATGCTTCCTCCATTTATGACGGACGGTGTGAACAGTGCCGAAGTCTTTCTCTCGAACATGGACTATGCCCAAGTATCTGCTGCCGTTATTACGCAGGAATATATTGACGGTATTCAGAATGAATATTTGGAAGAAGTGGCAAACCGTTATCCCAACCGTTTCCTGGTCTGTGGTATGTGCGAGTTTCGTAAACCGGGATTCTTGTCTCAGGCAAAAGAACTGATCGCGAAAGGTTTCAAAGCAATCAAGATTCCTGCACAACGTTTACTGCTGAAAGAAGGACGGGTGATGCTGAACAGTGATGAGATGATGGAAATGTTCCATTATATGGAAGAACGGGAGGTTATCCTCTCTATCGATTTGGCTGACGGTGCAACACAGGTTGCCGAAATGGAAGAGATTATTCAGGCATGTCCACGCTTGAAGATTGCTATCGGGCACTTCGGAATGGTGACGCTTCCCGACTGGGAAGAGCAAATCCGCCTGGCACGCCATCCGCATGTAATGATTGAGTCCGGGGGAATCACATGGCTCTTCAATGATGAGTTTTATCCATTCAGTGGAGCAGTAAAAGCCATTCGCCGGGCTGCGGAATTGGTAGGAATGGAGAAACTTATGTGGGGCTCCGACTATCCGCGCACTATTACAGCCATTACCTACAAGATGTCTTACGACTTTATAACCAAGTCTCAGGAACTGACGGAAGATGAAAAGCGACTCTTCTTAGGAGAGAATGCCCGTCGCTTCTACGGATTTTCTAATCTTCCCGTATTACCATCTATCAAAAACATGTCAGAGTAAACAGAACAACACCATGAACCAAAAAAAATATACTATCCCCCTTGCACTTGTCTTCTGCCTGTTCTTTCTGTGGGCTATCAGTAGTAACCTGCTTCCCACCATGATAAGGCAATTAATGAAAACTTGCGAACTGAACACCTTTGAAGCCTCTTTTACCGAAACGGCTTATTGGCTTGCTTATTTTATCTTCCCCATTCCAATAGCTATGTTCATGAAACGCTATAGCTATAAATCGGGTATTATCTTCGGTCTGGTATTGGCTGCTATCGGTGGGTTGCTCTTTTTCCCTGCTGCCATGTTGAAGGAATATTGGGCTTACCTTTGTATCTTCTTCATTATTGCTACCGGAATGTGTTTTCTGGAGACAGCTGCCAATCCGTATGTCACTGTTCTAGGTTCGCCCGAAACGGCTCCGCGACGATTAAACCTGGCACAGTCTTTCAATGGACTGGGTGCTTTTATAGCAGCTATGTTTCTGAGCAAACTGGTGCTTAGTGGCTCACAGTATACGCGTGATACCCTTCCTGTTGATTATCCGGGTGGTTGGCAAGCCTATATCCAGCTAGAGACGGATGCTATGAAACTGCCTTATCTGATACTGGCTCTGCTGCTTATTGTGATTGCGGTAGTATTTGTATTTTCTAAACTTCCCAAGATTGGTGATGAAGATACATCGTCATCTGCCGGAACAAAGGAGAAACTGATTGACTTCGGTGTATTGAAACATTCGCATTTGCGTTGGGGAGTGATTGCACAGTTCTTTTATAATGGCGGGCAAACAGCTATTAACAGCTTGTTCCTGGTTTACTGCTGTTCGTATGCCGGATTGCAGGAAGATACTGCAACTACTTTCTTCGGACTGTATATGCTCGCTTTCCTTTTGGGACGTTGGATCGGCACGGGCTTGATGGTGAAATTCCGCCCACAGGATATGCTGCTGGTCTATGCTTTGATGAATATACTGCTGTGCGGAGTGGTTATGGCATTTGGTGGTATGGTCGGGCTTTATGCCATGCTGGCTATTTCGTTCTTTATGTCCATTATGTATCCTACGCAGTTCTCGTTAGCGCTGAAAGGTTTGGGTGGACAGACCAAGAGTGGTTCGGCTTTTCTGGTTATGGCTATCGTTGGTAATGCATGT
The DNA here is from genome assembly GCA_900555635.1 of uncultured Bacteroides sp. Classification (GTDB taxonomy): domain Bacteria; phylum Bacteroidota; class Bacteroidia; order Bacteroidales; family Bacteroidaceae; genus Bacteroides. The sequence continues at coordinate 24,811 of USLU01000023.1, forward strand.
CTTCCTCAGCTCACAGCATACTTCATGCACGTCAATGAACATATATATTATGTAGCATACTGTGTGCCCATGATTTGTTTCGTATTCTGTGCCTATTATGGCTGGAAAGGATATAAAGTAATTGATTGATAAATTTATTTCTTAGATAATATGAAAGCTGTTCAGATTGTCAACCCCTTTGAAATGCAAGTGGTTGAATTAGAAAAGCCGGTTGTTGGAGCCGGCGAAGTATTGGTAAAGATAAAGTATGTCGGTTTTTGTGGTTCCGACTTAAATACTTACCTGGGACGTAACCCGATGGTGAAACTACCTGTTATTCCCGGACATGAGGTAGGAGCTGTGATTGAAGAAATTGGAGCGGATGTACCTGCCGGTTTCGAGAAAGGAATGAACGTAACGTTGAATCCCTATACCAATTGTGGCAAATGTGCTTCGTGCCGCAACGGTCGTGTCAATGCTTGCGAACATAATGAAACCCTCGGTGTGCAACGCAACGGTGTGATGTGCGAATATGCCGTATTGCCTTGGACTAAGATTATTCCTGCCGGGAAAATATCTCCCCGTGATTGTGCCTTAATAGAACCGATGAGTGTAGGATTCCATGCCGTTGCCCGTGGTTGCGTAACCGATAATGAATTTGTGATGGTTATAGGTTGTGGTATGATTGGCGTTGGTGCCATTGTGCGTGCTGCTTTAAGAGGAGCAACTGTTATTGCGGTCGATTTGGATGATGAAAAATTAAACCTGGCAAAGCGGATAGGAGCTACCTATACCATCAACTCGAAGACTGAAAACGTGCATCAACGCATGCAGGAACTAACTAATGGTTTCGGTGCCGATGTAGTAATTGAAGCTGTGGGTAGCCCTGCAACCTATGTGATGGCTGTAGATGAGGTCGGTTTTACGGGACGTGTCGTTTGTATCGGCTATGCCAAGAGCGAAGTTGCTTTTCAAACGAAATATTTTGTGCAAAAAGAATTGGATATTCGTGGTTCCCGCAATGCATTACCTGCCGATTTTCGTGCAGTAATCAATTATATGCAGGCAGACAATTGTCCGTTTGAGGAATTAATAACCAAAGTTATTCAACCTGAAAAAGCGTTGGAAGCCATGAAAGAGTGGGAAGCCAATCCGGGAAAAGTCTTTCGGATTTTGGTGGAGTTTTGAAGAAAAAACAAATAAAAAGAATATAAATGAAGAAACTGTTATGCTTAATCGGAGTCGGAATTCTTTGTACCGCACTCCATGCACAGATAACCGAACGCGAACGTCCTGCCGAATGGAAACAATTGGTAAAAGGTGCCCGTTTCATGGACCGCTTTCTCCCTATGCCCGATGGCATTCAGGCTAAAGGCATTTGGGGAACAGACAGTGTTCAGAACCGCTATGTCGATAATGGTATTGAATTACCGACAACCTCTTTTTGGGGTGGAAATATTCTACAAGCTCCGGATGGTAAATATCATCTCTATGTATGCGGATGGCCGGAAGACTCCCCAAATGGACATATGTTCTGGTCTAATTCCACTGTTTATCACGCTGTTTCCAACAGTTCTATAGGTCCTTTTAAAATTCAGAATTCTGTAGGAAAAGGACATAATCCCGAAGCTTTCCGGTTGAAAGACGGTCGTGTTGTAGTTTATGTGATAGATGGTTATTACATTGCCGATAAAGAAGACAGCCCTGTTTGGACTTACGGTAAGTTTAATTTCGATCCACGTGATCGCAAAATCATCGAAGGGCTTTCTAATCTCACCTTTGCCCGTCGTCAAGATGATTCCTATCTTATGGTGTGTCGTGGAGGTGGTGTCTGGATTAGTAAAGATGGTCTTTCTACTTACTTTCAATTGACCGATAAACGGGTGTATCCTCCAGTCGAAGGCCGTTTTGAAGACCCAGTAGTATGGCGGGATGAACTTCAATATCATTTGATAGTGAATGATTGGTTAGGCCGTATTGCCTTCTATCAACGTTCCAAAGATGGAGTTCATTGGGTTACCGAGCAGGGAGAGGCGTATGTACCGGGTGTCTCTTTCCACAAAGATGGCGAAGTAGAACATTGGTTTAAATACGAGCGCGCCAAGGTTTTTCAGGATAATCATGGTCGTCCGGTTCAGATGAACTTTGCAGTAATTGATACGATTAAATGGGAAGATAAGCCGAATGACCGACATAGCTCCAAGAATATCAGTATTCCGCTGAATAAAGGTCTGCTTCTTTCTGTTTTGAATGAGAAAGAAATAACTCCTTCTACTCGTAATATTGAGGTAAAGATTGCTGCCGAAGAAGGTTTCAATCCACAGACGGATGTGGATGTAAAGTCCTTGCGTTTCGGTTCGTTTACGGAAGTGAACTTCGGTCGTGGCTGTAAACCCTTGAAGTCAAGAAACTCCGGTAACGATTTGATTGTAGTATTCAGTGGAAAAGGAAGCGGTATCACAGCCGATGAGTTTGCACCCAAAATGATAGGAAAAGATAAAAACGGAGCTATGCTTTTCGGATATGCCCGTCTTCCCTATGTTGATTATCAGCCTGCATTGCTATCAGCTCGACGTCCGGTATACGACAAAGATAAAAGTGAACTGAAATTAGAAGTACAGAACTTTGGCTTGTCAGCTTCAAAACCTGTTGAAGTGGAAGTCATGTGTAACGGAGTCAGCCAAGGACGTACTTCGATACAGGCTTTGAAACCTTATGAAACAGTGAATGTATCCATAAAAACTTCATCATCTGCTTTTGATGACAAGTCGCAGTATGAAGTTGTTTTTATACAGAATGGAGTAGAGATAGAAATGAATAAGTTTTAAGAATGATAACCTGGACTGCATGAGTTTAATAACCTGATGCAGTCCTTCTAATTTCTCGTCTTCCTATGCTTATGCAGAGAAGTTGACGTCACCTATCCTGGAAAATGATTTCAAATATCTCTACCGCTCCATCAATCGTTATTTTCTCTGTTCCCTTTTTGAAATCTACTTTTACGAAAGGAGTGTTTATTGTAGTTTCTGCTAACAAATTATTGTCAGAAGCATATTGAAGTAGTTTTAAAGGTCCTTTTGATGAATTAGGTTTAAGCAAGAGAGTGCATCCTGAAGCTTTTTCGGGAAGCGTGAAGGATAAGGCACCACTATTGGCATATGAAGTAAACGGATTTTTATCAAATGCAAAAAGGGCTTTTCCTAGGTCGTCAGCTTCGACGCAGAAGTTCAGTTTCTCTACTTTCAGAGGGTTTATCTCGAATGAGCGGATAGCGACCCAGTTGCTTTTTGTTGATGGAAGTTTCTTTAACCGGACATATCTGGCTTTCACGGGAGTTCCGTTCCAGTTTATTACATATTGTTTTTTAAGGCTGTCGGTAAGTGCGATCCAACTTTTTCCATCTTCTGAATATTCTACTAGGGCATTGTCAAAGTAATCTACATCGTCAACCGAATTTCTGCCTTGCAGAATAGATATTTCGGTTATCTCTTTTGTACAGCCAAGGTCAGTTCCAATCCAACTTTGGTTGTTTTGTGAAGTGCCCGAGGTGTAGAATGTGGTAGAGTCATTGTCAAACATCAGTTTGCCCTGAATAGTGCTGAGATTATTGAATGATCCGATTGCTGTGTTGGAAAGCGGAAGTTTTCCCGTCAGTTTGGTATAGAACTTTCTTAGTAAATCATCCATTGTATTTTCGTAGAACGACTGCATTTTCATTGTACCGGATTTGTGAGCATTGAATGCTTTGCGGTCTTCTTTAGTCATCAGATTATTGATGTATGCAGCCCAGAATGTAGCATTATCAGCTTTCTTGTAAAGTTCTATCAAGTCCAACGCTTGCTTTCCTCTGGTACCGAGTTTGCCAAATTCCACAAGCCAGGGGCGAAGTTCGCTAAGAAGTATCTTATTAGCACACTTTTCTTCCATCTCTGCGGGAGTTTTCTCTATTTTATCGAATTCTCTTTGCAGATTGTTGAATTCTTCTTTGGTGTAGTTATCTATTCTGAATGTTTCTGTTTCCCACGATTCAGCTCTCCGGTATCCGGTTTCTGTATCGCACGAATGAATGGCAAAAGTTCTGTAAGCCTCTTTTGCTTCAGGGGTGAGTTCGGCTATACCACGTTCCCAGTTGTCGATAGGGTTATACTCCGCTATATTCCAGGCATAATCAGCTACGCCGTAAAGTGCCAGTTTGGAGGCTTCGCCGTGTTCCATCGGATTACTGATTAATCCGCAAAGGTCATTTGAGGTGAGCAAGGTGTCGAGACCATAAGCAGGACCTTGCATAATAATATGACGTGCATAGTCGGTAACGGGGAAGTTCCACCAATATAATGCGGGGCGTTTGATACGGGAGTTTACCCAATCCATAGTCTCTTTGGTGAGGTCGCTGCATACAACGTCACCTGTCCAGAATACATTGATTGAGGGGTCCAGATTGTTGCCGTATATGCAAAGGCTTCCTTGTGGGGTAGGGTTTGCCCAAAGTTTGGAGTAGTCCGTCGGACAAACAATGAGGGGGGCTACATCACCTTTTGTTTTCACAAAGTCTTTGTTCAACCTATTCAGTAATTCGGTTTGTTTCATAGGATTGGTACCTTCGCCTTCAATATCGTCAAAGAAGATGGCGAACGAACGTACACCGAGATCGTACATCAGGTTGAATTTGTGAACCAGGTTATTATAATCAGCGTCATTCCACTTGATGTCTTGTCCCGGATGAATGGCCCATACAAAGTCTACACGGTTGCGATTACAGGCAGTCACCAGTTCCTTGATACTTTCTGCTTCTTTTTCGGGATAGGGTAGGCGCCAGTTGGGACAACTGTGATAGGGATCATCTTTAGGACCATACAAGTAATAATTCATTTTGAATTTGCCATAGAAGTCTATGAGCGACAGCCTTACCTGATGTGACCATGGTGTGCCATAAAATCCTTCAACTACTCCTCTGTACGGAAGATCGGGATAATCATTGATATTTAGGTGCGGCAGTTTGCTGTTTGCCGAAACGGGACTTTTCATTATTTGGCGAAGAGTTTGTATTCCATAAAAAGCGCCTTTTTCATCATATCCGATAATGGATATGCCTTTTCCGTCAATGTTGATTGAATATGCACCTGATATACTTTTTACTCCCGATTTGAGTGAAACCTTTTTCCCGAAGTCTATCGTAAGTTTTGTTCCTCTTTTACTAAGATTGGCAAGTCCCAAGTCCGTAGAGAATTTTCCTTGTATATCCTTTAGGTTGATGCCTTTTGATATATCAAGTTCACTGCCTTCCACAAGTTTGATATTGTGGGGCGTAGGATTAATAATCAATCCTTTGTGATCAGTGACTTTGCCGGGCACTATACGAATATCTTGAGATTCTGACCTTTGTGTGTTTAAATCAATGTCTTGTTCTTGTGCCACAAGATTGCCACCCGTAAATAGAGTGACCGCTAATAGTGCCAGAGTTTTCTTGTAATTTATCATGATGCAATAGATTTGTTTATATATAATGCCTACATGAAGCGTATCTCAACCGTATTTGCTCCGTGGTTTCTCCATTTGAAGTACCCTAAATACGAGGAAGGTACGGAGCAGATATGGTTGAGATACACTTATTCAGCTAATTGGTCATGTCAAGGGGGAGTGACTTTTGTTCTGTTAGAAGTTACCTTTGTCAGCATTGTCCCACCATAAGTGCGTTCCGCCTTTATCTCCGGAAATGCCATACTTGCTTGAGTTCTCTTCATCCAAAAGTTTAAGTCCGCTTTCCAGACCTTTGGCATTGGCATCATAAGCTTGGCTGCTGTAGATAACACGGCGAACGCCTTCTGCCATATTTACACCTCCATTACTTTCGTTTACAAAAGGAGGGAGGAAATGCGGATAGCCTGTACGTCGTTGTTCTGCCCATGCTTCGGTTGATAGTGGGAATAATGCAAGCCATTTTTGGGTAATGATACGTTCCAATTTTTGTTCGTTGGTAGCAGCCTCATCCCATTTTACACTTAGTTTATTAACTGCACGCGTACTGAAGGTAGGATTTACCGGATCTACAAAGTCAATTTGAGTAGTAGTGCCATTTATATAAGCGTCGATCGCTCCATCTTCATATTTCTTTACTCCTGCATATTCACCTCTATAAGCTAACTCGTTTTCTGCGGAAACCCGAATTCCCTTTTCGTATAAATCTTTCACGCTTTCGGTACCGATATTCCATCTTAATTTAGCTTCAGCTAACAAGAAGTATGATTCAGCAGCTTTCATGATCGGTAATGGCATAGAGTAAGAAGAACCTCCGTTGCCTTGAATCCAACCGGAGAAGTTGCCCCAATTGTTTGGCTTGGCGGGCAGACCGCTGGCAAAGCGAATTCCAAGATACTGACTATCTTTGGGCACTATTACTTCACTGTTGTTCTTATCTTTAACATCTCCTGTATTTTTAGTCATATACAATGGTTGTCTTGGGTCTTTCATGCCACTCATCAAGGTTACTAAATTGGCATTGAATCCACAATCTCCCCATGCGAACATCAGCCACATTTCATTTTCTAAGCCTTTACTTATTAAAATATCTTTGTTTACGGTAGCTAGGGTGTTTGTAGCTGCTTCTGTAGCTATTGTTTTTAAATTCATGTCAGTACCGGTTTCTGCCTCGCGTTTTGAGAGTCGTAAAGCCATACGAAGCTTCATAGTATTGGCAATCTTTATCCATAGTTCAATATCTCCGTTACACCAACAGTCGAAAGTTTTTAGTTTTACTATTTCATCGGCACTCATGGCTTTGATGTCTATCATGGCTTGGTTCAAATCATTGAACATAGCTTTATAAAGATCCTTTTGGCTATCAAAATCATAGTAAGCCTCGTTTTTGTTTTGAAGAATGGAGCTATAGGGCAGCGGACCATAGGCGTCTGTTGTCATCAGAGTTCCGTAGGCTTGTACGATTCGCATGACTCCTGCCAGACCTTTGTTGCCGTCTACATCGCACTGTGCAATGATGCGACGTGTGTTATTAAAGATATGCAGGTAGTAGTTTTCGTACATACCACCACTGTGTCCTCTATTCTCACCCATGTCTCCGTTCGTGAAGTTTCCATTGGGAGTCATGAAATATCCGCCGTAAAGGTCAATTGTTAGGTTGGTCCAAAACTGGAACATATTTTGCTGTGGAGGATAGCAGTAGGTCATTGGCTCGGTACACTGTGCCGCAAAAGGCAAATCTGCCGGGTTTACCTGAATATTGCTGGTATTCAGACTTTCAAAGTTATCAGTACATGAGGTGATAACATTTGCTCCAAAGATGGCAAATGCAATCAATAAGGTATATTTTAAAATAATTGTTGGTTTCATTATCGTAGGTATTAGAAGTTAAGTTTCAAATTAAGTCCAAAACTGCGTGCTGTAGGTAAGGCAAACATATCAGCGCCTTGCATACCATTGGTTATACCTGCTGATACATCCGGGTCCATAGGAGCATCTTTGTAGAAGAAGAACAGATTGCGACCGATAAGGGCGGCAGTCAAATTCTTGCCAAATCCGAACAAATTGCGGAATGTATAGCCGAAGGTCATTTCGCGTAAGCGGATATTAGTGGCATTGTAAACATAGTTTTCAACAGCGTATGGGCTATTGAAGTTGTTATTACCTGTGTTGCGATAATACTTATCAGCGTCGAATTTTACACCGTCTATCGTTATGCCACCGGCATCACGTGCATCGCCCGAACGCTTGGAAACTCCCCAACCGTCTAATGCGGCCTCGGTCATGGCAAGAACTTTTCCTCCCAATTTGGCATCAATCAAGAACGACAGGGTGAAATCTTTGTAACGGAATGTATTGTTCCAGCCCAAGTTAACCTTGGCATTCATGTTGCCTGCGTAATTCAGGTCTTCCGGTGAATCACCGCTGATAATTGGTTCTCCTTTTTCGTTTTGCAGAGGCTTTCCGTTCTCATCGCGCATGATGTGGCGTACATATAAATCGCCGTATTCTCCACCTTTTTTCAGGATGACTTTGGCACCGCCGAAATCGGTTAATGTCAGTCCGTTAGGAAGATCGTCCACCAGTTTAACTATCTCATTCTTATTGTAAGAGAAATTGATGTTGGTACTCCAACTGAAGTTGTCTGTAAACTGTTCAAACCATCCGGCTGTAACTTCAACGCCTTGGTTCTGTACATCTCCTGCATTCACATAGCGGTTTCTTAAACCGGATTCGTAAGGAGCGGCAATGGTGAAGAACTGGTTTTTAGTGTTCGTCTTATAATAGGTAATACCTAAGTTGAATCTGTTTTGGAAGAATGTTCCGTCAAAACCGATTTCCAAAGAATTGGTCTTTTCCGGTTTTAAGGTTCTGAATGGCGCTTTGTCAGGAGGAGTGATAGCACCTTGAGAGCCCAGACTATATAATAGATTGGTTACATAAATAGGCACATCGTTACCTACAATGGAGTAGCTTGCACGGAATTTGAACAAGTCGACATTTTTGCCCATGTTGATGAACTTGTTAAGAAGGGCACTCACACCTACCGATGGGTAGAAAAAGGATACGCTTTCTGTATAAGCTAAGGCGGAGGACCAGTCATTACGTGCAGTTAGGTCGAGGAACAGACCGTCGTGATACCCAACCTGGGCAGTAGCGAATATGGAGTTCAATCGTTTATTGGTCATCCAATTGTCGTCTTTGCCTACGATTGACAAATTGCCATAGTAATTATTGGGAGTAAAGATATTGGGATAATAGATATTACCGGCACCGGGTTTGGTAAAGATGGAGCCTTCACCCCAAAGGTCGACATGCGATGTCTTTGTTTTTGTGAAGCTTGAACCGGCTGTGGCTGAAAGAGATATTTCATTGGACTTATGATTGTAGCTAACCAGGAAGTCACCGTAGAGCTGGTCGCTGAAGTAGCGATTATCTTTCATGCGGCCCATCGGATATAAATTACCTACACTGGATGCGTATGCGTTGTGTACGAAATGTTCTTCACCACGCTCGTAACGCATACGTCCTTGGATGTTCAAGTCGGGGGTAATATCCCATTTGATGTTGCCACCGAACTCATAACGATTGCGGTCGCTTACCGGAGTCTGTCGGTTCAACATCCAATAGGGGTTACCGAACTGTTGTTGCTTTACATTCGTCCAGTTCTGTACATAACATGCACGTTCGTTATCATAGACTTCAAACTGTTCCTTGTAACCGTTCCAGTCTTCACCTCTTGGGAAGAGATAAGCACCTGTCAGTGGATTCCACAAATAACCCGAAGCGGGCTGATTGGATATGTGCTGATTGGTAAATTTGGATGAGAAGTCCACATGGATGGTTTTCAATACATTGAATCCTACTTTCGCATTCAGGTTGTGACTGCGGTAATCATTTTCCGGCGTTACGCCTTTCGAGTATACGTTGGCATAAGAGAAATAAGCCTGGATGTTCTCGTTACCGCCACTCAAAGCAATTGAGTTGTTAGTGGTAAGACCTGTACGGAAGAATTCTTTTGCATAATTGGGTGCTTTCTTGCTTAGTTTCTCTCCCCAGCTGAAAGTGCCGTTATCGCTCATGCCATAGGTATTCTGGAACTCGGGCAGTATCATCGGGTTTTCCATGGTTGTATTGCTGGATACATTAATGGATACTTTGCCCGATTGTGCCGATTTCGTGGTAATCATGATGGCACCGTTGGCTGCCACTGCACCATAGAGAGCTGCTGCCGACGGACCTTTCAACAGTGTCATCTGTGCAATGTCATCCGGATTAATGCCGGACATGGCATCACCACCGTCGCGCTGGCCTCCATAGTTGCTGTCTACTTGTGAATTTGTAATGTTCATCATCATCGGAACACCATCTACTACGATAAGGGGTTGGTTGTTACCACTGATTGATTTATTTCCGCGGAACAGGATTTTAGAAGAACCACCTGCACCTGTAGAGTTGGGGGTAATGGACAAACCGGCGCTTTTACCTTGCAGAGAGTTAATCATGTTGATGCTTTTGATGTCGTTTACATCCTTACCACCAACAGTCTGTGCCGAGTAAGTCAGCGTCTCTGATTGCCTCTTGATGCCCATGGCGGTAACTACGACTTCGCCCAAAACTTCAGAGTCATCTTCCATTATCACATTGAAGGAAGTCCGGTTTTTCACCGGAATGTTCTGTGTTTTATATCCGATATAGGATATGACGATAGTAGCATCTTTAGGAACACCGTTTAGTGCAAAAGCACCGTCCAGATCGGTGATTACTCCATTGGTAGTGCCCTGAACCAAAACGTTGGCTCCAATAATGGGATTTCCTTGTGAATCTTTGACCAATCCTTTGATTGTGGAGCTTTGTTGAACAACATTTGCAACAATGCTTGCTGTCGCCGTTCTATCGGCATACATCGGAGATGCCATCATTGATAGACAAAATAAGAGCGCTACGCTCTTCAGCAAAGGTAACCATTTGAGAGATCCCTTTACGCTTTCATTTAAATGTTTTTTCATAACATATTACATTAGGTTTAATTACAGGCAAAGTTTAAGACCTTGCTTCCTAAGTAATACAGATGATAATGAGAGCGTACTAAACGGAATATCTACTTTTTTTAGTTTTCTGATGGAAAGTTACCGTTTTCCGCTATATCCCACCATAGACGGGTTCCTCCGGTATCGGCTCCTTTAAGGTATCGGATGGCTTTTCGTACCTCTTCTCCATTGGTGTTATACTCTTTCCGGGTAAACGGTAGGCGGCGTATTTGGAGTTCGGTATCAATGATTCCGCCACTAAGGTTATATACTACCGGGAATAAGCGGGGATAACCTGTACGTCTGAATTCGGTCCAGGCCTCAAATGAATCCGGGTAAATAGCCAGCCATTTCTGGGTAATGATACGTTGTAGTTTTTGTTCTTTCGTATCGTTTTCGTGCCATGTCACAGAAATATTGTTGATGCCCGGTGTGTTATAGAATGAGTCATGATAATCTATATAATCGGCAGCTTTGGTTCCGTTGTCAGGTGCATGGACACCGCTCAGATACTCATCGGCATGGCTTATTCCATAGGAACTTAGAGCAACCCGGACTCCTTGTTCGTAACAGTTTTGGGCACTTTCGCCCATTTGCCAACCGCGCAATGCACCTTCGGCGCGTAAAAACCAGGCTTCGGCGGCATGCATCACCGGGCGTGGATCGTAACTTTGATAGGTAGAGGAGGAGAAGTTTAGGTACAATAGAGGAGATTTTGTCTCAATAAGGAGTCCTTGGCGAATGCCCACACAGGTAGAGTCGGCTTTCAGAGTTATTTCCCCTTCGTTGTTTACAATTCTTCCGGTGTGGGTGAACCATTTCTCCATGCGCGGGTCTCCATAGCCTTTTAAGATGGATTCAATGGAGGCATTCATGCGCGAATCTCCGTAAATGACGTCCACGGTCCAGATGGGATTTCCTCCGGAAAGCAGTATGTCATCCGAAGCGTCAATGAATACACCATATTTATTATTGACGGCTTTTTCAGCCAGTTCTTTGGCGCGTGCGGGCTCAGCTTTTACCATATGCATTGCTATCCTGAGACACAAAGTATTGGCAAGACGTAGCCATCTGGTATGACTGCCTCCGCATAACCGGTCAAACTTAGCCAATCCTGCCAATCTTTCAATTGACGGGTTACTTTCTAAAAAGTCTTCCAGCCATTGGATCGATTGGCGTAATTCGTCTATCAAATCAGTATAAATGTCACGGTCGGAATCGTAGTATAAGGTTGCTGCATGTTCTTTGATACTGCGATAATTTGCGGGACCATAGGTGTCGACTACTTGTAGCATGCCCATTACTTGCACGATAAGCGTCACTGCTGCATAGTCATAAAATTCCAACTCTTTGCAGATAGGGATGTAGCGATTAGTGTAGGGAAGTACATTTAAGAAATAATTTTCGAAAGGACCATGATTGAAATCTTCACGGAGGCGGTAGTTTCCATTATGATTATTACCGAAATTGTGTGGAGCTGTATAATATCCGGCAAAAATATCTATGTGCAAACTCCTCCAATATTGGTACATATTGGCATCGCTTGGAAAAAGGTTTTCTTGTGGAAACTGAAGCTTGTTTTCAAGACCTATCTTCATATCATCCACTCCATTTGGATTCGTGTTTATCTGTTCGAATCCCTTGGTGCATGCCGAAAAGAGAAGTACTAATAATACTATGCGGCAACTCAGTTTTATTCGGGGCATTTTAAGTATCTTCATAGCGTAAGTTTTAGGTTGAGTCCAATGCTTCGTTGAATAGGCAGATTAAAAACATCCAGTCCCTGCCAGCCGTTTCCGGTAGAACCGGACACGCTCGGGTTGCAAGGAGCGGATTTGAACAAAAAGCATAAATTGCGTCCTACGAGAGATATAGCCAGATGCTTGCCGGGGGCAAACAGGTTTCTGAATTGATAGCCTAGTGAAACCTCTCGTAGCCTGAAGTTGGTAGCATCATACACATATTCGGTTCCCACGTAACCCACGTTGTAAGCAGTGGCTCCCACAATGTGATAGTATTTCTCTGCATCAATCAGGGTACCGTCGCCTCTGGGTATACCTCCTTGTTTACGGGCTTTTTCTGTGCGGACGGATACACCATAACCATCTAGCATAGCTTCAGTAGTCGAAACCACTTTACCTCCAATCTGCCCGTCAATCAGTGCATAAAGGCTAAAATTTTTATAAGTGATCAGATTACTCCATCCTGCATTTATATCCGAATTCAGGTTGCCGATATACACATCCGGCTGATCTGACTTTATGGGTGCCCCATTTTTGTCCAAGAGTATCACACCATCTTTGTCTCTCAATAACTGCCGGGTATAGATGTCTCCGTAAGATCCGCCTTTCTTCAGGATACTTAAAATGCCGCTACCGTCCTGAAGCAAGAAATTGTCGTTCTCTTTGTATAGCTCTTTGATGCGGTTTTTGTTATAAGAGAAATTTATACCAGTTTGCCATTCCCACTCGTGAGGGAAGCTATGAAGATAACTTGCTGACACTTCAATTCCCATATTCTGCACATCACCGGCATTCACATTCCGGTAGCGGTAGCCCGATCCCCAAGGTGCTTCGATTGTGAAGTACTGGTTCAAGGTGTTCGTCTTGTAGTATGAGAAATCGATGTGCAGCCGGTTGTCTAAAAGAGAAAGTTCAAATCCACCTTCTATAGATAATGTGCGTTCCGGTTTCAAATCGGAGAAAGGAGCACTTGATGGATAAGAGATGGAAGTATCTTTAATCACCGGTCGCTGTGAAGTGACGTAAGCTGGCAGTCCATTTCCTACTACCGAATAGGAGGCGCGGAGTTTCAGGAGGTTGATTGTACGCTTCATAGTAGGAAATACTTCACTCAATAAGACATTGGCACCTATTGACGGATAAAAATATCCCATGTGTTTGTTGTTCGTAAAGGCGAGGGTTGACGACCAGTCGTTGCGTGCCGTGATGTTGAGGTATGCCAGCTCCTTATAACCTATTTGCAACATTCCGAACAAGGAGTTGAGGCGCGTGTGCGAAGACTCTTCCACAATCTCAGGGCGGTAATAATTGTTTTGAGTGAAGTTATTCACAAAAAAGGCATTTCCACCGTTAGGTACCTTGTATATTTTGCCTGTTTCCGCATCTTCAATCTCTATCCATTCAAATTTGGTATTGCCTCCATCCGTGATAATACCTTTTTTACCTTGCTGCACATCACTGAAGCTGGAACCGGCAGTCAATGCAAAAGAGAAATCAGATAAATGACTTTCGAAGTTAAGAATGATGTCGCCATATAGATGTTTATAGGAATCATCGATATTTTTATAACCTCCCATTTCATCTTTCCAACTGGTGGCGTAACGTTCTACTCTGTAGTCTATTTGGTCGTTCTCATATCCGATACGTCCTTGTATATTGAGCGTAGGCATGAATTCATATTTGGCAGTAGCATTGAAAGTAATGCGATGGCGGCCTTCTTTCTTTTGATTGCGATGCAGCAACCAGTAAGGGTTTTGGTTATGTTCTTCGAGCTGATTCCAATTTTGTACGTATATTTCTTTTTGCGGGTCAAACAGTTCGAATTCACTCTTATAGGTAGAGAAATTGCCATTCCGTGGAAAAAGATAGAGTCCTGTAAGAGGGTTGCCCAACATACCACCGTAATGCTTGTTGACCGTATTCTGATAGGCGTATGTACTGCTCAGGTTCAGCGATAAACGATTGTCGAATCCCTGATAACTTTGTCTGATGGCAATATTATGACGTGTGAAATTATTGGTAGGTATGATTCCTTCAGAAAGTACATTCCCATATGAAAAATAACTTTGTGAGTGTTCCGTACCACCATCAATTGATAGGGAATTGTGCAGTGTATATCCGTTTCGAAAGAAGGCATCTATATTGTCAGAGGCTTTTTCCTTCATTATACTACCCCAGCTTTGTGCTTGCAGGCTTTCTTGGTTGAGCTGTCTGGCACCGTAGCTTTGTTGTATCTTCGGTAGCGAATAGGCAGTCTCCATGGTCATGTTGCTGGACACGTGGACGTGTATTCCGCCCACATTCCCTTTCTTGGTAGTGACCATGATAACTCCATTGGCGGCTACTGCACCATAAAGTGCGGATGCGGATGCCCCTTTCAATACACTGATGCTGGCTATGTCGTCCGGGTTGATGGTGGAAAGTGCATCTCCTCCATCATTCCCTCTGCCATAAACAACTTCAATCCCGTCGCCATAGCTATTGTTAGCCATGGGGATACCATCAATTACAATTAATGGATTATTGTTTCCTTGGATGGACTTGTTGCCTCGAAGCAATAGTTTGGTCGATGCTCCGGCACCATTTGAGTTGGGAATTATAACCAGTCCGGCAGTTTTCCCTTCCAGGGAGTTGATGAAGCTTACTTCTTTAGCTCGTGTCAGTTCAGTCCCGGGCAGTACTTGTAGGGCATATATCAGGCTTTTGGATTTTTTTTCGATGCCTAAAGCTGTGACAACAACTTCATTAAGCAAATTAAGATCTTCTTTGAGTACAACATTTACTGTCTGTTTCCCATCAACCGAAACATCTTGAGGCAGATACCCGATGTATGAAAATGTTACAATGTCTTTATCAATCGGAATATCCAGGGTATAGTCTCCCGCTATTTCAGAAATGACTCCTTTTCCTGTCTCTTTAATGAAGATGTTCACTCCTATTAATGGAATATTCTGTTCATTGACTACTTTGCCTTTGATGGTTCGTGTCTGGGTGGAAGATGTCCGGACTTGTTTGTCGTTTCCAGTATGCCTTATGGAAAGTACGATATGCTTGTCGATAATGGTGTACACAATGTTAGTGTCGTGGAATAGCATATCGAGCGCCCGGGGTATTGTTTCATTTCGGACATGACATGTAACTTCTCGATTCGGGTTGATGTCGTCAACATTGTACACGACAGACAGTTTTGTCTGCTTATTAATGAGCTGGAATACTTGGTATAAAGGGACTTTCTTCACATCTATAGTCAGACGCGAAGATTGTGCAAAAAGTAATTCCGGCATTAAAATTACCCATAGAAAGAAAGTAAATTCAACCAGCGTTTTACTCTTCTCACCCAACTTCCAAACAGAATGAAAGCACAGGTATTTTTCCATATATTAATTTAAGGTTTACGGGCAGAAAGCGTCACCTGATTATCGTTAATCTGATAGTCAAAGCTTTTTGTAAAACTAAGAATTGACAGCACCTCGCTAATGTCATCGGATAAATCGAAATCACATGTGAACCTCTGCTGTTGTAATTTTATATCATCTATCTTGATGGGCACATTGTAGTGTCTCTCAAGAGTTTCTGCTATTTCTTTTAAGGTTGCTTGGTCAAAGTGCAAAGAACCTTTTATCCAACTGATTGCTTCTTTGGCTTTTTCAGTATATTTTAAGTTGGTTTCCAGGTTTGTCAAATTGACGGATAGCTGCTCATTGGGAGTCATGCATATCTCTTTTTTGTCCTTCAAGGGCAAATTTATTTCGATGGCTCCTTCAAGTAAAGTCGCCTTTAGGCTATTTTCTTCTTTGTAGTTGCGTATATTAAATTTAGTACCGGTCACTCTTGTTTCTATGTCATTACAATCTACTATAAAGGGGCGATATGTATCCTTCTTTACTTCAAAGTAGGCTTCTCCTTCCAGGCGTACTCTTCTTTCTGAAGAGAACATGGACGAGAGATATTCTACGCTTGTTGAAGCATTGAGCCATAATTTAGTACCGTCCGGCAGGACTGCCTGTGCCCGTTGTCCCGGTTCGGTAGAAATTATATAGGAAGAGTTCTGCTGGAAGTATATACTTAAAGCACCGCCTGCACAGATTACTCCTATTAGAAATGCAGCGATGTTGACTGCATAACGCTTCCAATTGATTCTTTTCTTCGCGGCAGATTGTTTTTGTTTGAGCTTTTTCTTGAAATCGGCAAGAGATTTGTCTGTATCAACCGCTTCCATTGCCGCATGGCGATCACCTAAGAAAAGCACACAATACAAATCTTCGAGTTCTTTTCTGTTGTCCGCCGATGCTTCACACCACTCTTCTACCCGGAGGCATTCTTCCTGGTCGGTTTCGTTTCTTAAGTATTTTATTAGAGTCGATTCATCCATTATTTTCTCTGAAAACGGTGTTTGTAGTTTTGATACTGCACCCTACTCTCATATATGATACATTTGAGAGGGCAAAGATACTAAACTGCAATCAAAAAAACATATTTATTTGAAAATCATTTTGTTGATAGTTCTATTTATAGTATGTTTGTAGAATCGTATATGAAATGAACGAATGACCAAAGTTAACCTAAAATTGAATATTGACGACAATGATGTTATTATCACGGCTTTGAAAACAGGAGATGAAGCTGCGTTTGATGAGGTGTATCGTTATTATTTCAGAGCTTTATACGGTTTCTGCTCACAGTATGTTGGTTCTGCCGAAGCCGAAGAAATAGTGCAGGATACAATGATGTGGCTTTGGGAAAACCGAACGTGTTTGATTCCTCATTTAACGCTTAAGACACTTCTCTTTACAATAGTAAAAAACAAAGCCCTTAATAAAATTTTACATCTCGAGACTCGACGGAAGGTACATGAAGAGATTGCCCGAAAATATGATGAAGAATTCTCCTCCCCCGACTTTTACTTAGATAATGAATTGTTCCAGTTGTATGGAACTGCTCTTGAAAAACTACCGCAAGAATTTAAGCAAGCCTACGAAATGAATCGGAAAAAGCAAATGACGCATAAAGAAATAGCTGTAAGCTTGAATGTATCCCCACAAACTGTGAATTATCGTATATCCCAAGCATTGAAAATATTGCGGATAGCATTAAAGGACTATTTACTATTTATTTTCTTTATATCTGATCTCGTCTTTAAATTGAAAATCTAGAAAGATTTTAATTAATTCATAATTGCTTCTTAGTATATCTGCCCAATCATTTGTATTATATATAAGGTGTTGTTATATCATTATCGGACAAAATACTATGTTGAGTAAACAGACTCCTATTTTCTCATTGATAAAGTAACTATTAAATATACATATATACAGTTTATTATGAAACGGTTATTGATTGCTTTTTTCTATATGGTAGCGGTGTTCTCTACTGTTAGTGCAGCACAAGTTGGAGATGTTTATATTATTCCGCAGCCTCAAACTATGCGTATAAAAACTGGTCACTATCTTTTAACGCAGCGGTCTGCCTTTACTTGTAACCTGAGTGGTACCGATAGAGACGATTTTGTTCGTTATTTGGCAGAATCTCCGTTAGCTCTACAATGCCAGAAGAAGCCGGCAGCGGTTACTTTCCAGCTAATACCGTCTGTATCCTCTGGAATGGGCGAAGAAGGGTATCGGATGGAGATTACCCCGAAAGGCATTAACGTAGAAGCAGTTTCCACGGCAGGACTGTTTTATGCTTTCCAATCGTTGTTGCAGTTAGCACAGCCCGATAGTGCATCCGGCTATCGTTTTCCTTTGGTAGACATAGAGGATTATCCCCGTTTTTCTTACAGAGGATTGCATTTGGATGTATCCCGGCATTTCCGTACAAAGGAGTTTGTCAAAAAGCAATTAGATGCTTTGGCACGATATAAACTGAATCGTTTTCATTGGCATCTGACCGATGGAGCCGGGTGGCGGATAGAAATAGAAAAATATCCGGATCTTACTCGTAAAACAGCTTATCGGCCTTTCCCCGACTGGAAAAGTTGGTGGCAAGGTGGACGGACTTATTGTACAAATGACGATCCGGAAGCTCAGGGTGGTTATTATACTAAAGAGGATATTCGGGAAGTGGTAGAATACGCACGCCGGCGGCATATTACAATTATACCCGAAATAGAGATGCCGGCACATTCTGAAGAAGTGCTTGCCGCTTATCCTCAGTTGGCTTGTGAAGGCTTGCCTGCCGGAGGAGAGTTGTGTCCGGGAAGGGAAGAAACATTTACTTTTCTGACTGATGTACTGACGGAAGTGATGGAGCTCTTTCCTTCCGAATATATTCATATCGGTGGTGATGAGGCTTCCACTGCCCATTGGAAACAGTGTCCTCTCTGTCAGAAACGTTTGCATACCGAGGGCTTGAAGAACGAAAGTGAACTGCAAGTCTACCTGATTTCCCGAATTGAAAAGTTCCTTCGCGCTCATAACCGTAAGCTCATAGGATGGGATGAGATCCTGAGTGGAGATTTGTCGAAAGATGCTGCTGTCACTGTATGGCGCAGTGAAGAGAAAGGCATTGAAGCTGTACGAAGAGGGCTCTGTACTGTGATGTCGCCAGGGAGTTATTGTTATCTGGACAACTATCAGGATGCTCCGGCTACGCAGCCGCTCGCAATAGGAGGATACCTTCCCTTGCAGAAAGTCTATTCTTTTGAACCGGTTTCATCACAGCTTACTTCAAAAGAAATAGCCTGTATTTGTGGTGTACAAGCAAACGTATGGACGGAATATATGCCTACTGCTGAGCATGTGGAATACATGATTTATCCTCGTCTGCTGGCTTTGGCAGAAGTGGCATGGACGCAGCCGCAACAGAAAAATTGGAAGCGTTTTCATGCAGATGCTTTATCCGAAGTGAATAAATTGAAGAATCTTGGATACCATACGTTCGATTTGAAAAATGAAGTAGGTGAACGCCCCATTGCACTTGAAGTCGACCATCATAAAGCAAAAGGGAAAAAAGTGGATTATATAACTTCTTACTCCGAACATTATACCGCAGGAGGCAATCATGCATTAACCGACGGCCTTCATGGAGGATGGACTTACGGGGATAACCGTTGGCAGGGATTCTTGAACAGTGATGCAGAATTGGTGATTGACTTGGAAAGGCAAGAGAAACTACATTGGATATCAGCCGACTTTATGCAACTTATAGGGCCTTATGTTTGGCTGCCCAAGGAAATAACTATCTCTGCTTCTTCTGATGGGCGAGAGTTCGTGGACTTAAAAGTTATTTCCACAGAACTCCCGGTTACAGATGAAAAGTTGACCATTCAAACCTATGCTTGGAAAGGCGACTGTGTGGCTCGCTTTATACGTATAAATGCAAAGTCGAATGGTATTGATGGAGGTTGGCTATTTGTTGATGAAATCGTTGTCAGATGATAAGTCAACCTATTGCTAATGCACATGTCCATTCCATATAGCCATAATCTTTCTGCGTATCGTTAGTATATTCAGCAGAGAAACAGCGAGGAATAGAATGCACCCCACTATAATACAAGGTAGCAAAGAACCTGTTTCCAGTTGTGGGAAGAGAACTTGGATAACGTCTGTATAGTAAGAGCGAATCCACATTACACTTCCGATAGCAAGAAATAAAACAAGTATGTTCAATCCTGCGGTAAGGATATAGTAGGGGAGTGCTACCCGTGTCGGGCTATAGCCTATCAACAAGAGGTTTTCCAGCTTCACTGTATTCTTTTGAAGCAGCAGGAAGATGCTTAACATCAATATATAGAATGACAATACGCTAATAAACAAACCTACGCCCAATACAATACCAGTGATGAGGCGAAGAAAATAAGTTGTCTTGCCCGCATCCAGATTATCCCCTTCGGTTTCATAGTTATGTTTCTGAAAGTAGTCGGTGATTTTGGTGTCTGTAGGGTTATTGACTTCTACAATCAGTCGGGAAGGTTGTGCTTCCTGTTCGGGAGCAAAAGATTTATTAGCCCAGTCCATGAAAGATTGAGGAACAAGAATTGTATTCAGGCGGTTGGAGAATCCTACAATATTTCCTTTATATTGCTCTACGCGTCCGTTACCCCGCATCATAATATCCATCTGTACGAGGCTCATTAACCCTTCCGAAAGTTTAGGCAGGCTGCGGCTTTGTGCAAATCCGAAGTTATAAAGATTCAGATAATTGCGGGGGATAATAATAGGTATTGAGTGAGTATTCTCGTCGAAATGCCATTTGTCCAGACTGACATCTACATATTCGTCGGGTACTGCTTCAAAAAACATCTCCGTAGAGAGGTGAATACCTGCTTCTTGCATACCTAGCCCTGCCGATACCTTGAATAGTGAAGGAGTAAAGGCACCTACACTTTTCGTGAAAGGTTGGCTCTTCAACTCTTTTATTTCATCATTCGTAAAAGTATTGCTTTTACCAGCAAAACTGCCAAGGGTACTTATCTTTTTCGTAGCAATAATATAATCCTTCTTCATAAAGCTGTCTCCCTCCGTAAAGATAGGGAGCACATCGCGATAGAATTGTACACTCAGCAATACAATCATCATTCCGAAGAGATTGGCAAGAAAGAAGCCGCTTAGCTGTCCGATGCTGATATGTTGACGGAGAAGTTTCCAAACAAGTCTGTTCATTGTATTTTAATAATAAGTTATGAGTTATTAGTTATAAGTTATTTGTTTGTCAATGCGTTTCACCTTTGTTTATAGGTTATAGCAAATAACTTATAACTCATAACTTATAACTAAAATCATATTCTAATCTCAAATGTTTCCCGATGGAAGTCACGATAATTCCTGCACCTTGACGTTCTGCTTCTTCTGTAAGCATCCTACTCATGGTAGCTCCGTTTTCATCATCCAAATGGCTGATGGGCTCATCCAAAAAGATGAAGTCGAAAGGTTGGCAAAGGCTGCGGATAAAAGCGACTCGTTGTTGCTGACCAAAGGAAAGTTTGGCAGCTTTCTGGTTTACTTTATCAGAGATACCTAAAGTTTCGAAAAGAGAGAGGATATCTTTTTTCCTCTTGTAATTGGTAAGCCGGTTCTTTAGCTGTACATTCTCAAAGGCGGTAAGTTCGGGGAAGATACGTAATTCCTGAAACAGGATGCTGAGAGAGTGTTTACGTATTTCTACCCATTCGTTGATGGAGAGTGAGCGAATGTTTCGTTCGTCGAAGTTGATGATGCCTTGATAATCGCAACGATAACCGTAAATAAAGCTGCAAAGTGAAGATTTTCCGGTACCGGAAGCTGCTTCTATCAGGTAACGCTTCCCTTTGCAGAATAATATATCTTGATGCCATACATCCGAGGCGATGGCATCACGGTCAGCAAACACTTGGGGTAGTGTTTGCTGGAGGTGGATGCTGTTCATATTACTATTTTTACATTCCTGCAAACTCTTTGATAAAGTTTACAATCTGTTTTAATGCATTTACGTTCTTGTCTTTCAGTTGCAAGGTGATGATGGCGTTGTTGTCTTCACCTACTGCTTCGAGATAAGAAATATTGTTGGCAAGAGAATAATAAGTGTTGTATTCTGCTCCGCCGTATTCAGCCATCATTTTAACAAGCGGCAATTGGAGAACAGCTTCAGCATTGATTACGAATGCAGAACGTTTTCCTTTTAATCCGGAAGCAAAACTTGTATCTTTGAGTGACGGGTCTGCGGCTTTGCAGATATTCTTGTACAGCAATTCATCGTTGGTGGCATACATCTGCTTATCGCGTACGCCAAAGAAAATATTCATATCACGTGATTTGAAGACATATTCATCCTCGCCAAGTTTAGCAATCTCCTGGCCTTTGGGCAATCCCAATTCAGCTTTCTTCTCGTAGAGAGCTTTCAGTGCTGAATTGTTTTTAACACTAGCATAAGCCAGGAAAGAAGGCGCATTACTCATGGTCACGTTGATAAGGCCAATGGTGATATCGTTTTGGAAAGTGCTGAACAGATTCTTTACCTCAGCAGCTTTTGTGATAGAAAACTCATTGCGGAATTCTTCGTTCTCCTGCAATAAATTGTACATTTGTTCGCCATTTACACCTAAACTGAGTAGTGCTACTGTAGATTTTGGGAAATATTTCAGGAAAGTATTTTCGATTGGGCAAGTACTTTTTACTTGCTTCTCAAACATTGCTTTCAGTTCGGCATTCTCTGTAAAGTTCTCGATCTGCATTTCAATTTTTCCTTTTTCGAAGGAGAGACTACCAAGCATAATCAGGTCTTTCAGGTCGATGTTCTTAGATAGACCGTAGCTCATTTGCTTGGTGTATGCACCTAGCAGACTGGAAGGTGAGAGGAACATGTTAACGTCTCCCTTCATCTTTTGCATTTTCTTGAAAGCTGGATTGCTGATGATACTGTTTGCTTCTGTTTGCTTCAGCAGGGTGGCAATGCCTTCTTTAATTTTATCGAGATTGGCAGGATTGTTACTATTCACAACCAGAAACGTATTGGCATTGAATGCCAGTAAAGCTTGTCCTTCAATGGTAGTATAGCTGTAGCCGTCTCCATTGGTGATAGCACTACTAATCTGTTCCTTTTGTGCTACTTCAAGGAAATTCTTAAGATCGTCTTCACTGCTTACTTTTGCTACTACAGTGGCATAGTCAAAGGTGGGAGAACTGAAAAGATAAACCGGCGCAGTAACATCTATACCCGATTTGGAAGGATCTTTCATCACAGATTCCAATTGCTGGAAGGTAGCGGCATTCATGCCACTCTTCATGGCATCTGTCAGTTTTTTCAACGCTTCTTTATTTTCTTTGTCGTTGATGCCGGCTTTATCAGCCAATGACTTCAAGTTGATGGACACTAACTGAGTTGCGTTGGCGGGAATAGCATTGGTGTACTCTGACTTTTGGGAGCAAGAGCTTACAAACATAATCAGCACTGCAAGTACCGAAAGACGGAAGATTGAACTTTTTTTCATATCATTATTGTTTTGATGAATGTTCATTGATTTTGTAAATTCAATATATGACAGGCAACTAGTGCGGCTGTTTCTGTTCTCAATCTCGAATTTCCCAAGCTGATAGGAGTAAAGCCGTTTTCTATAGCCTTCTTTACTTCGTCTTCACTGAAATCGCCTTCGGGACCGATAAGTACCAGTGCATCTTCTCCTTTGCGGATGGTATCTTTAAGTAGAGGTTTTTCTCCTTCATAACAATGCGCTATGAATTTTTGTCCTTTAAAAGGTTGTGTGATAAACTTGTTGAAGTCAGTCATCTCGTTCAACTTTGGCAGGCGAGCTTTGAGTGATTGTTTGATGGCGGAAACCAGTATTTTAGAAATACGTTCTGTTTTGATAACCTTCCGTTCCGAGAAACGGCAATTCAGAAAAGTCAGTTCGTCAAAGCCTATCTCAGTTGCTTTCTCAGCAAACCATTCCGTGCGATCCATATTTTTAGTAGGCGCCATAGCAAGATGCAAATGTCCACTCCATAAAGGTGCTTGCGGAATAGTTTCTATAATATTCAACAGGCAGCGTTTATGATTGGCGTTGCTTATTTCTGCACGATAGAAGTTGCCTTTGCCATCGGTCAGCATCACTTCGTCGCCCAACTGAAGACGCAAAACGCGTATGGCATGTGAAGCTTCCTCTTCGGGTAACTCGGATAAAGTCTGTATGTCGGGGGTGTAGAATAGGTGCATTTAAATTACAAATTATGAATTACAAATTATGAATTAAATTGCTTTATGGTTTGTTTTTACGTTGATTGATCTGGTCTCTCAGTTGGGCGGCACGCTCGTAGTCTTCATTCTTTACTGCTTTTTCCAGCGCCGCTTTAAGAATATCCAGGGCATCTTCTTTTCTTAGATCGTCATTCGAGAAATTGGGGTTGATGATGCCGGTGGCACTCTCTCCGGTTTTCATGCATTCCGTTTCCAGAATATCTTCATAAATAAAGATAGGTGCACTCATTCTTATGGCAAGAGCTACGGCATCACTGGTGCGGGCATCAATGCGAAGAACAGTTTCGTCGGATTTCATATAAAGATAAGAGTAGAAAACGCCGTTATCTACTTTATAGATAAGCACTCGCAATAGCTTTACATGCAGTACCTCGAGTACGGAAGCAAAAAGATTATGAGTCAACGGACGCGGCGGTACGATACCTTTCAATTCGATGATCATTGTTTGTGCTTCGGAGGCACCGATAATTACCGGAACTTGACGTTCTCCGTCCACTTCGGCCAATACCAAGGCGTATGCGCCTGCTTGCGCCTGGCTATTAGATATATTCAATACTTGTAGTTCAACTTTCTTTTTTTCCATAATTATCTATTTCTTCAGTCCATGCTTTCCGGACGGTGCTTGTACTTGAATACAAGTGCAAACACGATGGCTACAGCCAGTGCATAGGCGGCAAATGTGTACCATGCCGACTGCCATTGTACAATCTGCGGCACATCACTGCTAAAATCTACAAAATGATTAACTACAGCTTGTGCTCCTAAAGTTCCAATGGTAGCGCCGAACCCATTTGTCATGATAACAAACAGCCCCTGAGCACTGGAGCGGATTCCTTTGTCCGTTTCTCTATCAACAAATAAGGAACCTGATATGTTGAAAAAATCGAATGCAACACCGTAAACAATCATCGAGAGTACAAACATCCATACTCCGGTTCCCGGATTACCCGCTCCGAACAGTCCGAATCGCAAAACCCAGGCAAACATGGCGATCAACATAACCTGTTTGATGCCGAAACGTTTCAGGAAGAAAGGTATCAGCAGAATACAAAGCGTTTCGGATACCTGTGACAACGAAATAAGTATATTGGCATGTTGTACGCCGAAGGTATCGGCATACTCGGGAATACTGCCGAAACTGCTAATATAAGGGTTGGCAAATCCGTTGGTTATCTGCAACGAAACTCCTAGCAGCATGGAGAATATAAAGAAGATAGCCATCTTTTTCTGCTTGAATAGCGTGAAGGCACGCAATCCCATGGCTTCTATCAGAGACTTGCTTTGTCCGCCTTTGCTGGTGGGGCAGGCGGGGAGGGTGAGGGCATATATTCCGTAGACTAACCCGATAAGGGCACAGGCAAAGAATTGCCCGTAGGTGTTTTGTAGTCCCAGCAGGTCGACTATCCACATGGAGCAGATGAAACCGATAGTACCGAAGATACGGATAGGGGGGAATGTCTTGATGGTATCCAATCCGGCTTTATCCAAGGCAGTATAAGCTACCGAGTTGGAGAGGGCGAGGGTAGGCATATAAAAAGCAACACTGAATGAGTAGAAGGTGAAGAGAAGCCCGAATTCAACATCTGCTCCGGCAGTCATGCCATAGTAGCCGGTCAGTGCCATAAAGAGGGCGGCTGTAAAATGGCTGAAACTTAAGAGTTTCTGGGCCGGTACCCAGCGGTCGGCAATGATACCCAATATAGCGGGCATAAACAAGGACACAATACCTTGCATGGCATAAAACATGCCGATGTGACTTGCGAGACCTACATTTACCAGATAGCTGCCCATAGATGTGAGATAAGCTCCCCACACTGCAAATTGCAGGAAGTTCATAATAATTAAACGAACCTTTATGCTCATAATAGTTCTTTTTTATGCGTTTTTCTTAATGATTATAATTACGCAAATGTAGGGAATTTCTTGGAAAGGACGGTGTTCAGCAGTAGAAAAAAGCATTCATAAGGGTGTATAAAAAAAGAAGGGTATCTATCCCAGACACCCAATCTTCATAACCTTAAATCTAATACCATGAAAAACACAGTGCAAATGTAGAGGTTTTATGTTATACAACATAGTATTTAGACTAAAACCTTTCGTTTATTAACTATAATTAATACATGGCGATGCTTTTGAGAGTGAATTCAGGATTTCTCTTTTATTCTACATACACAACCAGTCCCTTCAAGTATTCTCCTTCCGGGTGATAAATATTCACCGGATGGTCGGCCGGTTGTGTCAGTTGATGCAGAATGCGTACACTGCGTCCCGCCATAGCAGCGGCAGTAAACACGGCCGTGCGGAAGTTTTCTTTGCTAACGGCTTGTGAACAAGAGAAGGTAAACAGAATGCCACCCGGTTTAATCTTTTCGAAAGCCTTTACATTCAGTTTTCGATAACCTTGTAAGGCATTGCGCAGGGCGTCACGATGCTTGGCGAAGGCTGGCGGGTCAAGAACGATAAGATCGTATTGGTCGCCCATGCGGTCGAGATATTTGAAAGCATCCTCGGCGTATGCAGCATGGCGCGCATCACCCGGAAAGTTTAATTCTATATTTTTATTGGTCAGGTCGATGGCTTTGGCTGAACTATCTACGGAATGTACTAATTGGGCATCACCACGCATAGCATAAACAGAGAAGCCCCCGGTGTAGCAGAACATGTTCAATACGCTGCGTCCACGAGCATAGCGTTCGAGCAGTGAGCGGTTTTCGCGTTGGTCTACAAAGAAACCGGTTTTTTGACCTTTCAACCAGTCGATGTGGAACTTTAAGCCATATTCCATTGCGACATTATCAGTACTTCCACCTTTCAGGAAACCATTTTCAGGAAAGAGATCGGCTTTGAAGGGGAGGGTGGTTTCTGATTTGTAATAGATGTTGTCAATCTTATCCCCCATCACTTCGGTAAGTGCTTCGGCAATAGCCATACGGTCGAGGTGCATGCCTGCCGAATGTGCCTGCATTACGGCAGTACGAGCGTAGATATCAATAATGAGTCCCGGAAGATTATCTCCTTCGCCATGTACCAGACGATATGTGTTATTAGTCGGGTTTTCGGCAATACCAATCCCACATCTCATATTATAAGCAATACTGAGTTTACGTTTCCAAAAATCAGCATTGATTTCTTCTTCTTGATGAAAGCTCAATACACGTACGGCAATACTTCCAATCTGGAAATGTCCCTTTGCAATAAATTCTTTTTTGGAGGTATAAATTTCAACTACTTCTCCTTCTTCAGGTTCTCCGTCGAAGTGCGCAATAGCACCGGAAAATACCCATGGGTGGAAACGTTTTAATGACTCTTCTTTGCCGGGTTTGAGATATACTTTATACATGTGTTATTAGTTATAAGTTGTTAGTTATAAGTTATAAGTTGTTGGTTACAAGTTATTGCCGTGCAGTATAATGATGCAATTAGCAAATAACCTATAACTAATAACTTATAACTCCTTTATTTCTTCCGCCGCTATTTCAAAATCTCCCGTTCTTTTCAGTTCTTGCAGGCGATTGTAGATGTTGAGGCATGCGTATGCATCAGTAGCAGCGTATTGTTTTTGTGATTCGCTAAGTACATCGGCTTCCCAATTGGAAAGGCGCTGGCTTTTGGAAATCTTTTGTCCGAAGAGGATACCATAAATCTTTTGCAAGCTTTTATCCTGAATGCCGAAAGCACGGACGTACTCTTGCAGCTCTATACAGGAACGTTGCTCGAAAGGGGCACGTTTGTGTAGCATCATAAAGTCGTCCCGCAAGGATAATCCGACTTTTGTCACGCTTGGACTCTCCAACAAAGTAATGATGGGGAGTGTAAGCCCGGTAAGGTTAAGGCGGAACAGGAAGCAATGCTCCTCAGAGGAGACTTGTAGCAAAGCCACTTTATGTGATTGCCCCTTAGTAAACGAAGGGCGCGTCTCACTGTCAATACCTAGCAAGGAACAACTCTTTAAGTAAGTAACCGCTCTTTCTGCTTCCCACGGTGTCTGTACGACGTGTATTTGTCCGGGGAAGACTGCCTTGGGCAAGTCATTCAGTACTTCTTTATCTATAGTTCTCTTTATGACCATAATTTAAATCTTTATTAGTGACGATGCTCATGACAATGGCAGTCGTCATCTTCACAGTCATTCATATCTTCGCTTTCATCATCTTCCTCCTCTCCTTGGGCATATTTTGCGTCATGAAGGGCGCGCAGAGTATTGACGAGCTTCTGCCCCCAATACAGGCGGAAGTTCTCCTGGCAGATGGCGAGAGAATCGTTCATTGTTTCGTTCAGTCCCAATTGGAAGACAAAGATAAAATCTTTGATGTCCTGATAAATATCAGCCAAGTCTTCGGAGATGAACTTGGTGATAGGCTGGTCGCTATACTTCATATCCGATACGAACACGTCGAGATAATCATCCTTTTCGGCAAGGATGGCAGAAAGGTTCATGCGGAGAATTTCGTATGTTTCTTCGGTTACGAAGGTTTCCGGTGCTTCATCGCCTATCGTTTTACACTCCGGTAACATGGAGGTCTTAAGGTAGAGCAACGGAAGTATTTTTAATGATGTATCGATAAAGGCAGAACGTTTGGCACCTTCGGCTTGTTCCATAAATTTACAGAACTCAGCAGCTACGGTGACGAATTCCACCACGTTACGGTCGAATATCACTTGACTTTCTTTTTTCATATCTTCTTGATTTGAAACGCAAAGGTATGAAAAAGGTTTGTTTCTTCCTAAAGAGAGACGAAAACAATGCTATAAATGAATTATTATTCACACTTTCTGCTCATCTATCTTCACCACTTTATATTCCGTTCCTCTGTTTCTGCGCCGGTTCTCAATGCCCAGTTTGTGCAAAGCTCTTCCGAAGAGAGCCACTTTGTTGATGGTCAGGCGGTCTTTTGTCTTCGTCTGCAAGTGGCTGAGTATCTCCATAGGCGTCATCCATTCGCCTTCTTCCGGGTTTTGGGCGGGACGGAAGTGGCAGAGAAAGAGTTGTTCCAACGGGGTGGGTTGTTCAAACTCCTGATTGGTTTGTTTCAGGATGGCTTCGTCGGCATCGTTCAGCCAGTAGCGTTCGCCCTTGCTGATGGCGTGCATGGCTTGGGCGTAGAGCTGGCGGTAGTTGATGGTGACGTTGGTTTTGATGGGGCCGGTTACTTCGATGCAGATAAAACGGCGGCTTCCGCTGGGGTCGGTCAACAGATCCTTCTGATTGCTGGTACCGATAAAAGAAGCATAGCGGCGAACTTCCTGAATGGCGGTTCCGTGAGGTTTACGCAGATTTACCACGGGCTTTTGCAACAGATGCTTCAGGAAGCCTTGCTGGTTGACGCTGATTTGGTCGAATTCGTCGATGTTGATAAGGAAGAAACGACCTAAACTACGTTCAGCATCTTGTTTGCTTTTGAAGTCGATGCTGTCGGTATAGCCGAAGCGTAGTTCAGGTGGCAATAAAATCCGGCAAAAAGTGGATTTGCGATAGCCTTGAACTTCTACTAGTCTCTCGACCAGCCTTTCCGCAAACACTCTTCGGCATAAAATAGGGCTTCATTAGCTGGCAACGATTTATCTAGTAGCAATAAGTTATGTCCCCAAGGTAAAACTGCTACAGCTTGTAACAGTTTTGTATCTTCTTGATAATAACGCTCATACAGTCGTTTCATATTCCATAGATTGCGAGGAGATAATTCCATGTCTGGAAACAGCTCTTTCAAGTTAACTGATAATCGTTTAACTACGCCACTACCATATCCGCTCTCCAAATTCTTATCAAAAAGCAGTTTGCCAATATTCCAATACACAGAATTGACCGTACTGTTTATTTGTCGGGCAACGGTCGTGCGAGCAGTCTGAATTTAGGAAACCGCCTGTTGTAATATTTGAGCATACTCATTATCGTTTATTATTATTTCTTTTGCCATATTATGGATTGTTCTTATACCAATCTATTAATTCTTGTATCTCAGGAGGAATGCCTTCTTCCCATTCATCACTTATCTCTTGACTATTCAACCCCATCCGTTCATAATAATCTTGCCTATCCTCCCAATCACGGAGGTCTTGAATCCAAGGGTAATCTTCTTCTTCCTCTTTCATATAGGTCTATTGTCCTTTTGAATATTCTTCAAAGTTATTGATTTTTCAAATTACTTGTATCAAGTTTCAAAACAAATATTTAGCAGTTCGTTTGGAATACAAGTATGAGTAGGCTTTTGTAGCGCACTATATCCGCCGGTCTTTCTCTCTTAAAACTACTGTACTTTATCCGAAAAACATTAGACTTTCTTTGCTTATATAGCTTTTGTTTGTTATATTTGCATTTGTTGTTTAGCTATGCGCACGTAGGTGAAAAAGCATTTTCATAAATATGAAGAAGTAGAACCACAGGTATGAAAATGCTTTCTCACAGACGTGCGCATAGCTTATATATCAGCTCTTTGCACAAGAAACATACGCTCTTTGCATAAAGAATACCTGTAGTTTGCATATCAAACATTTATGCTTTTCCCGCTGAATCTCAAACGTTTGTGCCGGTAGTGTACGTGATAGCTGTGGCAACAGGCAGACTAAAAAAGAATTAAAATACTCACATAAAGAAAGGTAAAACAATTATGGCAATTTTATTCGACTGGTACGAAACCCCGAAAACCAAAGACAAGCAAGGCGAAGAACTGACCCTGCACCCACGCATCAAACTGAACGGCTCTGTCACTACTGCCGAACTGCGGAGATATATACAAGAGTACTGCTCGCTCACCGAGACCGATGTGTCTGCCGTGCTCGATGCGCTTTCACATTTCGTGGGTCGTGAACTGGGCGAAGGCAGGCAGGTGCATCTGGACGGTATCGGATACTTTTGCCCTGCCCTGACATGTACCGAACCCGTAACCCTCGAAACTAAACGGAAAAGTACCAAAGTGAAGCTGAAAGGAATCAACTTCCGTCCCGACAAGGCACTGAGGAGCGAGATTGGTAATATTAAAGTATCTCCCCTTAAGATGCGTACTCTCAATAAAAAGAAACTGACCCTTGACGAAATAAAACAGAGGATCGTGAACTTCTTGAAAACTAAGGACTTCTTGACCCGAAGCGATGTGCAGACTATCTGCGGAATGACCCGTACCACGGCATCAAGAACAGTGAAACAACTGTGTGACGAAGGTGTGCTGGAGAATAGGGGGCTGATGAAACAACCTGTTTACTTTCTGAAGTAGTGCAAGCAAAATTCTGCTTA
Source organism: uncultured Bacteroides sp. (assembly GCA_900555635.1). Taxonomy (GTDB): domain Bacteria; phylum Bacteroidota; class Bacteroidia; order Bacteroidales; family Bacteroidaceae; genus Bacteroides. The sequence continues at coordinate 55,932 of USLU01000023.1, forward strand.
CACGCTGATTTTAACTTGCTGCCACCACTATTTTTAGACTGTTTATCAGTGAGTTCCTGCGAAAAGTGCAAGCGTGCAAGCAGAAGTGAAAGCGAATTACTGTGTAGTGATCTATTTTTATTTCTGAGAATGTTTGTTCAAAAAAGGTAGCTATAGCAAACGGTTTTTTTATTACTTTTGCACCAACTCTATTATTCTATTTAAGGAGATTTTATACATGGCAAAGAAAAATGCAACCAAAGATACAGAGCAATCACTTTCCTTTTTCGGAAAAGTGACTGCTTTTTTTAAGAACGAGACTATCCACTTCGTGTTAGGATTGATACTCGTTATCTTTTCTGTTTACCTGCTGCTCGCTTTTTCATCGTTCTTTTTTACGGGAGCGGCAGATCAAAGTATTAAAGATAGTGGAAATGCCCAGGAACTGGCTGCCACTAATAATGGTGTGAAAAACTATGCCGGTTCGCGTGGTGCGCAGTTGGCAAGTTATTTGATAAACGACTGCTTCGGCGTATCCTCTTTCTTTATTCTCATTTTTCTGGCTGTAGCGGGGTTGAAGCTGATGAAAGTGCGTATTGTACGTTTGTGGAAGTGGTTCATCGGATGTGCATTACTGCTTGTCTGGTTTTCGGTCTTTTTCGGTTTTGCGTTTGTGGGCCAGTACAAGGATTCGTTCCTCTACCTGGGAGGTATGCATGGATATAACGTCAGCAATTGGCTGGCATCACAGATAGGCACACCGGGTGTATGGTTGTTACTATTGGTAACTGCTATTTGCTTCCTTATTTACTTGAGCGCACGCACGGTAGTATGGTTGCGTAAACTGTTCTCTTTGGACTTTTTGAAGAGTGGTAAAGAAAAGGCTGAAAGTACAAAAGGGGAAACTCCCGAAGAGTTTACCGATTCTTGGACTGCCAAAGGAAAGGCGGCGCCCATGCTGAAACCTGAGAAAGTGGAACCTGAGAAAGAAGTTCCTGTAAAAATGGTTGAGGAGAAAGAGCCTGTGAATGAGTTCACTCTTGATCTTGGAGGCTCTTCCAAGGAAAAACCGTTCAAAGCGGAGGATGAAGATGTGATGATGACCATCGAAACGCCCGAACCCGACCCTGTGCCCCCTTTCCGGGAAATGCCGGTCGATAAAGAACCGGCATTCGAAGTGGAGTCAAACGAAGAGGAAGACTATCAGGGAGCTGAAAAAGAACCTTATAATCCGTGCTTGGATTTAGAGAATTATCATTATCCTCCGGTAGATTTGATGAAGTATTACGATAACGCCGAGCAACCTACCATTGATATGGCCGAACAGAATGCCAACAAAGACAGGATTGTCAATACGTTGCGTAGCTTCGGCATTGAAATTAGTACCATCAAGGCGACCGTAGGACCTACGGTAACGCTCTACGAAATAACTCCCGAACAAGGGGTGCGTATCTCTAAAATCCGTGGTTTGGAAGATGATATAGCATTGAGCCTTTCCGCTTTGGGTATTCGTATCATTGCGCCCATCCCGGGTAAAGGAACTATTGGTATTGAAGTGCCGAACTCCAATCCGAAGATCGTGTCGGGTCAGAGCATTATCGGTAGCAAGAAGTTTCAAGAGACTACATTCGACTTGCCTATTGCATTGGGTAAGACCATCACCAATGAGGTGTTTATGGTTGATTTGTGTAAAATGCCCCACGTGCTCGTTGCCGGTGCTACCGGTCAGGGTAAGTCTGTCGGCTTGAACGCAATTATTACCTCTTTATTATATAAGAAGCATCCGGCTGAGTTGAAGTTCGTACTGGTGGACCCCAAGAAGGTGGAATTTAGCATCTACTCCGTTATCGAACATCATTTCCTTGCCAAACTGCCCGACGGTGGCGATGCGATTATCACGGACGTAACCAAAGTGGTGCAGACGCTGAACTCTATTTGTGTGGAGATGGATACGCGTTATGACTTGCTGAAAGCTGCCCATGTGCGTAATATCAAGGAATATAATGAGAAGTTCATCAACCGCCGTCTGAATCCGGAGAAGGGACATAAGTTCATGCCCTATATTGTGGTGGTTATTGATGAGTTCGGTGATTTGATTATGACGGCCGGTAAAGATGTAGAGTTGCCTATTGCCCGTATCGCCCAGTTGGCGCGTGCCGTAGGTATCCACATGATTATTGCTACACAACGACCGACCACCAATATCATTACAGGTACTATCAAAGCCAACTTCCCCGCACGTATCGCTTTCCGTGTGTCGGCAATGGTCGACTCGCGTACCATCCTCGACCGTCCGGGAGCTAACCAGTTGATAGGTCGTGGTGATATGTTGTTCTTGCAGGGAGCCGATCCGGTTCGTGTGCAGTGTGCCTTTATCGATACACCGGAAGTAGCGGAAATTACCAAATACATTGCTCGTCAACAAGGATACCCCACAGCCTTCTATCTGCCTGAGTATGTAGATGAAAATGCCGGTGGTGATTTGGGAGATGTGGATATGGGCCGTCTTGACCCGCTTTTTGAAGATGCTGCCCGTTTGGTAGTGATTCACCAGCAAGGTTCTACTTCATTGATTCAGCGTAAATTTGCTATCGGTTATAACCGTGCAGGCCGTATCATGGACCAGTTGGAGAAAGCCGGAATTGTGGGTCCTGCCCAAGGAAGTAAGGCTCGTGAAGTATTCTGTATAGATGAGAATGACTTGGAAATGCGCCTGAACAATTTGCAATAAGACAATGTTTATTTTTAAGACAAGGCATGTACTTGCCTGAAAGGTTCGTATAGAATATGTTGAAAATCAATCAATTTTTAATCTTTGTTTGGGTATGCTGTTTGGCTATGCCCGTGTCGGCGCAGCTAGCAGATGCCAAAGATATATTGGACCGTACCGCAGAGAATTTTCGGAATGCGGGAGGTGTCAAAGCTACATTTACGGTTCGCACGTCCGATGCTACTTCTAACGGTACTATCCGCCTGAAAGGAGAGAAGTTCCTTTTGGAAGCAGACGGTACGACTACTTGGTTTGACGGTACTACACAGTGGAGTTATATAGCTTCCAGTGATGAAGTAAATGTTTCCGAGCCCACTCCTGAAGAATTGCAAAGCATTAATCCTTATGCTTTTTTATCCCTTTATAAGCATGGTTACAAAGAAAAATTGGGGAAGATTGATAACTCTCAGGATCATTCTCTTTACAAGGTAGTATTAACTGCTACAGACCGGAAGCAAGACTTGCAGTGCATTATATTCTATATTGCAAAAGATTCATTCCGCCCTGTACGTGTCAGCATGGCGCAAAGAGGAGGAGAGACTGTGGTGATAATTATCAATTCTTATCAGACCGGACAGTCTTATCCGGACAGTCTTTTTGTGTTTGATAAGAAGGCATATCCGAAAGCGGAAGTGATTGATTTGAGATAACACACCCCTCGTTTCCCCTGAAGGGGGGAGGAGAATACTCTGTTGAATATTTAAGTATTAATAATAACTATGAGAATGTGTCAAAAGTACTTTTCACCACAGACTACACAGATTATCGCAGATTATATATGTTGATAGTCAATGATTTATTTTCAATCTGTGTTAATCTGTGTAATCTGTGGTGAGTTATGACACATCCTCGTAAAAACTGTAAAATATGGAAAAAGTAAAATGTCTGATTATTGGTTCCGGTCCTGCCGGTTATACAGCCGCCATTTATGCAGGTCGTGCCAATCTTTCACCAGTGCTTTATGCTGGGTTACAGCCGGGCGGTCAGTTGACAACTACTACAGATGTAGAAAACTTTCCCGGTTATCCGGCAGGTATTGCCGGTCCTGAATTAATGGAAGATTTGCGTAAGCAAGCAGAGCGTTTTGGTGCCGATCTTCGTAACGGTATTGCTACTGCTGCCGATCTTAGCCAAGCTCCTTATAAAATAACAATTGATGGTGAAAAGGTTATTGAAGCCCAGTCTGTTATCATCTGCACGGGTGCTGAAGCAAAATATTTGGGACTGGACGATGAGAAGAAATATGCAGGTATGGGTGTGAGTGCTTGTGCTACTTGCGACGGTTTCTTCTATCGTAAGAAAGTGGTAGCTGTTGTAGGTGGTGGTGATACTGCTTGCGAAGAAGCTGTTTATCTGGCCGGTCTGGCATCAAAAGTTTATCTGATTGTTCGTAAACCCTTCTTGCGTGCTTCTAAGATTATGCAGGAACGTGTGATGAATCACGAAAAGATCGAAGTATTGTTTGAGCACAATGCCGTAGGCCTGTATGGAGAGAATGGTGTAGAAGGTGTTCATCTCGTAAAACGTATGGGAGAATCGGATGAAGAACGCTATGATTTGGCTATCGATGGTTTCTTCCTGGCTATTGGTCATAAACCTAATTCCGACATCTTCAAGGATTATATAGATACCGATGAAGTAGGATATATCATCACCGAACCCGGTACTCCACGCACAAAGGTGCCAGGTGTGTTTGCTGCCGGAGATGTAGCTGATTCACATTATCGTCAGGCTATTACAGCAGCAGGTACAGGTTGCCAGGCTGCCATTGAAGCTGAGAGATATCTTTCTGCTAAAGGGCTGATTTAGGGATTAGTTATAAGTTATTAGTTATAAGTTATTGGTTTGTGACTGTTCTGTGTTGTTTGAAAAATGATAAGCAAATAACTTATAACTAATAACTTATAACTTATAACTTAATAGATTTCTATCTCATCCACATACATATCCGATGGAATAATCTCGTCAGGAGTATCTTTACGACAAACTACTCCGTTCTTTAATGTACCTCCACTTTTCAATATCACTTTTACGTAGCGTGTTTCCGTAGGGTTAAACTTTACGGTGTCGGTAAATGCTTTTCTGCCTTGCTCGGGATATTCGCGGGTAAAGGATGCTTGAGCAATCGAACGATATTCTTTACCATCTGGTGAAACTTCTATACTAACGGCGCTGGCAGGTAACATTCTAAAAGCTGGATTGTAAAGAGTTCCGAATGTTACAGAGCTAATAGTTGTTGTCTTTTCAAGATCAACGGTAAATACAAGTTCGTTATTACACTTTTCGTTTAATTTGAAAGCTACCCAGGGAGTTAGTGAGGCTGTATTTCCACGTTTGCCATTGGTTAATCCTAATGTGGTAGAATCTGCTCCCAATACATCATTCTCACTGAAAATGTCGCCGTTCATCCATCCGCATTTGGGTATGGTGGTATATTTTTTACCTGAGATAAGATTGGCATAAAGTTTCTTTTCTGTGACTTTTCCCTGTATTTTGTTTCCCTTGAAGACTGCTGCTTTTAAGTTGACATTACCTTCCCATGTAAATGGCTCAGTATAAAGCTGGGATTTTGCAGTAGGCATACTTCCATCTAAAGTATATCTGATTTTGGCATTCGGATAGAAGCTCTCTAGTACAACTTTCAGTGAATCGTTGTAGACACGTGTGTTGATATAAGCGTCGAAGAAACTGCGGGATGCTTTTACGTTCATTGCATCCATACGCTCGAAACCTTCTACCATACGTTGGCAGAAATTCTTCCAGTCCTTGTTAGCATTCCATGTCCATCCGGTTTCGGCTAATGCTATGGCACGCGGAAAGGCTTGGTAGTCACGACGTTCATCGTTTTGCATATATTCAGTCCATATATTTCCTTGTATGCCTATAATATGTTCCTTTAAGGTTTCATCGGCATCGTCGGGAATAGGATTGTAGCTGTAGGTCTTTTTAAGGGTATTATAGCCGCCGATAGTAGTAGGAGCTATTTCCGGTTCTTCTTGGTATTGGTCCAGGTATGCATATGGACTCGGTGTCATGATAGCGTCGTGGCCTGCCTTCGCTGCGTTTAATCCTCCTTGCACACCGCGCCAAGACATGACGGTGGCGTTTGGTGCTAGTCCGCCTTCTAGTATCTCATCCCATCCGATGATATTACGGCCTTTACTATTTAGGTATTTTTCCATACGAGTGACGAAATAGCTTTGGAGCTTTTCCTCTTTGGTATGCTTCTTACCATCGACCGCATTGGGAGTAGTGTCGTCTTTCAGGCCAAGCTGTTTGATTAGTGATTGGCAATGTGCACAATTCGTCCATGCATTCTTGGGGCATTCGTCTCCACCGATATGGATATAAGAACTGGGGAAGAGCTCTATTACTTCGTCCAGCACTCCTTCTAAGAATTGGAAAGTCTCTTCTTTGGGACAATAAACCTGTTTAAAGATACCCCATGTGCCTGTTACGTCATAGGTGGTATCGGGAGTACAGGAAAGTTCAGGATAAGAAGCGAGGGCGGCGATTGCATGTCCCGGCATTTCTATTTCGGGAATAACTGTGATGTATTTGCTGGCGGCGTAAGCCACTACCTCTTTTATTTGTTCTTGAGTATAATAGCCTCCATGCTTTTTTCCGTCGAATATCTGCGGCCAATTGACGTAGTAATAATCTACCAATGTCTCTTTTCGATTGGAGCCTATCTCTGTTAATTTAGGATATTTTTTGATCTCTATACGCCAACCCTGGTCATCAGTCAGGTGCCAGTGGAAGGTATTCATCTTGTGCATGGCTAGCATATCAATGAATTTATAAATATAGTCGATGGAGGAGAAATGACGGCAAACGTCCAACATCAAGCCACGATAAGGAAAGCAGGGAGCGTCTTCTATTTCAGCGGCAGGCAATGACCAATCTTGTTGTTTTGCTAATTCACTACCATAAATAGCCGGGGGTAATAACTGATAAATGGTTTGTATGCCATAATAGAATCCATTGGGTTCCGAAGCAGTCAATACTATTTCATTGGGCGTGATAGAAAGTTTATAGCCTTCATCCGGCATGCCTTCTGCGGTGAGAAAACGAATACCCGGTAAATTGGCATGTGCTTGTTTGCTTGATTGCAAGGCAATGCCGGAAATTTTCTGAATCCGCGCGATGAGGCTGTCTGCTATGTCTTGTACTTCCGGCAAACAGTCAGCAGTTACGACAGATACTTTATCCGTTAGTTTAAAACGCCCTTCTTTCGGAATGAGTTGATTGGGTAGGGGAATTATATTATACTCGTTTGCAATCTCTTTGGGAGTATGGAAGCAGCCGGAGAATAGAAACAGTAAACCAGTCAGCAGCGAGAGACATAATACTTTTCTCATCGTTTAATGTATGTGTTAAGTTGATAAATAGCTTTGAGTAAAGGATTTTTGATTAACAAGTGGGGGCTTGTTAGATTTACTTATCCTATCTTGCTGATCTTTTTGAGCTTCTCTTCATCAATGATTTTGATTTTGCGTCCGTCAATGGTTATCAGTCTTTCTGTAGCGAAATTGGATAGGGTGCGGATAGCATTAGAAGTGGTCATGTTCGAAAGGTTAGCCAGATCTTCTCGTGAGAGGTAAATACTTAAAGTAGAACCATCTTCTTCGAGGCCGTAGCTTTCTTTAAGGAAGATCAGCGATTCGGCCAATCGCCCGCGGATATGTTTTTGAGTTAGATTTACAGTACGCTCATCAGCAATACCCAAGTCTACAGATAATAGTTTGATGAAGAACAGAGCCAAGTTATTGTTTTGCATAAGCAATGTCATAAGGGCAGTCATGGGGATTTGACAGACAACCGACGGCTCAAATGCAGATGCTGCGGTAACATAATCCGTTTTTGCAAAATAAGGACGATAGCCGAAGTATTCAACCGGCTTTATCATGCGGATAATCTGACTTCTTCCTCCTACACCATCTTTGTATATTTTGACTTTTCCATTCAGCAGACACATCAAATGAGTGGGGGTTTCACCTTCACAATGGATGATTTCGTTTTTCTTATAATTTTGGAGTGTGAAATGGTTAGCAAGGAACTCCTGCTGTTCTTCATTGAGGAGAGACCATATATCTGAAATCAACTCCGGAACATTTACGTCAGACAAGTTTATTTTTACCATAAGTGCTGCAAAACTGTGTTATAAAGCACAAATGTAATAAGAAAAAATTAAATATTGCACAAAGGAGGCAAAATAATGAAGAATGGAAAATGAAGAATGAAGAATTTTGCTGTGCTACGTAGATACACCGCATGGAATTCTTCATTCTTCGTTTCTCTTCCTACTTTGTAAATAGTAGTTCCCTGTATTTAGGTAACGGCCATATTTCATCGTCAATTTCCATTTCCAGGTGATCGATATGATCGCGGATACTTTCCAGGAACGGACGAACGGTTTCTTCGTAAGCAAAAGCTTTGTCCTTGTGGTTATCCAGGTGGTTGGCGACTTTACGGGCTTCGGTCATTTCGCGTACCAGCATTTTTATTTCGGTTACCCGGTGGGATATTTCCCGGATGAGTTCTTTACGGTCAGCACTAAGTACTTCGTATTCTTCGGGAGAAAAGGTTTCGCGTAAGCCGCGTAAATTTTCCAATAAACGATTTTGGTAGATAACGGCAGTAGGTACGATGTGGTTGATAGCGAGATCACCCAATACGCGACTTTCTATCTGTACCTTCATGGTGAACTTGTCGAGTTCTACTTCCAGTCGGCAGGCAAGTTCTGTATCATTGAATATGCGTTCGCCGATAAGGACGGAACGAGACTGGTTATCCATATAATGCATCAAAGCTTGTGGAACATGGCAGATATTTGTCAATCCACGGCGGGCAGCTTCTTCTTTCCATTGTTCTGAGTAACCGTCGCCTTCAAAACGAATGGGTTCGGAAGCGATAATGGTTTCTTTCAGAATACGGAAAATGGCTTCGTCTTTGCCGACACCTTCTTCCATCAATTTGTCGATAGAGACTTTGAATTCGTTCAACTGGTTGGCCATTGCTGCGTTGATAGCAATCATGGCAGCGGCACAGTTGGCAGATGAGCCTGCGGCACGGAATTCAAAACGATTGCCGGTGAAGGCAAAAGGAGAGGTGCGGTTACGGTCGGTAGTATCGAGAAGAATTTCAGGAATACGCCCGATGCCCAGTTTTAAAGTGGTCTTTTCTTCGGCGGTCATTTTGTTGTCACTCACTTGGCGGGCAATTTCGTCGAGTATGGCGGATAATTGTCTGCCAAGGAAGATGGACAGGATAGCGGGAGGTGCTTCGTTAGCTCCCAGGCGATGACTGTTTCCTGCACTGACGATGGAGGCACGGAGTAAGTCCTGATTCTTATATACCATCATCAGGGCATTTACAAGGAAAGTAAGGAATAGCATATTGCCCTTCGGATTCCTGCCCGGAGCGAAGAGGTTGATACCTGTATCGGTGCAGAGTGACCAGTTGTTATGTTTCCCCGAACCGTTTACCCCACTATAAGGCTTTTCGTGCAGCAGTACGGCAAAGTTATGTTTACGGGCTATACGTTTCATTAAATCCATTACCAACTGATTGTGGTCGTTGGCGAGATTGGCATTCTCAAAAATAGGTGCTAACTCGAATTGGTTGGGAGCAACCTCATTATGACGGGTTTTTACAGGTATGCCCAATTTGTGACATTCTATTTCCAATTCTTTCATGAACGCAGTAACACGCGGAGGGATAGAACCGAAGTAGTGATCTTCCAATTGTTGGTCTTTAGCGGAAGAGTGCCCCATCAAAGTGCGTCCTGTAAGACAAAGATCCGGGCGCGCTTTATATAAAGCAGAATCTACCAGGAAATATTCCTGTTCCCAACCTAAGTTAGTATAGACGCGAGATATATTCTTGTCGAATAATTGGCAAACATCTGTTGCGGCTCTGTCAACTGCAGCCAATGCCTTAAGCAAGGGAGTTTTATAGTCCAGCGCTTCACCTGTGTAGGAGATGAAGATCGTAGGAATACAAAGTGTGCTATCTACCACGAAGGCAGGCGAAGAAACATCCCATGCTGTATATCCACGCGCTTCAAAGGTATTTCTGATACCTCCGTTGGGGAAAGAAGAAGCATCCGGTTCTTGCTGGATAAGTAACTTTCCGGAGAAACGTTCGATGACATCCATATCTTCACCAAATTCGATGAAACCGTCATGCTTTTCGGCTGTTCCGTCGGTTAAGGGTTGAAACCAGTGGGTGTAGTGGGTCACGTTGAATGACTTTGCCCAGTTTTTCATGCCGTTGGCAATTAAATCTGCCATTTCACGGCTAATAGGAGTACCTTTTTCGATGGCATCTACCACAGCCTTGTAGGCTTCTTTGGGCAGATATTCTTGCATCTTTTTACGGTCGAAGACATGACTACCGAAGTAGTCGGACAATTTGTTTGAAGGGGTTGTGACTTCAAGAGGTTGCCGATTGGCAAGCTCTTGTAAAGCGAAAAAACGCATTTTTGACATATAAGTCTCTTCTTTATATTTGTTGATGGCTGCAAAAATAGTGTTTTTCTGAATATACCCCTATAATTTAGGGGGTATTATTTAGTAAAAAGATGTTTTTTTGAGCTATACCCCCTGAAATATGCCCCTATTTCTGTAAAAGTAGTGCTTTTCTAAACTTGGCAGTCGTTTTCGAGTCGTATTCTTTCTATGAGTTGCTTTTATTTACAAAGTATAAACGTGCTGAAAAGAAACCTATCCTTTTATGAATGAATACGTGTTTTTCTTTATATTTGTACCAATCTATAAGGAGACATTGCGGTTGAAACGATTTTTATTGATATGGATTGGAGTTTGTTTTCTACTTTCGAGTGTACAGAAGGTAGGAGCAGTTTCTGTTTCATATCCAAAAGATAAAGATGTACTTTCCGCAGATTCTCTTATGGATAAAGTCATCTTCTTTGCTCCCTTTTACGAACGTATTGTAGATAGCTACAAGGCTGAGTTGTATATAAAAGGACGGGCAAACATACGGAAGAAGAATCATATCATCCGTTTTATTCCTTCCATGTTCCGCATACGCAAGGGGGTGAAAGAATATATGATGGAGACATACAGTGACTTAAATTTCACAGCTCCTAATATTTATGACCAGAAAGTGAAAGCCAGTGTAGGTACGGCTTCCGAATTCTGGGAACTGGATGGACGTCTTCTCGAATATTTCCACATTAATATATATTCTTCGACCTTGTTGTACGACAAACTGCTTTCTCCATTGGCTCCCAATGCAAAGAAATACTATACTTATCGTGTGGATTCGGTATGGGGAGAAAAACATGACTTGCATTACAAAATACGCTTCATGCCCAAGAGTAAGAGTTTTCAGCTTGTGGGTGGCTACATGATCGTGAGCGACAACGTGTGGAGTGTTCGTGAAATTCGCTTTTCGGGTCGTAACGAGATGTTACGCTTTAATAATCTTATCCTGATGGGGGGAGTGGGGGAGGCGGATGAGTTTCTTCCGATACATTCCAGTGTAGATGCTACTTTTAAATTTCTAGGTAATGTAGTCGATGGCAACTATACTGCGGTGCTCGACTATAAAGATATAGTTCAGAGAGATCCGTCCAGCATACGAAAGAATGTAGAGAAAAACAAATATGATTTAACAGATTCTTATACCTTGCGTAGCGATACGAATGCTTATCTGCGCGATACTACCTATTTTAATAGTATACGTCCTATACCTTTATCTCCTCATGAGCATACCGTATATCAGGACTTCTTTCTGCGTCGAGATACGCTTCTTTGGAATAAAAAACCAAAAAATAAAAACCTGGAATTTTGGGGGCAGATTGGCGATGCGCTGATTAGTCGCTATACGGTTGATCTTGCAAAGATGGGGAGTGTGCGTTGTTCTCCACTCATTAATCCGTTTTTGTTGAGTTATAGTGGTAAAAACGGTCTCTCTTATCGTCAGGAATTTAAGTATAACCGTATTTTTACAGGTGATCGCTTATTACGTATCGTACCTAAGTTGGGTTATAACTTTAAACGAAAAGAGTTCTATTGGGCAGTCAATTCCGATTTTGATTATTGGCCTGAGAAGCGTGCGGCTTTTCATATTAATGTAGGTAATGGTAACCGTATTTATAGTAGTGATGTATTGGATGAATTGAAAGCAATACCGGATAGTCTTTTCGATTTTAATAAAATACATTTTGACTATTTTAAAGACTTATACCTGCGAGTAAGACATAGCTGGGAGATTGTTAATGGGCTTTCACTGGATGTAGGTTTTTCCATTCATCGGCGTACGGAAGTAGAACGTTCCGAATTTGTACCGAACTATCCGGTTATGCCACCGGTGAAGTCTGCAAATACGGCATCCGGCGGGTCTTCGTTCTTTCCTAATTTTGATCCGAGCATATTGAATAAGTTTCGCCATACTTATAATAGCTTTGCTCCCCGTGTCAGTTTGACCTGGACTCCGGGGCAGTACTATTATATGAACGGACATCGTAAAGTGAATCTTTACTCCAAATATCCCACTATCTCTGTTGATTGGGAACGGGGGATTAGTGGAGTTTTGAAAAGTAGTGGTTCGTACGAGCGTATCGAGGTAGATTTGCAGCATAACATTCCTTTGGGGCTGATGCGGGATATCTATTACCGTTTTGGCTGGGGAAAGTTTACTAACCAGAAAGAACTGTATTTTGTTGATTTTGCTAACTTCACCCGCAGCAATCTTCCCATAGGTTGGAATGATGAAATCGGTGGTGTATTCCAGTTGCTCGATGGGCGTTGGTATAACTCTTCCCGCGAGTATGTGCGTGCGCACTTTACCTATGAAGCACCTTTCTTATTGCTTCGGCATTTGATGAAATATACCCAGTATGTACTGAACGAACGTCTGTATTTCAATGCCTTGGCTGTTCCTCACCTGAAACCTTACCTTGAAATAGGTTATGGTATCGGCACGCATGTTTTTGACTTTGGCGTGTTTGCCAGCTTTGCCAACTGGAAGTATCAGGAAATAGGCTGTAAATTTACGTTCGAGTTGTTCAACCGGTGAGAGATGTTAGTTCTGAGTTATTTGCTTGTGTTTTTCTTTCGACATGGTAGCGTAGCACTATTATAAGCAAATAACTAATAACTCATAACTTATAACTAATTTTCGTATCTTTGCCGCAAATTACTTGAAACTATGGGTATAGTAATAGGAATAGATGTGGGTGGAAGTACCACCAAAATCGTAGGAATCAATGAGGGGCAGATTCAGTCTCCAATGTTTATTACGGCTACCGATCCGGTGACCTCCTTGTTCGGCGCATTCGGAAAATATATTTATGATAACGGCATTCAACTCTCTGACGTTGAACAGGTGATGCTGACAGGGGTAGGAAGTGCTTTTATAGACAGTCCACTCTATGGTTTACCTACCCGTAAGGCCGATGAATTCCTTGCTAATGGATTGGGTGCCCGTCATGCAATGGATATAAACCAAATGATTGTTGTTAGTATGGGTACGGGAACCTCATTTGTAAAAATTGATGGTGACAATATACAGCATATTGGAGGTATGGGCATTGGTGGTGGAACTTTGCAGGGGCTTTCCCGCTTATTGTTGAAGACGCACGATATTCATCAAGTTGCCAAATTGGCGGAAAAAGGAGATGTAACCCGCGTTAACCTTCAAATTGGCGATATTTGTAACGTTGCTCTTCCTGACTTGCCGGTAAGCGCAACCGCTTCTTTATTTGGTAAAGCGGATAGTAACGCTTTGCCGGAAGATATTGCCGGCGGTATTATCTATACTGTGCTTCAAACGATTGGTGGTGCGGCAGTTCTATCGTCTCTGAACAGTCCTATCAAAGATTTTGTGCTGATAGGAAATCTTACTCAACTTCCGCAATGTAGGGAGGTGTTTCCTAAGATGGAAAATATTTATCGTGTACGTTTTCATATACCGCCCTATGCTGAATATAGAACAGCGATAGGAGCGGCATTGGTATATTTACAGACTTGATAAACTATTTATCGGCATGTTTCTTCATCCAACTGTTTATCAGGATACAAGCCGGTGCAACTACTGTTCCATGATCGAAGCCTTCCATTTCATAAAGGGTGACTTCTTGTCCCAGGGCCTTTAAGAGTGCATACAAGTGTGCATTCTCCTCGTAACGCGCCAACATTTCCAATTTTCTATCTCCGGTGATAAGTATCATAGGAGAAGCGTCTTTTCTTACATTATTGGAAGGCCCATACTTGTCTATGATAGGTAAATCAGAAGGTAATCCTCGTTCTTTACGGATGGTGTAGTGTGTGGTGGTTTGACCGCTTATAGGGAAGGCACCGGCCAGTTTGTTGGCATCCACTCCCCATTTTGCCAAGTAGCTTTTGTCAAGGTTGAGCATCAGGCTGAGGTATCCTCCGGCAGAGTGACCGGAAATATAAATCTTGTCTTTGTTACCTCCCAATCGTTCGATATTCTCAAATGTCCAAGCTACCGCTTCTGCTGCATCTTCTATATAAGACGGATTCTTGGCACGGGGGCTTAATCGGTAATTTACTGCTATTACGGCATATCCCTGTTTTAGAAATTCTTTAGGAAAGTGCTTTTCTCCACCTTCAAGACCACCTCCATGAAACCAAACGAGGGTAGCAAAGTCTTTTTTATTTGTGGGGTATTGGATGTCGAGCTTACAACGTTCTTGTTTATAAGTGTCTGTTTCTCCGGGGTGTAGGTAGGAGATGTTTTGTTGTGTTTGGTAGTCTTTTATCGACTCTTGTTGCTGGCTAAAGCATAGCAAAGCATAACAAATCATGAAAATACCGGTGATTATCTTTTTCATAATATAATTAGGTGAAAGATTAAACAAATCAAGACTATGCAAAGGTAATACATTTTGTGGTTTAATTGATTATTTCGTAGGAGTTTTGAATACTTTTTGTTTTGTACTTCAAGAAAATACTCTTATCTTTGCACCCGATTTTTAAGAGTCAATATAAAGTCTCACTTAATTAACGAGTTAAACAATTTATTTATTAATGGAAAATTTAAAAAATGTTGCTCCCATTGAAGACTTCAACTGGGATGCCTACGAAAACGGTGAAACCGTAACAAACGTAAGTCACGAAGACTTAGAAAAAGCGTATGACACTACGCTGAACAAAGTTAACGACCGTGAGGTAGTTGACGGAACCGTAATCGCAATGAACAAGCGTGAAGTAGTTGTGAACATCGGTT
>USLU01000024.1 GCA_900555635.1 uncultured Bacteroides sp.
TAGAGCGTCAGATTGTGGTTCTGAATGTCGTGGGTTCGAGTCCCATCAGTCACCCTAAGAAAATCCTTATAAGTCAAGCACTTATGAGGATTTTTTCTTTATATAAATCTATTGTATTACTACTAAATTTTGAGATAAATCCCTCCTAAATCTGTAGTTGTTGGTCTATTGTTGTTCCCAAAATACAGGAGTTAACATGCTGACATTCAAAGCAGAAATATTAAAAAGTAAACAAAAATCTGATGGCACTTACAATGTGAAGATTAGAATGACTTATAATAGAGAAGTCAAAAGACTATCAACTAATATCTTTGTTAGAGCAAGTGACCTTACCAAGTCACTCAAATTGAAGAATCCTAAACTTATTAAAGAGACTGACAACCTAGTCAGGCAGTATCAAGAGATATGTGCTACTCTTCCCTTAGAAGCATCCACATATACCATAGATGAGATATTGGAGTACATAAAAATAAGTCAAGAGAAGAATAGAACCATAGACTTCATCCAATTCTGCAAAGAGTGGTTAGAGACCACAGAAAGCAGGGGGAAGAAGAATTATAAATCAGCACTCAATGCCTTCATAGCTTATATAGGCAAGGAACATTTAACTACAAGCCAAGTTACTCAAGATTTATTAAAAGGCTTCATGGAGTATCTACACTTGAAGAGAGCCAAGCAAATAGCAGAACTTGAAAGAAAAGGTAAAAGAATCCCTTCTAACAGAATGCTTTCTCTCTATTTAGGTAGTATCAGACATCTGTTTAATGAAGCTAAGAAGCAATACAATGACTATGACAGAGGCATCATTATCATCCCTAACTCTCCCTTTGAGAACTTCAAAGTTCCTAAACAAGAAGCAACAAGGAAAAGAGCATTATCAACAGAATTAATCAGAAAAATATGGGAATTACCCTATATTACTAATATTAGTAATGGTAAGGAAAAAATCTGTCCTTATAATCTTGCTAAAGATTGCTTCATCCTCTCCTTCTGTTTAATGGGAATGAACTCTATAGACTTATACAATTGTGACAACCTCCAAGACACTATTATAACCTACTACAGAAGCAAGACTACCAAAAGGAGACTTGATAGAGCTAAAATGCAAGTTAAAATTCTCCCTATCCTTCTGCCACTTGTAAAGAAGTATAAAGATTATACCAGCAAAAGAGTATTCAAATTCTATCAAATGTACAACACTGCAAATAACTTTAACAGAGCTATCAATATTGGTTTAAAGGAAGTAGGAAAAATACTCAATATAGATGATTTGGAATACTATGCAGCAAGGCACTCATGGGCTACTTTAGCAGTCAATAAAGTAGGCATAGACAAATATACAGTCCATGCAGCACTTAATCACATTGATGAAGCAATGAAAGTCACAGACATATACATTGAAAGAGACTTCAAGATTGAGAATGAAGCAAACTTGAAGGTTCTTCAATATGTATTTGGGAATGACGGGGTAAAGTAGTGTTAAAAGAATCTCTGTAGTTGATGGACTATGGAGATTCTTTAATATTTTAGTGATATACCTAGAAATATATACATCTAACTTTTTTATATTTGTAATATATTAGAATTTTAGATATACAGTTTTTATTATGGAGGAAAAATTAAGAACATTAAATGAGGCTATCTATGAGATAGATACTGAATATAATTCAGCATTCAGCATGCTAAATGATGCCATATTTCAGGATAAAACAAGTATTCCTTTTGTAGGATTGGACTATGCCAATAAAGATGGATTAGATACAGCATGGACTATCAAAATAGAACAAGGGAAAAAAATCGGTGAAGTTATGGATAGAGTGCCTTTTGGGATTTTAAACAAAACTATCACAGGGCTTGGAGCTACAACTTTGGAAATAGAGAATCAAGAAAGAGACTCCATAATTGTCGTTCCTACAAAGTCATTGGCTTATAACAAATGCATATCTTCCAACGCTAAAAAAGGAGATAATTATGCTTTATATATAGGAAGTCCTATGAAAAGTATAACCAGCAATGTAACTGAAACTAAAATCAGTGCATATATGAATGCCATTACTGGCAAAAGAAAAAAGTTTTTAGTAGTTACTGACAGTTTACCAAAACTTATATCAACACTTATAAAATTAGGCATAGATGTTTATAATGATTTCTTTTTGATGGTTGATGAAATAGATACTTTACAAGCTGATAGTGTATTCAGACCAAAGTTAGAAATCGTAATTGATTATTATTTCAAATTTGATAGAAGGAAAAGGGCGGCTGTATCTGCCACACTTAGAAGCTTTTCAAATCCTCAGCTAAAAGATGAAGCCTATGTCACTACTATATGGGAAAATAAACCGAGCAGAAATATAAATCTTATTCACACCAACTATGTAGATGATATTGCAGTAGATATAATTAAAAAAGTATTGGAGCAAAAGACAGATGATAAAGTTTTAATTGCATACAATTCTTTAGACGGAATTGCAAACTTAATTCTATCATTAGGAGAAAGTTATAAAGATAAATGTGGTATATTATGCAGTGAAAGAAACCAAGATAAAGTAAGAGAATACCTTGAAGAAACAGATAATACCATAAATAATAATGGAGAGTTACAGAAGCAAATAGTTTTTATGACTTGTGCTTATTTTGCTGGAATAGATATAATAGATAAATGCCACTTAATAGTAATATCTTCTTACCTGCAACCATATACATATCTTTCAATAAATCGCATGACACAAATTGCAGGACGATGCAGAAATGGGAATCTATCAGAAACAATTATATATGATACCCCCACCACCTTCCATAGTTCGGAATTTGCTACAAAAGAATCCTATGAAGAATTTCTGATTAAGAGGGCACAAACTTATGCCACATTCCTTAATACAACAAGAAATGCAGCAATTGAAGACCCTGACTTAGAACCACTAGTAAAATTTATAGATTCATTTATAGATTATCAAACGAATGTAAAAATGAGGAATAATTACTCAGCTAAAATAGTGAGACAGAACTATATATCTAAAGAGTTTATTCCTGCATATTTCAATATTGATGCAATGCTTGAAAAGTGGGAACTTATACACTCACTATATGCTAATAAAGATAATTTATATAATGAACTAGCTCTAGACAATAATGTTACTCTAAGTTTTCGATATATCAATAAAGAAGAACACGAATCAACAAATATTAATCAAATTAAAGAAAAGAATAAAGAAAGAAGAGAAGAGGAAATAGAACTAGCAATTACAAATTTAAACAATAACACCTTAAGTGAGCAAGAAATAGAATTTAGATGCCAACATGGTGATAGAACCGTTGGTAATTTTTATAAAGCCTATAAAAGATTACAGAGCTATATTCCTAAAGAAAGATTATTAAAAGATTTAAAAGAGAACTATAACGACCAAAGAAAGTTAAGAAATTATATTAATTCCGCTATTTTT
Organism: uncultured Bacteroides sp.; assembly: GCA_900555635.1. Classification (GTDB taxonomy): domain Bacteria; phylum Bacteroidota; class Bacteroidia; order Bacteroidales; family Bacteroidaceae; genus Bacteroides. Next base: position 3,441 of record USLU01000024.1, read on the forward strand.
TGGGCTTTAGATGAAAAACATTCTTTCAAGTTACGTATATTAGCTGAATTTGATTATAGAACATTAAAAGACCAACCTAAAGGTATTAGAATTACCCCTACTCAGAAAAGAATAAAACTAAAAACCATTTTCCAGACAGAATTAAAACTGGTAAATCTTAATAATGATTCACTTAGTGAGTTTTTTTCTTGCTTCTTTAACACACAAAGAGGAGCAAACAGCACTGATTATATAAAAGGATTAAACCCTAAAAATTTTCCAACACCGCTTCTAAAAATAACTAATAATGAAAATCTGATACATCTCTTTTTATTTCCAAACAGCGATTTATAAATATATAGGTAATCCCCAAACTCCCCAGTTTTCAAATGTTGAGACTGGGGATAACCATATACTGACAGTAGCAATACATAACTATTTTTACCCCACACTTCAAGTATTCTCCAATTTTTTATTTTGTTTTTTATAAGTCTATATGCTACTTAATTAGCATCAACAGCCCCCTAATCTTGCAATATTGGGCTACTCCCCCTATCATGTTTGTGAGGATGAAGCTAAAGTAGATTGGATAATGAACTAGAATAGGATGCTCATTACACTGAGATTAATAACACTGCTCATTACTTCCCCCTATGCACTTGAAGGTAATCAAAATTAGAATTACCTCATTAAGTACAACAATTAAATTACAAGATTATGAGTAAGTTAAAGTTTTTAGAGACAATGACAGTCAATGAGTTCAAGTCTCAGAAGGAAGTTAAAGCTATTGAAGTGAAGCAGAATCCACACACTGGTAAATGCTTCTTTGTATATGGCTGTGAAACTGGTGCAGTGAGTGACAAGTTTATTAATGGAGAAATCACCAATCCAGTTATTTCACAAGTTTGCTCACCTGATACTGGTGATATGTTCTATATGCTCCATCAGAAGGGTGAAGGTGATTGTATGACCTTGGCTACTTTATGATTATTAGCAAAAAAAGTACATATTAAACCTTCATTTATTGAGTTGATTGTGAAATCCTGGAGTTTCATAGATTGTTTTCAGCATGATTTCAGTAAATCTCATAATCAACTCAGCTTCAGTTGTTGAATAGTTCTCTAATGTGTGATTAGCAATATTACCCATTTTTAAAATAGAATCTGCCCACGCTTGACCTGGCTTTGTGACATATCCATTATCTTTAAGATATTGAACATATTTACCAAAGGCTAAATTTTCACCTGCTCCTTCCTCGCAGGCTATGTGCATAAGCAACTTTCTACAACACATTATGACAGAAGTATAGGCATTTATAGAAAAGCAATTCCTAGCTTCATTGTATAAGTTTCCTATGTTTTCAGGAAGAAACAGAATAGAACTTCCGTATACTATACCTGGAGTTTGCTCACTTTCAGATTCATTTATGTATGTAGGTTTATTACAACAAGGACAGATTCTAACAAATTCCTCCGCTGAATACCCTGAATTATATTTTTCCCAACCAACATTTGATGCAACCTCCTTATTGCAATATCCACAGATAAAAGACAATGTCTTAGGAGTAGATGTAGATCCCCAACTCATAATATTATTAATTTATTAAATGCAAATATAATAACTATTACAAACATATTAGTATGAATTTAAGAAAATCATCAAAGAAACAGGCTAAGATAAAGCTTGCTCTACAAGGCTGTACAGGTAGTGGCAAAACCTATTCTGCACTATTATTAGCCTATGGTCTGACTAATGACTGGACTAAAATAGCCATCATTGATAGTGAAAATGGAAGTGCTGATTTATATGCACACTTGGGTAACTACAATGTATTACCCCTTCAAGACAACTTTACACCTGAGACTTATATTGAAGCTATAAAGGTGTGTGAGGATGCTAATATGGAGGTGATAATCATTGATAGTATCTCTCAATGTTGGGAGAATCTTATAGAGTACCATGCTAACTTACAAGGCAATTCATTCACCAACTGGCAGAAGATTACACCAAGAATCAATGCTTTCATGCAGAAGATTCTACAATCCCAAAGCCATGTCATTTGTACTATGAGGTGTAAGCAGGATTATGTACTTAGTGAAAAGAATGGCAAGATGATTCCTGAGAAAGTGGGGTTAAAAGCAGTTATGAGAGATGGAATAGACTATGAGTTCACTATAGTTTTTGATATCAATATGAAGCATCAAGCTATAGTAAGCAAAGATAGAACCAATCTATTTGTGAGTAAGCCTGACTTTACAATTACTCAAACTACAGGGCAAATAATACTTGATTGGTGTAACAATGGAGTAAACTTAGATGTGATAAAGCAAAAGATAGTACAAGCTAAAACCATTGAAGAACTTACCTCTATCTATCACCAATACCCTGAGTGGTATCAACAACTTACATCTGACTTTATGCAGAAGAAAATGCAGCTACAAGAAGAAATTAATAAACCAACAATCAATTACTCACCTAATTTTATACATTATGGAAGCAATGCAATTAATACCAGTACACAGAACTAATATCTCTGTATTGGCTAACCAAAGGACTAATATTGAAACAATAATACCTATTGAAGTATTAGAGAATGAACCTACTAGCACTAGAAAAGGTAATAAATTACCATTCATAGAGGCTAACACCAAAGAGGTTACTATTGAGCATCTTAGAAATGATTGTGTAGTACCAGTATTCAGCAAGGATAATGAGATAACTATCAGTCACCCTTCATTTATTGACACTGTTTGGGAAGCTGCCAATCAGATATTTCCCAATGAGAGAATTGAAGAACCTGCAATTAGAGTAAGCCATGTTATTAAAGGCAGAACACCCGAAGCTATTCATAAACCAGTGAAGGATTTACTTGAATCAGACAAGACTATTTACTATGAAAGAATGATGTTCTGTTTTGAAATTCCCACTATCCATGAAGACATTGAAGGCAATAGCCTGAATCTTACTATTGGTGGTGTCAGGGCTTATAATCATGAGAACTTATACAGTAAGAAAGGTGTAGAAAAATTTAAGGTGTTTATTGGCTTCAAAAATCTTATATGCTGTAACATGTGTGTCTCAACTGATGGTTATAGGTCAGAGTTAAAGGTAATGAGCACTACTGATTTACTTAACTCAGTGATGAGGCTATTTCAGGAGTACAACATATCCAAACACCTATACTACATGAGTGCTTACAAAGATAGTTATATGACTGAAAGCCAGTTTGCACAGTTCTTAGGTAAAAGTAGATTATATCAATATCTTCCAGTTGAACAGAAGAAAAGGCTACCTCAAATGCTGATGACTGATACACAGATAGGTATTGTTGCTAAATCATACTATAGTGATGAAAACTTTGCTCTTCCTGACAATCAGAGTGCTATATCCATGTGGAATGTATATAATTTACTCACTGGGGCTAATAAAAGCAGCTACATAGATAACTTCTTGGATAGGTCACTGAATGCCACACAACTTACAGAAGGGCTAAATAAGGCTCTGTATGGCACTAATGAATACAGCTGGTTTATCCAGTAACCAGTTATGATTAGTACTACTTCTTCAACCCCCACCTTATCTCACTTCTTATATCCATTATGTTAGGAAATTCTTGTTAGCCTCATTTACATCCTTATTTATAATATAGAGGTAAGTGAGAAAGGAGGCACTTGTATTCACTTCTCTTATAAAAAGAATATAGAAGTGAATACATTCAATAACCTAACACCTTCAAGTGTCTCAGGCTAACCTGAGGAAAGTGTACATCTATCTTTTTAAATTTCTATTATATACTATAAGTTAGATGTACACAATAGCCTCTTAGTTCTGAAAATGAATTATAAGAGTGAGATTTGCAGGTAGATTGATAATCCTCTCATTAAACTAATCCATTTCAAGTGGTTAATGAAAGGTGATTAGATGAAGGAGTATTCATAGATTTACATTGAGGTCAATGCTTCATTGTATTGTAGTTTATTGTTGTTCAAGCCTCAGCCTATAATAGGTTGGGGCTTTTAATTTGATTGAGTTATGACAGAATTTTATTTAATGATGAAATGGATTGTTTTTAATATAGTAGGTTTGGCAATATACCTATGGTTAGACGGAGATACTAAGAAATAAAGATTAACTTTGTAACACAAGAACATAGCCCATACCTATGGTACTAATATGGATTGAGACCTATTAAAAGTAGCTTTCAAATGATTGTTTATTTGTGGAAAGTCTTAACTTTGCAACAGAAACAATCAAATGATTGCTAATGAAATAGAAGTTTAACAAGACATATTAGAAAAAGAAGTGTTTGCTTCTTACTTGTGAAGTCCTAAAATCACCACTTTGAAGACTAACAATCACAGCAGTAAGGGAGTGAATGCTCATACCATCAGGTGTGGGCTTTCCTTGTTTGTGATTGTAGGTGTTGTGGTGATGCCTTGGACTCAGCAGGAAAGTACCACACTTTTTTTTGTGTGGTATGGCTATAAAAAGAAGAATATGAATTGGACTATTTTTATTATTGCTATCATTATTCTTATATGGTTGCATCACCTCTATCAAAAGAAAATAGATAGAGAAGAAAGAAAAGCTAATGTTTCAAGTTGCTCTACAATTCCTCCTTGGCTTTCTCTACGACAGAAATTTAAGTCATACTTAGATTTTAAAGTTATAAAGGAATCTGCTTCAAGTTTACTAATTGCAAATAATAAGGGAGAAGAATTTTACTTCCAAATGGTAGCTACTAACAATATAATTGTATATAGGGTAAATGGCATTATAAAAAAAGAATGGAAGTTTCCGTTTTGGGTTCATGAAAATATAATGTATCATGATATAGACCAGTTTTATAAGAAAGAACTTCTAAAAAAAGCTTTACAGCCCAACATCCCATCTGTTACTTGGAAAGTGAAAGAAGAAAGAAAGTTTACACAAGAAGAAATAGATGCTGTTAGTCAAGCTATAGTAGTAGCCTCCCAATATGGCAACTCAGTAGAATTTACAATGAAACTAGGTGGTAGATGCACATATATCCCACTTGATAAAAGTTCTAATATAAGTGTAGGAGAGATTGTTGATATGAAACAAGCCAAACTTCTAACATTGGAGAAAGAGGGAGAAAGTGATATTGTAAGAGTCAAAATATAGATGAATATATGGCATTCCTTATATCATGGACTTAATCAAACCAAACTACCTATTATAGTGATTGAGATAGAGGATAAGCACCTTTGTTTCATCTTAGATACTGGGAGTACATGTTGTTTGATTGATAGTAATGTAGTAGAATATTTCAAGGATATAGTAGAGCCTATTGGGGATTACTGCATCAGTGGAATAGATGGAACTAAGCATAAGGTAGTTGTGGTTATTCTACCTTTCAACTTTGAAGGTTATACCTATAAGCCAAAGTTCTGTGTACAGCCACTATCAGATGCTTTTAAAAGCATTGAAGAAGATAATGGAATACAAGTACATGGATTACTGGGTACTGACTTCCTAATAGAAAATAAATGGATTATTGATTTCAAAGAACTTAATATACATAATTAAGATGTTATCACTTGTTTTATTACTTATAGTATTTTATTGCTTACACTTATTGCTCAAATGGCTATTGAGTAACAAGAGAGGAAGGTGGGTAACTATTACTCTATTTATACTTCATAGAATTATATATCTAATGATATATGTATTTAACTGGATTATAATAGTTAATGCAATGCTAAATAGAATAGAGTTACTTATTGCTTTAGTGTTTACATTACCTATGGCTTGGTATATGGGGAAGGTTTGTTTACATGATATAAATATGCCTCAAAGAGTACAATGGTATCCTTTCTTTGGTAGATATTTTATCTTTTTTAAATGGAAAATTATCCAATGGAAATACACAGATAAAGATGAATTTACCATCTATTAAAGATATTGAGTTATGAAATATGAACCAAAGCCTCATGGGGATATTGATGAAGGGCAATCATTCATTGACCCATGGTTTAATTTAATAGGTTGGATAGTTATTATTCTATGTGTATGGTATAATCAAAGCTATACTATTAAGAAGATGACTTATAAGCAACCAGAATTTTCATGGGAGAAGCCAATGAAGATAAAAATGTCATGGAGTAAAAGAAGTGTAATTATTCTCAAATGTCTAATTATTGATGTTATGAATAACCCTCGCTATACCCTTGGCTTCTGTGCCTTTCTATTATATCTGATTATTAGGTGTTTCATTTAATAGGAAGAGAAGATTAATCAATATCACTTAAAGCTTACCTCTTCTAGTGGTATATGATAACTGCATTATAAACTCTAAATAAAGAATTGAATTATGGAAAAGAAACAAGAAACTTAGCACTTCCAAGTGCTAGTATTGGCAATGTATAAACCTTGCCATTGTTGGTCAATAGTTGTTCTATTGACTAATTCAAGAGAGTATTAACTTACTGACAAATACAGATATAAGTATAATAATATAGTAGATTGTGGTTCTGAATGTCGTGGGTTCGAGTCCCATCAGTCACCCCAAGAAATCCTTAATAATCAATAGATTATTAAGGATTTTTTTTGTTATAGGGGCTACTTTCAGGGCTGAGAAACAAGTCCTATAAACCATACATCATCGGTTTATAGGACTTACCAAACTGATATCAAACGTTTCTTACTTATTCCAGTTCATCTTAAAGGAGAAATTATAAGTACCGGCTTGCAGGGTTAATGATAAAGGTCCCGGCAGCACATCAGGTAATTTCAAAACAGCCGTACTATTGGCAGGTATCACAACTTCTATTTGCAACTGATCGGATTTCACACTCCAATTGGAAACAATATCCCCATACATAGAGTTGTAATGCGCACGTACTTGTTTCGGACCATCTTTCGTTATCCAAGGAGCGATAACAAATTGGTTATATCCCGCCTCCGGTCGCCGAATACCTCCTAATGCTTCAATAAACCAACTGCCGATATACAGATAAGAACTATGCAGAGCAGAACCACGGCATTCCCAGTCCTCAAAAAGAGTACCACTGCCCAGTTTCAACATATTCCCCCAACCGGGAAAATCTTCTTTCATTGCCATTTCAAAAATCAGATCATTACGGTGATTATCCAGTAAGGTATGCATCAGGAAGGAACCGGCGGTAATACCTCCCCAAATGTGTCCTTTACGATTTACCGATATCTCCTGTTCAAGGCGTTTCCAAACCTTTGCTTTCAAAGGCTTTGGAGGCAGATCGACCATTATCGCTATAGCCAGATAGGAAGGGAATCCATTCACATAACTATTATCTGCCGAATTGAAGAAAGTAGCATGGACAGCTTTACGAATTTTCGATGCACGTTTCCGATACGTCATTGCAACTGCCTTATGCCCCAATACATCCGCTATCTGAGCAGCTGTTTCAAGACTATAAATCCAGTGACAATTATTAAAGAACAACGTTTCACGCGTATCGCCTAATGCCTTACCTTGTTTCTCCAAGGCAGACCTTTCGGGCCATACATTCGGCCAAAGCCAATCACCCAAGAAACTCCATTTACCACCCCAACGAGTCAGCATATCATTCTCAGACTTTGTTTCGACAAAGTCCAACCAACGCTGAATAGTCGGAAAACTTTCCGAAAGAATACGCACATCTCCATACTGACGATAAAACTCCCACGGCAAAGTTATGCAAAAACCACTCCAGGAAGGCCCTCCACCACCGATACGGGTAGGTGCTGTATAGGGTACATTCCCTTCTTCATCCTGTACGTCACGCCAATCCTCCATCCATTTGTTATAGAAAGCTCCCAATTGATAATTTCCCATTGCAGTACGTGTAGTAGCCAACGCATCTCCACCATATCCGCAACGTTCACGGTGAGGGCAATCTACTACATAGTTTCCTAAACTCAAGTTCTCGAATGTCCATAGGGTAGTGCGATAAATATCATTCAAAAAAGGAATATCACATTCAAATCCTCCTGTCCGGCGATAGTCAGGCCGAATCATCCATCCACGGATTTGTTCCAATGCAGGCTTGCGACGAAGACCGGAAATTTGAACCCAACGCCCTGTCATATAATTAAAGCGGTTGCAGAAGACACCTTTGCGTTTCGATCCCACTTTATAGGTACTCTGAATGCCATAACTGCAAACATCCTTCTCCCGCTCAGAGAATTGGAAGAGAATGGAATCACCGGGTAAACCTTCGAGTTGCATCTCAAACCAGCCTGTATAATTTATCCCCATATCTACTCTGTAGACGCCGGGGCCTACCTCCTGTATAGACAACGGCTTTATCTCTTCAACCAAACGGTTTGGTTCTGTTCGGTCGGCAGAAACTTGGATTGCAGGATCATAAACCTTTGCCGCCCCCCAGCCGGAATCATTGAAACTTGCTTCATTCCAACCATCTATCTCTAATGCCGCATCATAAAACTCCCCAGCAAAGTGATGTGCTTCCCAATAACCCGTCAGCATGTTCGGACTGGCGTGTACTTTCCATGTTTCATCTGATATGATCTGAAGTTTTTTGCCCGAAGACAAACTGATTTCCAGTTGAGCCAACACCATAGGTATAGCAGGTTTATCCTCCCTTTGATAGGCAGGGAAAACAGCCCAGGAAGTGCCCAACCACAAAGCAACCACATTTTTCCCAGGTTTCAGATAATCGGCAATATCATACGTCATGTAGCGGGCACGAGACTTATGGTCAGTTACAGATGGAGACAAAACAGCATCTCCCACTTTCTGCCCGTTGACGTACAATTCATGATAACCAATAGAAGCCACATACATGATGGCATCTTGTGGCGCATCCGCCAAGGTGAACGTTTTACGCAACCAAGGGTCTTGCATTTTATTGTCAACACGTTTTCCACCTGCACTCTGCATCTCCATTTCGGCACTGCCTATCCATCTTGCAGCCCAATCATCTGCCAATAAGCCCATCCGCCAAAAAGCAGGAGCACTCCATGAAGACCATACTCCTTGAGCATCTTGAAAACGTACTTTCCAGTAACAGGCTTTACCTGATGATAAGGGAGTACCGGCATAAGTTATATTCACTGATTCGGAAGAACGAATAGTGCCGCTATTCCATAAATCACCACTGTCTTGATCCAGTAAAGCCTGCGAACTTGACACCAAAACCTGATAAGCAGTCTGTTTCAGTCCACGAGCCAAAGAGGTAGTACCCAGTTTCCAGCTTAATCGCGGTTGCAATACATCCAAGCCTAAAGGATTCTGTAGATATTCACATTGCAAGTCATACGGTTGGGAATCTGCTATTTCTACAGAAGCCGTACTTCCCATAAATGCATCTTTTGGAATGTCAATGCACACTTCTCTGCCATTCAGAGTGAGATAAACCCGCTTCTGACTAAATAGAGGGTCAGCAGCCCAAATCTTGAACTTACCGCTTTGTTGCTCTACATACACCATTGCCGGTCTATCCACGCTCAATGTCAGACCACTTTCTAATTCTACTTTCCCTGGATGATAAAATACGACTGCGTACATGTGGCGAGATTTCACAGCTTGTACTTCCGGCGTATTCTTCACTATATGAATGGTTTGTGTTGTTGTAAATTTCTGGAATTCATCCAATGATTTATCAGGAACAATCATATAAGCATACTTTCCATTTGTAGCCTTCTTCCCGTGACTGATCGAAAGATTAAAGATATCCGCGGAGATTTCTTTTCCGCTTTCACTCAGGTTAATGTCCTTCCAGGACCCTGTTTGCTGTTTACTTCCGGCTATTATCTCTCCTCCCGAAGGGAACAAATAGCCTACCCTATCATGATATACCCATGCAGGATTCTTCACAGACTCATTTTCTTTATAAGTAGTAACTAAATTCTCTTTACCCACTACCATGTTACCTGAAAAGTAGCACTGATTTACCGTCGTAGCCACTTCTTGCAGAGCATCAGATGTAATGCCTGCACCTAAACATACAAGCACATCTTCCAGAAAGAAATAAGCCTTGTTTGCTTTCACTCCTTTATAATCATGCTGATAGGCAATCATTCCACTCTTCCCATTACTCACACCTCCTCCGAAATCATTCTTCCCGAAATGATATCCATCCAAGCGGGCTGAATCGGGGTGTTGTACTGCTGTAGTACCCGGTATTCGGGTCCATTCCCATACAGGAAAGATACTCTTATATTCCTTACCGGAAGTCAGAATATTTGTAGCCCCCAAAGGCAGATTATATCCTTTAAGATTCTCATTATTCAGCATTTCCGTTCCGTTTGTACGGGTAGAGATTACTTTGGCAGAAAGGTAATAATTAGTTCCATGCTGCACCATAAAATCCGATTTCCAAAAGTACTTATTTCCCGGAACAGGAAAAGCAGCTCCGGAAAGATGTTTTCTCCATGCTACATAATCCATAGCATGCGACGGATCACTCTGTTCCATCCGTTCCAATATGGTAGCAGATACATTACTCACACCTTTGGAGCGAGAGATATTACGCCCTACAGCACCAAAATCGAAAGTCTCCCGATAACCTAACCATCGATGTCCGTTCAGCAAGAGATCAATGAAGATATTCTTCTTCTCTTGAGTAAAATAGGGTTCGAATGCAGTACCCCTTACCAACTGAAGGTAATAAGCAATATCATCCACATAAGACAATCCGTAGCCACCGGAATATAATTGTGGACGATGCTGATGAAAGCTTCCATCAATCTTTATTCCCTCATCTCCCTGACGAGAGACAATCTGAATTGTACAAGCAATCGACTTGAAACCAATCCGCACCAACTCGATATTATTCTCGATGCAGCCTTTATGAATGGTAACCGAAGACACCCAAGTACGATTCTTGCCTTTATGCCCCTTGTTCCAAGTCAAATCCTTCAAGAAAGAAGAGTAATGCAACAGTTTCTTTTCGCTGATTTTACCTTTCAATAAAATCAAAGGTACCATATAGTCTTGCGGAGCACCTATCTCATTAAACCACCAATTCTTTGAAACCGGACGTTCTTTATACCAATAATCAAGCCCGGCAACAATTTTATTCAGCAGTTTACTTGAATCATGAAATTTACTATCCGGTTTCCGATAAGCGACCGCCATAGAATCCAGACGCTTCAGATGAGTACCACATGGGAAATAAGCTCCGTCATACGTAGCAACGTAATTCAAATCGGGAAAGCTTCCATCCGGACGAATCAACTTGATGTAGCGGGCTATAGCCTCATCATCAACCTCCGCCTCCAAATGAGTAGAGATCAACCGGCGAGTTATTTCATCCAGTTCTTTTTGATCATCCGTCTTCACTTCCCCCGCAGCAGCCCACGGAGAAAGAAGACAGAGGATGAAAACTAAGACTTGTAATCTTCTCATCACTATACTTTTATTTATCCAGATACTTGCCATCGGCCACAATCTCAGAACTATGGAAAGTGCGGATAAACTTCGCATCGGCAGGAGCTGCTCCTTTGCACTGATTCAGTTCGGCTCCATGTACATCATCCAAATAATACAAAGGACGTGCATCCGGCTTGGCAGCATTAAAACGAACATTATTAAATCTCACATTCTTGGCATGACGAACATAGAATCCGGCAGCCGGAAGGGTATTGCCGAACATTCTGTTTTCCGGATAGCTTTTCGTCATTTCGGGTACAGGTTTGGTAATCATCTCCGGTGTGCCTGCACCGGGATAGCTTATCTGCACATTGTTAACAGAAACATTTTCTACATAAGAAGATTCTACACCTGTGATGGAGCAAGCTATCAAACTCTCGGCAGTAGCTACCACATTGCTGATATTGATATTCTTCAGTACACCACCCTCTTTGCGGAACGTGCGATGTCTGTCTCCTAAACGGATAAAGATGGGAGTCTGTACATCACGCATGGAGATATTGGAAACAGTAATACCATCGATTATTCCACCATCCACCATTTCAATGGCAATACCTGAAATAACGGTTACATCGGCCGAGATATGGTCTAATTGTTTGCTCCAATGACGTATATTATCTTCGGCAGCCCGACGGACTACACAATTGGAAACAGCAATATTGCGATAACCACCATGAGAAGCTGTTCCGAATTTGATAGCGTTGCAGTTGCTTGCCGTCACGCAGTTGGTTACAGTTATATTCTCGCAGAAGTCGGGATGATCGCTTTTGAAGCAGATAGCATCGTCTTCTACATCTATATAACAATCAGATATGATGGCATTCTTTGCATCGATATCCAAACCATCGTTGTTGTAATTGCAATGGCTGAATACTTTCAAACCACGAATTACGACATCTTCACATTTCTCATAATGCTGTACCCAATAGGCAGAGTTACGAAGGATAAGGTCAGTAACAACGATTCCTTTACAATCTACAAGATAGATTATTTTAGGGCGTTTAGGTCCTCCATCGGCATCGTTACCAAACTGGAAGGTCTTGCTTCCACCTTGTCCGTCGATGGTTCCGAAGCCGGTCAGCGATATATTCTTTTGTCCACGGGCAAAGAAAAGTCCCGATGATTGATTCATAGAGCCGTCTTTATACGGAAAAGCATTGTCATAATCGGCAAGACGGGTACTGCCCAAAAGTAAAGCTCCAAAATCAAGATGAAGGTTTACATTGGATTTCAGCTCGATGGGACGTATCAGATAAGTGCCGGAGGGAACAAGTACGGTTCCCCCACCCTTCTGAGAACATTCGTCCACGGCTTTCTGTATAATTGCTGTATTGTCGGTAATGCCATCCCCTTTGGCGCCACGTTTTGTTATATCGATGGTTATTGCTTGAAGTGAGGCAACGAATAGCAGCGAGGCTGCTAATAGGATTGTCTTACATTTGTGTATCATGGTAACTCTGTTTTATTTGTTATTGTTTAATGATTTATATCTACATAAAGCCTCTACATAATAATAATCGGCATAAGACAAAGGCATATCCACCTCTGTACCCGATGGGATATTACCTACGGAATGTTTCAGGATAAAGCCTCCGTTAGTGCCAATCTCTGCTGTATATTTCGGTGAAGACAGGGTCTGCAACATTTTTTCTGCCGCATTGAAATATCTCTTGGATTGGGCTTGGGGAACATATTCTGATAATTCGAGCAGACCGGAACAGTTAATCGCTGCGGCAGAGGCATCACGTAAAGCATCCGGTATATCGGGAGCATTATAGTCCCAATAAGGAATCAAATCTTTCGGCATGTTGGAATGGTTGAGGGTGAACTCGGCTATCTTGATGGCTTGGTCAAGGTACTTCTGATCTTTGGTAAAGCGATACATCAGGGTATAGCCATACAGTCCCCATGCTTGTCCGCGAGACCATGCCGACTTTTCAGAGAAGCCTTGTCCACCTTGATAATGCTTTATTTCACCGGTCGAGGGGTTGTAGTTCAAGCCGTGATAGAGGCTATTGTCTGCCCGGAAATGATTCTTCAAAGTTGTATCGGCATGTTTTACGGCAATATCATAGAAGGTACTGTCGCCGGTAGCTTGTGTAGCCCAAAACAAAAGTTCCAGATTCATCATGTTATCTATAATCACCACATAATCATCGGGCTTCCGATTATGAGACTTGATACAACCCACCACAGGACTGAAACGGGTAATCAGCGAACGGGCACTGTTCACAATAATATCTTTATATTCCGGTTGCGGAGCAATGCGGTTAGCATTTCCGTAACTGCAATACATCATAAAGCCGACATCGTGCGTATTTACATTGAATTGCTCCGGTTCCAGTAACTTCAGCATACGTGTTCCTTCGGCATAGATGTCTTTATTGCCACTCTCTTCGTATAAATAAAACAAAGTACCGGGATAGAAACCGCTACACCACCACTCAGAATTGCTGGTAATCAAGCGCTGCATGTGCTTGTCGTAAGTTTTAGGGAATTTATTCACTCCGTTCAATTCATCCCGCATAAAGAGGTACTGACGGACGGCATGGTCCAATGCCTGATCTACTTTTACTTTCCCTTTGGCAAACAAGCCCCCCGAAGAAAAGGAAGAAGCGATTACTGCTACCATCAATAATACTAATTTCATTCTCATAGTTTCTATTGTTATTATGTTTACTTGTTACATTTAAGATGAGATCACTCTCTACAAAGTTTATTTTTGTTTTTATCCGTCACGCTGTCACACAACACATGATATAAATCTTATATACAATGGTCTAAACTAATAGTTTCAACGGCTGAAACTGTTGGTTCCAACGGGTGAAACTATTGGTTCCAATGTGCGGGACTCACAGTTTCAACGTGCGGGATCTATCCGTTTACTCTCTACGTTCCATCCTTTCACTACCAGTACGGGATCTTGACGCAGGTTCTTCGCAGCCGTTTCAATCGTTACAGACTTGCTTTCACCCGGTAGCAAAGAAAAGAAATTATCCGTATAGAAAGAAGGACGAATCGGTTTCAATTCCTTATTCAATAACTGTAGTTGGTTGAAGAAGGCGATAGAACCCGATACATTCTTCAGCATAACTTCTACAAAGTACTTTCCTTCTGCCTTCCTTACTTTATGAGAAGTTCTCAGTTTGGCTTGCTTCAACTGCGACAGAGCTTCAAAACCCGAAGATGTAGGTCCTGTCAGAGTCTCTTTTCCCTCGTATTTATCGTTGGAACGCCAATAGAAATTCGATGAAACTTCTTTGCCCTTTTCATCTTTCAGCCTCAGCTTGATAAAGTGAACCTGTGAGATATTCGCCGGAAAGCGGATAGTCAAGGCATCGTTCACCACTCCATCCGAAGGGAGGTTTATCTTGGCAGATTCCTCGAACACCTTCCGGCTATCGATGTCGTATACTTGTGCTACGACTGTATAACCATTGAAGGATTGATAATAATCGTTTACTACAGATACCGTATTCTTCAGATAGTCGAACTGCGCATGCAAAGGTTCCAAAGAATTGGCTGTATGGTAGAGCGAAGCAGTAGGTTCCAACGACCAATCCCACATACGGGCACTCACCTGGCGCACGGGGCAGTTGTGATACCAAAAGAGCAGACCGGAACAGAAGCGGTCACCGTAATCGAGTTTGTTATAGTTCCATACTTCCCAAATACTCTTCGAATTGATTGCTCCTACAAACTGTGCTTTCTGTGCAAATTCGTCGATAGAAGAAGACTTTCCATAATTGTTTACCAAGTCCGTGTACATGGTGGACATCAAGTGGAATCCGTTACCATCCAGATAGTCCCATATCTCTTTATTGATAGGCCAAAGATCTTTCTCGTCCATCATCTCGCGGAGAATCTCTACCGTGGGAAGTGTAGGAGCACCATATTCGGGGTTAAAACCATCTACACGGCTCCCTCTGGGTGATGCGGTGTTTTCATAATGCTGCATCGGGTTCACTTGTTTGTAAGGGCTACCGTCGTGCACGCCCTGGCACTCCGATTGCATCTGATAACCACGGGTACCATCGAGCTGTGTCAGCAACTGGGGAGTTCCTGTAACTTCCGAGCTTTCATTAGAGGCTACATAATAAGCCAGGGACGGATGGTTACGGATACGCTTTACCGTTGATGCCACATTACTAAGGTATACACCTTTATCCTGCGGATGGCGTGTATCGCCTGTCATCCAGAACTCCTGCCAGATGAGTAATCCCAGCTCATCGCAAAGCTGATAGAAGTAATCGGACTCTGCAATGCCGCCTCCCCAAAAGCGAATCAGGTTAATGCCCGACTGACGGGTATATCTCAATTCCGCATAAGTCCGTTCATCCGAATTGCGCAACATGGCTTCGGGAATCCAGTTCGTACCACGGATAAAGAGTCTCTTGCCATTGACATAGAATACACGGGATTTATCGGGAGTGTTTGTGTCGGAAGTTATTTCACGAATGCCGAAGCGTGTCTTTACTGAATCGCAGACTACGCCTTTTACACTTACCGTCATTTTCAGTTGATACAGGTTCTGAGGACCTTTATTGACGGGCCACCACAAACGTGGATTACGAATGGTAAGTTCGGGAAACTCTTCGGGCGTAAAAGTGACCGTCTTTTCTTCACCGCGTAAAATACGGAAGGGTTTCTCTACTACTATATTTTCTCCTGCAATCTCGGCTCTCACTACTCCGCTGACAGTATCTGTGGTATTGAGCGGACTGACTACTTCTACCGAAATCGTTTCACGAGCTTCGTTATAGTCCGGCTTGTTAAGTTCTGATTTGATAAACGGATGGCGTAATGCCAACTTTCCCGTTGTATAGAGCGAAATGCTTTTCCAAATACCTGCGTTACGGTCGCGAATGCCATCCATAAAGGTAAAGTCCCATCCAACGGACATCAGCATCGTAGTATTCAGCCCGATGTTTCCATTGCCACCGTTATGAAATTCTCCAGCTGCTCCCCAGGTTTTAGGCATGGTAGTTCCAGGTACATCTACCGGATAAACCCGGATGGCAAGCACATTCTTGCTGCCGACTTCTACAAAATCGGTAATATTAATATAATCATTGGTAAACATACCGTTGATGGTACTCAGCAAATTACCGTTCACCCATACTTCTGCACGATAATTGATTCCGTCCGGTTGCAGCCAAATGTTCTTTCCTTCAAAGGAAGCGGGTACATCGAACTCGGTACGAAACCAGTATGTATAGAATTCTCGACCCACTTTGGAGATATCAGGGATTTTATTGGATTCAATCTTATTATTCAATCCATAATAAGGTTCGGGGTATTTACCGTTATATACCAGTGAGTTCAACACCGTTCCCGGTACTATAGCCGGCAGCCAGTCACTCGTATTATAACTGAGTGATGAAACCTCTTCGGCCGATGCCTTCACATCGCCTACTTTCATCATCTTCCAGATAGATGCTCCCTGGTGTACTTCTTTAGAGTCCAGCCAAATCCTGTCAGTGTTTCTCGCATCGTTGGTATTGCGACTCTGTACCGAATAGGATAAGGATAGGAATAGAATCAAAAAAACTAATAGCTTATTCATCATATTTATATTTTATATTTTTACCGGAAGCAAATGTAGACAATGGATATTCAACCAATATGCTTATTTCAGCCAGATATGGATGGAAGAAGGCATAGTACAAAAAGCATACATATTTGACAAAAATGAATACACTTCAACGCTTGTCTGCAAAGTGTTTTATCACGGTACTACCTGCATTGTCTCCCGAAGGAAAGAGTATATTTATAACACTACTTCCATTATGTGTTCGGACATTCTCTCCTTTCAATTCCTTATTTATCCGCAACCGAACAGACTCTTCTTTGTAAAGAGGATCGGATATAGAAATTTCATATTCTCCTCCCTTTCTCTCAATATAAACCAACGCTTTCTTATCTACGGATACAGACAGATCATCAGTAAACCAAACCTCACCGGGTTCGTAAAAGACGGCAGCATACTGTTCCTGCTCTCTATTGGAAATAGCTTGCAGCTTCTCCGTATTGGCAATTATCTTTATCTTGTTCTCAAATTCCTTATCCATAAAGAAAGAAAGCGGTTTATCGGGCATCACAATGTAACAATAACTATCGTTCTGAGGAGTGGTACCGTGCGAAATCCATAAACTGAATATATCTTTTGTTACCGGTTCTTTACTTGCAGTTACTTCAATATCCCGCCAGCATCCTGTCTGTTTGGCTTGTCTTAGCGTCACATTTCCTTGATGAGGGAACACATAACCAACATTATCATGATAGGCCCAATCAATCTTTGCTCCGGACAATTCGTCTGTCAAGCGGCAAGTCTTTCCTGCTGAACTATATGTAACCCCTCCGCTGGCCAAACATTGATTAACAGAGGTACGAACTTCCTGTGTGCGTGCCGCTTTGATACCACTTCCCATACACACCATTGCATCTCCCATAAAGAAGTACGCCTTCCGTGCTTCCACTCCCTGGTATGCATGTTCGTAGGCTACTACCCCATTCTGCGAATTACTGACTCCACCGGCAAATTGATTAGATCCGAATAAATACCAGCGCAATTCTGTGGTAGATTGATTATCTATAGCTGTTGTTCCCGGTACCCGTGTCCAGTCCCAAGCAACAAAAACATCTTTATATTCATTCCCGGTAGTCATTATATTGGTAGCACCCAGTGGCAAATAATATCCTTTTAAGTTTTGTCCATTCAACATTTCCGTACCGTTTGTCCTTACAGAAATAACTTTTGCCGACATATAGTAATTGGCACCATGATGCGTCATTATATTCGATTTCCAAAAGAATGTATTGCCCACAACAGGAAACACATCTCCATGAATATGCTTTTTCCATGCTTCGTAAGACTTTGCATGTTCCGGATCTACATCTTTCATTAATTCCAATGCAGTCTCAGACATATTTTGCAGACACTGCGGTCTGCATATTCCCCGCCCTATTGTTCCAAAATCATAGGCATCCCTATACCCGAACATCTGGGTTCCCTTCAAATAAACATCCGATACGATCTTTCTCTTTTCGGCTGTAAAAAGCCTCTCGAAGGAGGTTTTATTTGACAACGTAATATACTTTGCCAAATCTGCCATGAATGACATGCCATATCCGCCTGAATATAGTTGCGGGCGGTGTTGATGAATACTGTTATCTCTTTTTATCCCTTCGTCATCCTTCTCTTCGATAAAGATGGTAGAAGCTATGGAAGAGAATCCTTTACTTATTAAGTCATAATTATCCTCAATACAACCTTTGTGTACCAAAACGACAGATACCCATGTCCTGTTTTTACCTTTATGAGCCTGATTATCTGTTTTATCTACCAAATAAGAGGAGAGTCGCATCACCTCTTCGTTATCAAGTTCTTTCTTCAACAGCAGCAGAGGAATCATATATCCGGTAGGAGCACCAATATCCCGATACCACCAGTTGCCGGAAGAAGGATTGGCTATGCGGAAGAAATCCAATGCAAGAATAAGCTTCTGCTTCAACTCTTTTTGATGGAAAAACTTATTCCCAGGCTTTGAATAAGCCAATGTCATGTTCTTTATTCTTTTAAGATGCCGATCTGCATCAAAATAAAAAGTCACAGTCTTATAGTCAATATCCTTCCAGCTTCCATCCAGCTGCATAGTAGCTATATCTTTTTCTGCTTGTGGAATGTCTACAGATTCTAATAAATATTCAACTGATAATCTATTGCATAAAGTATCTATATCTTTCTGCTTATCTATAGCAAAAGAATATTCATTTAGAAAGCATAGCATCAGACATGCCAATAATAATGTTCTCATAATTAATATGTGTGGAAAGGATAATATTCAATCTATTAATAGAGAGAGCGTGTTATGAAAGCACGCTCTCCTGTAAAATATACTTCAATTAGTAATAACCCACGTTCTGTTCTTCTTCGTCAGTTCCGCGAGGACTCAAACGGTCAATGTGTTTTTGAGGAATAGGACGGAGTTTATGATACTCTTTAATCAGTTTGCCACTGTAAGGGTTGAATTTGGTTACATATTCATAGGCTTTTTCGCAACGCACCAAGTCTTCCCAACGTACGTACTCGCCCAGTAATTCACGACCTCTTTCATCCAGCATAAAGCCTACAAAATCCTTCGACAAATCTGCACTCTTCACTTCGATTTCAGAGAAAGTATCATCCATATTTCCTTTTACGCCTCCTTCTTCTTTCCAGTATTGCGCCATTTTCTCTTCACCTTCGTGCCATGCTGCCCGCTTGCGTACGACGTTAATCAGTTCGGCAGCCCGATTAAGATCACCCTTACGTCCGGCGGCTTCGGCAGCCAGCAAGTAGGTTTCTCCTAAACGCATACGTACCCACTCACGTACACCTTTCAGCTCATTCATAGAAGCTCTATTCGGATCAAAGTACTTCAACACTGGAGGATAGAACTGATAGTTCTGTGTTTCATCCGCTTTGTTCCATTGAATATAGGTGTATTTCACCTTACTACTTGCCGGAAGCGGATTCAAGCTATAATAGATAGCCGTATCTCCCAATTGCAAACCAGCTTCGGGTTTGTTACAATAGTAAACCCATTTGAAACTTTTGTAGAAACGTGAGTCATTCTTACGATCATACAAGTCAAACATGGTTTTATTCGTAGGTCTATGAAAAGTATAAGGTCTTCCATTCTCCAAATCACGCTTCATTCCTGTAATTTCATAACCCGATCCCCAATAGAGATGCGATTTGTTACCGTTGCCGTTATATACTAAGTCCGGTGTAAACTGAACAGAGAAAACGACTTCTGCATTCCCTTCATTATTAGGGTCCCATAGTTCGGAGAAGTTATTGAGCAACTTATAATTAGAACAATCAATAACTTTCATTGCATAATAGTAAGCACTGTCAGCATCGGTTGCTTTCTGTCCACGATCTTCGGTCACTGCACTGCAACGAGTCAGATAGACTTTTGATAGCAAATGGGCAGCCGCATAACGGGTCGCTTTTCCTTGATCTTCGCCAGTAGCTTTCTCGCGGAGATTATCAACCGAGAATCTCAAGTCAGTTATCATCTGCTTATAGATCTCGGCTACAGAGGCACGCTTAAACTCAGTTCGTACTTCATAATCAGCCTGCAATACCAATGGGATACGACCAAACTGCTGTACTAAATCAAAATAGAAATAAGAACGCAGGAAGTACATCTCTGCCAATGCCAGATTCTTTTGAGGTTCGGTCAATTCACTACTGCCGGGTACAGATCCAATCACAAGATTGGTCGTATTGATTCCTTTATAGTGATTCTTCCATAAATCCCAGAAAGTACCGGTTGCGGAAGTCATGTTATATTCATTGGTTATCTTCTTTCCACCTTGGGCACCGGTTATTAAATCTGTTCCCAATTCAGTCAATATATTCGTATATTCACCACTAACCCCGAAGCGCATATAACCATAAGAAGCAATAGCTGCAGCGTCTACCCCCTGCTGAGTACTGTAAAAGTCGACAGTAACTCTTGGTATCTCCTTTTCTTCGAGAAAGGATTCACAACTGGTCATCACAGGCATTCCACACACCAAAGACACCAGACATAATGTTTTATATATTTTGTTACGTTTCATCTTTATTGAATTTAAGTTCGGTTATAGTTAGAATGATAAATTCGCACCAATCATCCAAGTACTGATACTTGGAGAAGCCCAACCTCTGGCACCTTCAGGATCTACGCCTGTAAAACTTGTTACAATGAACGGGTTCTGTGCCGTCAGGTAGATGCGACAATTGCTGAGAGATGCTTTCTGAATAAGTGCCTTGGGGAATGTATAACCCAGCGTCACATTCTTGATACGCATAAAGTCGGTCTTTTCATAATACAATGCCGATTCATTCTCTGTTTCCTTATTGGAGATAGGACGTGGATAAGCATTGGTAGGATTGTTCGGTGTCCAATAATCGTATTTCAATGTATTATTACGTGAAGCTTGGTGACCGTATCTTACTTCATTCTTTGCCATGCCACCAATTGCTCCATAAAGGAATACGCTCAAGTCCCAATTCTTATAGTTAAAGGTATTGATGAAACTGAATGTATGTTTGGGGCGGTCCTGACCCAAGATATAGCGGTCTTCGGAATTGATTTTATAATCTCCATTCTTGTCTTGCAACTTAATCATACCCGGTTCATACTGATGGCCGTTCTTATTGTATTTAGCCATTTCATCCAAATCTTCCTGAGTATTCTGCCAAATACCGATTTTCTTCAAATCATAGAATACATTAACTGACTGGCCGATAAACCAAGAGTTACCAACATCATCAGTAGCACCGTTAAACAGTTCCACAATTTCTTCCTTATTAGTAGTAAACATCCAGTCTGTAGTCCAGGTGAAATCACGGCTTTGAAGATTTACAGTAGTCAAGCTTATTTCCACACCTTGATTGCGGGTCTTACCTATATTCGAAAGAACGTTTTCAAAACCAGAAACAACAGGAATCTGTCTATCCAGCAATAAGTCGCTTGTATCTTGACGATAGAAATCAATAGTACCCATGATGCGATTCTTGAAGAAACCGAAATCAATACCTACATTCCACTGTCCTGTAGTTTCCCAAGTCAAAGCAGCATTCGGGAGTCCACCCGGAGCATAACCTATTACATGGTTTTCTCCGAAATTATAATATATTTTGGAGAGTGTACCTTTTGTCTGATAAGGATCAATAGAAGTATTGGCCGTTACACCATACCCTAATCTCAATTTCAAGTTATCGAGCCAACTGACATTTTTAAGAAAGTTCTCTTCATTAACTCTCCAAGCCAAAGCAACAGCAGGAAATGCTACCCATTTATGTCCATCCGCCAAGCGGGAAGAACCATCATAACGAGCAGAAACCGTAGCATAATAGCGGCTATTAAAGTTATAGTTCAAACGTGCCATGAACGAGGCAAGACTCCATACACTATGATTACTACCAATCTTATTAAGTACCAAACCAGAAGCAACGTCATACCAATAAAGCTGATCGGAGGGAAGATCTTCTACCATGATTTCATTAGACTCATTTACATCTCTTTGAACAGATTGAAGTAAAGTAACACCAATATTGTGTTTGCCAACTGTTTTGTCATAGTACAATAAGTTTTCAATAGTCCACATATATCGGTTGGCTGTTGCATTCTTAGCCTGATTGTCCATATTGGTACGTGTATTGCTGGCATTGAACGAATAATCTTGTGTAGCAATATAGTCAATACCCGCATTCAAGCGATAACGTAAACCATCCAACGGAAGTTTTACTTCCCCATAGTAGCTACCCATGAATCGGGTCACCTTCTTGCGGCTATCCAATGCTCCGGGTACCAAGTATTGCAAAGGATTCCACCATTGAGTATCTTCACCGGAAGTCATTTCGGTCAATTGTCCCTTCTCATCGTACAAGCGTCCCAACGGATTAACACGCCAGTTATTTTGTAAATTAGCACCCCGGTTGTGCAAACTTCTCGTCATCTGTGTTTGAGCTCCGACTTTAAGCCAGTTATTTACTTCATGATTCAGATTCAAACGCACACCGAAACGTTGATAATCCTGGTCTTTATAAATACCTTCATTCTTATAGTAGTTGGCACCAAGCAAATAATTTGTCTTGGCACTCCCCCCACGTATGGTCAGTTGATGATCGGTAACAATACCTGTTCTTTCTACAGCATCTTCCCAAGAGATATCACGAACTTTGGATGGATCATAATTTCCATTGGCATCATAAGCCATCTGAATAGATTCCCAAGTATAAGGGTCTCTCGGTGCTGCATCCAAAGAGACACTATTACCACCAAAAGAATTACAGATCAAATAATCCAAGTCTCTGTTGGGTACAGCCGAATTATACAAACCGCCTGCACGATAAGATTCACGAACATATTCGGCATATTCAGCACCATTCATCAATTCGTTCTTACGAGCAATGGTCTGAACTCAAAAGTAACCGTTATAGTCAACCTGCGTTTTACCATCTTTACCTTTCTTGGTAGTAATCAAGATAACACCATTCGCACCACGTGCACCATAGATTGCTGTTGCAGAAGCATCTTTCAAAACATCCATCGATTCAATATCGCCCGGAGGAATCTGGTCGATACCTCCTGTCATAGGAATACCGTCAACGACATAAAGTGGATCATTGCTTGCTTTGATAGAGCGTTTACCACGAATCAATACAGAAGGATTTGATCCCGGTGCCCAACTACTATTTGTAACGAGTACACCGGCAACACGACCTTGTAGGGCTTGTGATGCATTCAGTACGGGAACTTCACTAATTTTAGAGGAACTAATAGAAGCTACAGAACCGGTAAGGTCCTTCTTTTTTACGGCGCCGTAACCCACTACTACTATTTCTTCAAGCAATTGATTATCATCTTGAAGAATTATTGATAATTTCTTATTTGCACTTGCCTTCAAAATCTGTGTCTGATAACCAACAAAAGAGACTTCTATAGTTGGGTTTGCATTGTCCGACTTCAAGCTGAAATTACCGTCAATGTCGGTAATTGCTCCTATATTAGTACCTTTTACTTTTATAGTAGCGCCAATAATTGGTTCGCCATTTGCATCGACAACTGTCCCCATAAGCTGATGGTTGGCTTGCGCCACTCCTTGTGCACCCATTGTGGCTACATTAGTGTAAACCAATTCGTTTTCATCTGCATAGGCTTTGTTAGCTGTAACCAAGCCCAATGATGCAAATGCTACCATCAGAATGGATTTCTTAGTTTGCGGCATAAAATCTTTCAGCCAGCAATGCCTAAAAATCATTTTCTTTTGAACATTAAGTTTTTCTTGCATAATTGTGTATTATTAATATTAGAAATAGTCGTAAATCATTAAAGAGAGAAATACTTCCAGTTAGATAAATAAGTTTTTTCTAAATCATGGAGGATGTTTTTTCATTTTCATAAATATATTAAAGGTTCAACAAATGTGCTTCATTCTTTTAAGGAGTGGGTGAATCATGCCTATTCAATCTTCACTCCACCCACTTTAAAATCCAATTTACCTTAAATCAAACTAACACGAATTGAATAACGATTCTATGTTGTTTCCACTGCAAATGTAAGCTTCGTCCATCGTTTTCGACATGCCGATTTTCGCCAATTATATAGCAACTGCGGACATACTGGTAAAACATACATTTTTGGCGATAACCAACACAACAAACGCCCTACATACAATCTTTCAATCTAAATTCTATATTAGATGAATACATATAAGGCCAAAGAAGTAGATTACAAAAAGATTCTTTTCAATCAAATCGCAGAATCAAGAATAGGTTTACAATGCTTTTGTTTCAAAACAATGTAAACCTATTCACAGTAAAAAGAAAAAGTTGAATGAAAATTCACTCTATGATGATTTAAAATTTCTATTTGATTTCAAAATGATAAGTTCCTGTAGTTAAAGATATGGCATCTTTCGCACTATTTAATTGCATTACATCTGATTTCATCTCCTTACACTCCACTTTGTAAACAGTATTCAAATATAACGTAGCAGTACAATTTGAAGGTATAGTGACCTCATAATTTATCTTTTTCTTATTTTTCTTCCAGGAAGATACTATTTCACCGTAAGGTGAAGTATGTCTTGCCTCAAACGCCTCCAAACCAGATACAAAATTGGGTTTTAATATGATATGTTTAAAACCGGGTGACGAAGAGTCCGGGAATATTCCGCCCAATGCTTTATAAAACCAAGCACTTATTTCGCCAAACATAATGTGGTTCAATGATATATCTTTCTTACCGTCAATACGCCAATTCTCATACAGGGTGGTTGCTCCATTCTTAATCCACCATCCCCACGATGGATAAGTATCTCTCGATGCAAGTTGATAGGCAAGATCAGCATATCCATTCATGCTCAAAGCATTAAGAATGGTTTTACTTCCCAGCAAGCCAACGTCCATGCTACCATCTCGCTTCACTTTTTCCGACAGGTTCCTAGCCACCAATTCTCTTGAATCTTCAGGAACAATATTCCAATATAATGGGGCACTTAATTCTGTTTGATTACCATTACAATAAATTCCAGTTTCAGTATTCAGAAAACGGGCATTGATATTATCTTTTATCTTTTGAGCCAGACGTGAGTATTTACAATAATCTTCTTTCTTATCTAGCAATTTGGCTGCTTTAGCTAAAATATCAGCAGCTACATAATAATAGATAGACGAAGTTAGTTCTTTTGAAGAGCGTGATTTGATAGGGATCCAATCTCCCAATCCCCAGTCTGTAATACCGGAAGGATATGTATAATTCAAATAATCAACATATCTTTTTATATTATCATAAACAGATTCGAGCAAACGTATGTCACCATAGAACAAGTAAATATTCCAAGGGATAATGGCAATTGTGCTGGTCCAGTCTACTCCATTGCCCCAATGATATCCCCATCCTCCGGTTGGAATAATGGCAGGAAGTATCCCATTAGGTGCTTGTTCATCTTGATGATCGACCAACCATTTCTCGTAAACAGTAATCCCATCAAAATTATAAAGTGCAGTTTCAATAGCAATATGTGCATCCCCGGTCCACCCATTCTTTTCACGCTGTGGACAATCAGTGGGATAACCGAATAAGTTAGATAAATAAGAAGAATTCGTTGCTTCCCAAATTTTATTCAGTAAATCGCTCGACGAGGATATTTTTCCCACAGCAGGCACATCACTATGCATAAAATAAGCTTTCAAACTATTCTCAGAAAGGACAATTGGTTCGGTACTTGACACTTCTACATATTGGAAACCTTTATAGTTAAAGCGTGCACGAAAAGTTTCGTCTCCATTACCATTCAAAATAAAAATATCAGTTTGAAATGGATCAGAATCATCCTTTGGACGATAATGATAATCTATGTTTGACATATCCGCCCTCTGATTCACTCCTATTCTTTCAGAATGTTTCAAACGGATTTCAGTTCCTCTTTTTCCTTTTATTGTCAGCTCACTAACTCCGGCTATGTTTCTACCCATATCAAAGATATAGCAGCTATCGGAAAGTTTAGTCATTTTTGCCGGATAAATCGTTTTTACATCCCTAATCGGGTGCAGTTGTTGTGATACTATCAGACCGGATGGTGCAGATGCGCCACTTGCATTCTTCCATTTCGCATCGTCAAAATCAGAAGTATTCCATCCTGGCTGTTCCAGGCGGGCATCATAATGTTCAGCTGTATAAATACTATTGAAAATAACCGGACTCAATGAAGTCTTCCAATCCGCCCCTGTAGAAACAAACTCTACTTCTCCGTTATCATACACAATACGGATATCCATGCAAAATTTGGGTCTTCCACGCCATGGAGCCTGGTCAAAGTTCCACACAGCAGTCGATTGATGATTATACCAGCCATTGCCCAATAATACCCCCAAAGTATTATGCCCCTTTGTCAACATAGGCTTAACATCATGTGTCAAATATAGATTTCTTCTATCAAAACGCGTATACATAGGGTCCAAACGATGATCACCAATGCGAGAGCCATTAATGTAGAGTTCATATAAACCAGCCACAGCAATGTATGCACGTGCTTCTTTTATATTATGTTTTGCATCAAATGTTTTTCGGAAATAAGCCGCAGGTTTTATATGGATATTGTGAGTATCTGTAATCCAATTACCTTTCCAGTTACTCACATCCATCACTCCCGTCTCAAAAAACGAGATGTCACTCAAATAAAAGTTAGACTTATTATCCCAAACACAAATTTTCCAATAATAGCGAGTATAAGGTTCCAACTGCTTTCCGGAATAAACAACTAAAACCTCAGAAGAGAGGACTTTCCCGGAATTCCAACAATCTCCTATCCCACATGAGACCTTGACAGAATCTGTGCCAACTATAACCTGATATGCTTTTTGATTTGTAATGCCGGTCGGCAACCTCCATGTTAAACGTGGAAAAGGTTGATCTATTCCTAAAGGAGTAGTCAAATACTCACAGCGAAGGTTACTTATCCCTTCAGAAGGCAAAGCAAATAGTAAGGAATGCCATGTAAGAAAAAACAATATTGAAGAAATCCATTTCATAATTTTAGATTGTGTTTGATTGTTGCCACAAAAATAGGCAATAATAGATACAACCTTATTCTCAAATCCGCCATTTATATGTTCCATCTCCTAAAAGACGTATTCATTTTCGCCACTTTTGTATGTTTTACGGCAAATATCCCGATTCATGGCTCTATTTTAACTATAAAGTAAAAAAGGGGCCTCCTTCAATAAGCCAAAAAGTTGTATATTTGCTCAAATTCAACATCCCCAAAAACAGATAACATATTCATGAAAAAACAAATTCTGCTTCTTTTGTTGTTTCTTTTTAGTGTGACAGATAATATATCCGCATACAATCTAAGGCAAATCAGTAATCGGGACGGATTGTCCAATAGTTCTGTTACCTGCTTGTTCCAAGACAATGAACGTTTCTTATGGATAGGAACTTATGACGGTCTAAACAGATATAACAGTAGAGAGATTTATATCTACAAGCCGGATATCAACAATCAGAACAGTCTTTCCAGCAATGTAATCAGAAATATTACAGAAACAGATGGGACCTACCTCTGGATTAGTACAAAATGGGGACTCAACAAGTTGTCCAAACGAAATAACGTTATAGAAGAATATTATAATGAATTTGGTGACAATTCTTATATGGCCAAAGATAGCCATGATAATCTATATGTCCTCACCAAACCAGGCATACTATCACTCTATTCCAAAACTTACAAAAAGTTTATCGAACTCCCCATACATAAAGGTATAGAGCATGATAAACCATCAGGCATGTTGTTGATAATAGACGAGCAGGATACAATCTGGATAAATCATCAAGGAATTTTAGAAAGATATACTGTAAGCAATGTAGAGTCGGATAAACCACAAATTAAAAGACATTCGGACTTCAAACACCCACACCCTATTAAATACACTTTTTATAATAATAAGAAAATCATTACTGTAGATTCTGAAGGCAACTTAGCCTGTATTACCTCAAAAGGCTACAAGTTCATCAAAAACTTGAATCAGTATATTCATGAGAATGGCGAAATCGGTTCTATCATATTCGACAATGAAGACCTTCTCATCGGTTTCAAAACAAACGGACTTATTAGACTGGATGCTTCTAAAAACTATGAATTAGAAAAAATAGAGATTAACTGTGGGGTCTTTTCACTTTGGAAAGACAAGCAACAAGATATTATCTGGATTGGAACTGATGGACAAGGTGTATATGCATGGACTAAAGATGAATATACATTCAACAACATTTCACTGAATCAGCTACCAATAAGCAAAAAAAGACCTATTAGGGCCATCCATACCGACAAACAAAATTCATTATGGTTAGGGACTAAAGATAATGGCATCATCAGAATAAAGGATTATGATCATGCGAAAGAGTATTCATCGGCTAATGTTACACATTTCACTACACAAGACGGTCTAAAGAATAATGCTGTCTTTGCATTCGTCCTAAGTAAGGCGCATCCTATATTATGGATCGGATCGGACGGTCCGGAATTAAATTATTACTCCTATTCTGACAACAGGATACATACGCTTAAGAATAATACCGGTTCTGGCATTGCACGTGTACATGCAATGGCCGAAACAAGAGATTCTTTATTATGGGTCGGATCAGGAAGTACATTGCTGAAAATTAACTATGCAGTTCGCGGGAGTAATATAGAAGCAAAAAGTATACGAGCTATCAAACTTCAAATACCTGACAAACAGCAATACAACCAAATTTATTCTATTTATCCCGAAAATGATTCCATTTTATGGATTGGCATACGAGGAAATGGTGTTGTTCGGTTAAATACTCAAACCGAAGATTATCGCCTCATCACATTCAATAAGAAAGGGATAGCTCCGATGAATGATATCCTCTGCATCCACCAGGACGCAAACAAAAATATATGGGTAGGTAGCAGCTATGGTCTTACCAAAATTACACAACTTCCAAATGGAGAATACGATTATAAAAACTTCAATGAGAATGAAGGATTGCCCAATAATACCATCCATGGTATTGCAGAAGATCCACAAGGCAATTTGTGGTTAAGTAGCAACACCGGACTTATTCTATTCAATCCACAAAAGAACACTTTCAGAAATCTTAATCACAAAACCGGACTAAAAGTAACAGAATTCAGTGATAATGCTTATTTTCAAGACAATATCCAAAACAGGTATTTTTTTGGAGGAGTTGATGGAATTGTATGGATTAAGAATGAGGAAAGAAAAAAGAAAAAATTTATCCCGGAAATCTATTTCACCAAACTCCGAATTTTCAATCAGGATTATAATATCTCCGAGTTTGTAAAAAATAGAGGTAACAAAGAAGCCATCGTGCTTAACTACGATCAGAATTTCTTTGCCATTTCTTTTGTAGCTATGGATTTTATCAATGGTGAAAGTAGCAAATTTTCCTATAAATTAGAGAATTTCAGTGATGTATGGATGGACACCCGTTCCAATGAAGCCCAATTTACCAGCCTCGCCCCAGGAGAATATATACTGAAAGTGAAATACAATGATGGGATCAATAGCAGTGAGAATCTGATACAAAGTATTCATATTATTATACTTCCACCTTGGTATCAGAGTATTGTAGCTCAGATTATCTACGTGCTGCTGGTTGTCGTAATAGGATTTATTATTTTCCGATATATCCGGTGGAAATACGAACAACGAAAAAGTGCTATATCCAGAAGACTAAATGAAAAATATAAAGAAGAAATGTACGAAGGCAAACTACGCTTCTTCACTAACATTACTCATGAATTCTGCACACCCCTTACCCTTATTTACGGTCCATGTGAAAGGATATTGCACTATGACAAAAGTGATGGTTTCATCAAGAAATACGCTCAGATTATTAAATCGAATACAGAACGTCTTAACAGTCTGATTCAAGAAGTGATTGACTTTCGTCGTATGGAAACAGGCAATCAAATATGCCATATCCAAGAATTGAATATCAGTGAACTGGCTAATGAAATAATTGAATCATTTGAAGAACTCGCTGAGCAGAATCATATCCAACTTGAAACAGAAATTACACCTGATATCATTTGGAGAAGCGATAATAGCGGCTTCACCAAGATTATGAATAATCTTATTTCCAATGCTTTCAAATATACTCCGGAGAATGGAACAATCCGTATCTCCATAAATATAAATAACGATAAACTAAATTTGAAGGTATATAATACAGGAAAAGGTATCCGCAAAGAAGATTTACCACTTATCTTTAATCGATACAATGTACTTGATAATATTAAAGAAAATAGTATCAAAGGATTGTCATCCAGAAATGGGCTGGGACTTGCTATATGCCAGAGCATGGTCGAACTATTGCAAGGTACGATTTGTGCAGAAAGTGAAGTAAATCAATATGCACAGTTCATTGTGAATCTACCCCAACTTGAAATATCAGACAAGTCCGAAGCACCGCAAGAGAAAACTTCCCAATCGGACACATTGAGCAGTAATACAGAATCAACAGTTATTGAAGATACCAATTATGAAAAAGAAACTACTCAACCGGAAACTACCATTCTGATTGTAGATGATAACAAAGAACTGTTATGGATGTTGAAAGATATACTATCGGATGAATACCTCATTTTGACAGCCGAGAATGGAGAAGAAGGACTTGCTATGATAAAGCAAAAGACTCCGGATCTAATTATTACAGACATCATGATGCCGAAAATTGATGGTATCACCTTAACCAAACAACTTAAAAGCAACAGGCATACAGTACATATTCCTTTGGTGATTCTTTCTGCCAAAAATACTACGGATGAAAAAATAGAAGGTATTGAATCGGGAGCGGATGCTTACATCCCAAAACCTTTCAACACTCAATACTTACGCTCTATAATCAAACAACTTCTTAAAAAGCAAGAGGAACTAAAACAATATTACAATTCTTCTGCAAGTGCCTTTGAATTTAGTGGCGGACAACTATTGCAGAATGAAGACAAACAGTTTTTACAAGCTGCAATCAAGGTTATTAATGAGAATATGGACAATACAGAATTTGGTCCTGACGAACTGGCTGAAGCTATGCAGACCAGCAGTAGAAATCTATACCGGAAGTTTAAGAATTTAGATCAACCTTCACCTAAAGATTTTATCAAAGAGCAAAAGATAAGCTTTGCAGCCAAACAGCTATTAACTACTACATTGACCATACAAGAAGTAATGTACCGGGCAGGTTTCACAAATCGTTCACACTTTTACAAGGAATTTGCCAAACGTTACAATCAAACTCCAAGAGAATATAGAGAAATACATAAGCAGAAGGATGACTCCTTGAACTAAAAAAGAGGGTGTGCTAAGAGTACTTTTCACCACAGATCACACAGATTACCGCAGATTATATATACTGATAATCAATAATTTAATTTCAGTCTGTGGTAATCTGTGGTGAGTTATAACACATCCTCTTCACTCATTTTTATACTTTCTATTTTTCCGACAGTTAATACTACGGGGCCTAATAATCCAGATTCAACAAGAGGAGAAGTTTTATCATAATGTTTCCAAGTGGTAAATGCAATTCTGCCACCAGCAGGTTTAGGTTTACCATGTACATACCATTCAGGAAGTTTCTTGATACCACCATTGCGCGATGCAGAGTATTTATCCGAAACAGGCTGGAAATTATAAGTATTTTCTTCAGGCAGATATTCATCGCCAATCAAGCGATTAACCCATAAGTTAGTTACACGAACTTCAATGGTATTGTCGCCGTCACACAATAGTTGTTGTATATCAATGGTATAAGGTGGTGCCCAACAGATACCGGCACATTTCCCATTAACTAATACCTCAGCAATCACTTCTACTCGACCTAAATCTAAACGCAAACAAAGATTGTCTTGCAAATAAATGCTACTCAAAGACAGTGAATAGAGATAAACCATTGTACCCGAAAAATGTCGAACTCCAAAATCATTTTCTAAATGCAACGAATGTAACCCATTTAAAGTAATCTCATCGGGTGCTCCCATATTTTGGGGGAATCGAACAGTCCAAGGACCTTCCAAAGGTATACTTGCAGGCAGAATATCAATATACTTTTGAAGAATTGTGCGTTCTGTAACAAACTCGTAAACGCCGGCTTTCCACGCCACAAACTGATGATTAGGTAACCATGAAAGTATATGCTCATTTTCCTGAAGTGGAGAAGGTACTCCTTTTTGATAAAGACTTATTATATCTGTCTCGCCAATAGCAAAAGAATAAGTATTAAAATTACAAAGTCCACCTTCATAGGTGTCAGCTTTACTAAGTGGGTCTGAACCATTTGTATCAAGATGCACAATTGTATCTGAAGTTTTTCCTACCCCGATACATTCACCATTTATCCAAAGATTAGGTGTATTGTTTTTGTAAATCAGTGCAAAATGTGTCCACCCGGATAAAGGCATGGCATGTCGATATACTGCCTTATTATTTACAGTCCGTTCATAAACGACTATTCCATTCCGCCCCACTGATAACCCGACAGTACTATGTCCTTTGCCATATCGTTGTTCCCCATTCTGCGGATAGATAGCAAAGAATCGGGTACGCATTTCACCATGTTCTTGTTCTTCAGTTATAGCAATATCTGCTTCAGGCTTTATCCAAAAAGTGATACTGAAGTTTGTAGCCAAAGGAGACTTTGTAGAACAATTATCAGTAGTTGGGAATAAAGGAGTTCCATTATATTTCATGGCCGTCCATGCTTGCTGCTTGTCCGCTTTCCGAAATACCACAAACATTGATTCAG
Organism: uncultured Bacteroides sp.; assembly: GCA_900555635.1. Classification (GTDB taxonomy): domain Bacteria; phylum Bacteroidota; class Bacteroidia; order Bacteroidales; family Bacteroidaceae; genus Bacteroides. Next base: position 36,642 of record USLU01000024.1, read on the forward strand.
CAGGAGCAAGATTAAGAGGTATTTCTATACCTTCTTTATCAGTTTTATAAACCGGGCATTGCAAAATTTCTGCTGTATAAGGATTCCACAATTCCGGGATATAACCTTTTATACGAAAGTGTGCAGTCCCTTTTTCATACATTCGTTTACGATTGGCGATGAAATAAATTTCAGTTTCATTTTGCTGGTAATGAATAGCATGAACAGCAGAACTCCCTGTTATAGAATGGTAAATAAAGTCAGGTGATATATTCAACTGATGAAGAATACTATGTAAATCATTTCCTTCATGTACATTTGGATGTTGCCATATTTGTCTTACCAATGCATTAAACTCACTTTCTTTCTCCCCATCAATTAAACCAAGGGTATGTTGTGGTTTTTGGCCGACAAGTACCATGCCCTTTTCCACTAATTGAGCCAATAGTTGCAGGGTGCGAAGTGACATCGTTTCCGATTTGAGTAACACCAATAACTTGTAACCATCAAAACCGGTGGCAGGAAGAATAATCTTTCCATTCTTAATACATGCCTTTTCAAGTATCTCAGTATTAATTTGGTCATAATCATATCCTTCAGGAGGTGCCAACAAAGTTTGTTCCGGTTCAATGGTAGCACCGAAAGAATCATCACCACTATGATAAAGAATGTCCCCATAAAAAGTTGAACTCTGGAAAATGTGTTGGCAGCGATTCAGATAATTAATCCATGCTTTTCCCGGTTTCCACCATGTATTGGTACGGTCAAAATGCAATCCCCAAGGTCCCATCGTCATACCGGGTGCAGCTGTAGGATGTGGCTGATGGGCATACCTATGGAAATAAATTCGGCTAAGACCTCTGGTAAACATATAGTCCCCCAATGATTTAAGAGCATATGGATACAAGAGCCATTTGTCTGCATCCGGTTCAGAAGTGAAAGCTTCGGCACCCACTACTTTACCTCCGAGAGTATGCGCTATAGATGCCACTTGTTTGACAGTACGGTTATACCGATAGTTTGCCCAAAGCATAGTCTGATTACACCAAAACTCTCCCATGTTAATATCAAGCCGTTGCGCTACCTGAAGTTCTTCAATCATATTACCACCATAAGGTTCCGTATATGTTATAATGCCCTGTTCTTTACACCGCTTTTGGAAATGAGAATAATAACGGTCAGCAAACATATCAGCTTTTGTCCGGCGAAAATCAAATTGAAAACGTTGTGTAACCTTTTCACTTTCTATCACTTTATTGGCTAATACAGGTAAAAATGGAATGAGTGCATATCCTCTTCTTTGCTCAAAATAGACAGGCATATCACGAGTCCAATCCTGGTCACCCGTTTCATAACTATCTATAAGTAATCCGATTTTAGACCGTTTGGCTATTTTCTCCATTGTAGGCATCAGCCTTTTAAACATACAATCCAAATGATAGTCCAATGCCTCAATACTGAATTTGTCACATTCCAATCCTGTCGATTTGGAAGGAGCCGATTTGTTTTTCTGATCTCTGGCTGTTTGTCCAAAACGCATAATCAGCCAATCACCAACAGGAGCATCCCAAATCAAGAAACCATTCTTATCAAGTTGATTTGATAATTCAATCACTGACGACTTGGGTATTATCTCTTTATCTGCCGGAACAGCCAAACAATAAGTATCAACGTAGTAATCGAACATATGTTTGGGAGTTGGTAGCTGCATACGGATTTGTTTTCCACCAGTTAATCTTGTTTCACTCCATGTCACTTTTTGCATAGCTTTATCCGGAGTAATCCACGGGCCACCACTTGACGACCAACCCGGACAATTATGCATAGCGAACTCTAAGCCCAAGCGCTCAGACTCTTTGAGTGTATGTAAAACAAGCTCTATCCATTCATTACTGATTGATTCTACCGGCCCAATAGGTATGCCACTTCCCGCTTCAAAAAGTTGATAACCTGCAATACCATTAGCTTTCATCGCTTCAAGATCACGAGTGATACCTTCTTTGGTGATATTTCCATTCATCCAATGCCACCAAGTATAAACACCCGAAGAAAATGGTGGATTACGGAAAGCTGATTCAAGAAAAGTAGAAGAAGATACAGATGCTTTGTTCTTACAAATTTCTGCTGCAAAAGCAGGGCTAATCAAGCTAATGATACCTGCAGATGATACAATTTTTAGAAAAGTGCGTCGTTCCATATATAAAAAGATATTTAGGTAAATCCCATGCAAACATAGCAGTTCAGAAAGATTTGCACATACCTAATATTGCCACAATTATATCTAATGTTGCAAGGCTTGAAAAAGAATACATTTATGGCAAAATTGAATACAATATCTGTACCTTTGCATAAATAAAATTACATTCAATATGAAAATACTCTGGATAGACCTGAACAGTTCATACGCACATTCATCTTTGGCCCTCCCTGCACTACATGCGCAGGTCGCAAATGATAACTCAATAGAATGGGAAGTCGTATCTACCACCATTAACGAGAACATAGGAATGATTGTTGATGAAATATACCACCATAAACCCGACATTTTAGCCGCTACCGCATGGCTTTTCAATCACGAACAGTTACTGCACATCACAGCCAGACTGAAAGCGTTGCTCCCTCAAAGTTGTATTATATTAGGCGGACCGGAGTTTCTGGGCGAAAATGAAGATTTTCTTCGTAAAAACAGTTTTATCGACTGTGTCTTCAGAGGAGAAGGAGAAGAAGCATTTCCAAAATGGCTTGACTGCTGGCAGCAACCCGAACAGTGGAATATGATTCCCGGCTTGTGCTATCTTACTCCTCAAAAGGAATATATAGATAACGGAATTGCTCGTGTACTCAACTTCTCCGGTCTTGTGCCACCAGAGAAAAGCCGGTTCTTCAACTGGAACAAACCTTTCGTACAACTCGAAACCACGCGTGGCTGCTTCAATACTTGTGCTTTCTGCGTCAGTGGAGGAGAAAAACCCGTACGCACCTTATCTATTGAGAGCATTCGAGAACGACTCCAACTGATTCATCAGCACGGCATAAAAAATGTACGTGTACTCGATCGCACTTTCAATTACAACTCACACAGAGCCAATGAGTTGCTTCAACTATTCTTAGAATTTGCTCCAGACATACGTTTTCATTTGGAAATGCATCCGGCTTTATTGACCAATGAATTAAAAGAAGCGCTGAAACAATTGCCTGAAGGATTGCTTCATCTCGAAGCCGGAATTCAAAGTTTACATGAGCCTGTTCTTCAAAAGAGTCGCCGCATAGGTAAGCTGGATGATGCGCTTGAAGGTTTAAAGTTTCTTTGTTCTCTTTCCAATATGGAAACCCATGCCGATCTTATTGCAGGGTTACCCTTATATAAGCTATCAGAGATCTTTGAAGATGTGCGTACACTAGCAGAATACCACGCCGGAGAAATTCAATTAGAATCTTTAAAACTACTCCCCGGTACTGAGATGCGAAGAAAAGCTGAAGAGTTAGGTATCCAATACTCTCCTCTACCTCCATACGAGGTTTTGCAAACTCACGAAATAAGCGTCAGTGAATTACAAACCGCACGCCATTTATCACGCCTGTTGGATAGTTTCTACAATACACCTGCTTGGCAAGATATTACCCGCATGTTAATATTGAACGACGACGACTTTCTTCACCTGTTCTTAATACATCTGATACAAAGAAGTCTGATAGACCAACCAATGAGTTTGGAAAAGAGAGGACTCATTCTTTATGAATTCTGTAAAACGAATTATCCTACTTTTCAAACAGCAGTCAGTATTGCCTGGATAGAAGCAGGTATGTCTCTAAAGAAAATGCCGGCAGAGAATGTGAAAACGAAACATCAGGTACCACCCGAAAACTGGGAAGTTATTTATGGAGAATACAAGGAAAGTCTCCGCTTATGTTTCCTTCCAATAAATGAAAATAAAGAACAGGGGTATTGGTTTGGATATGAATCTGAAGCCCAAATTCCTAGGCCCATATTCAAAGCAAAAAGTATAAATCCATCATAACAACATCAATTCAATGATAAAAGTGATAGCAAAATCATCAATACAATTCCTAAATCGTAAAAACAGGAAGTTATAAGTGATCATATAATCACCTATAATTCAGATTTTTATCACAACATATTATATTATACATTTTTTGAGAAAGTAGTAAATCCATTTTCGACCTATCTTTACAAACAATTTTCAGGTTATTATAATAAATGAAAAAAATGGAGACACTATCTAAAATCCCTGTCACGGACAGTATTTATTTAAAAGTAAATGAAGTATACTGTAGATATATGTATAATGAGATTCTCTATATAGAAGCCTCAGGTAGTTATTGTTATATACATCTTTCTAACAATTCAAAAATACTGCTCACTACCTCACTTGCCGAACTGCAAGATCATTTGCCAATAGAAATTTTTATCCGTACTCATCGTTCTTTCATTGTCAACATAAACTATATAGAACGCATTCTTGGTAATCTAATTTATATAGGTGAAATGGCTATTCCTATCGGAAGAGAAAATAAAAAAGAGATTTTCTCCCGTTTAAATATAGTGGGATTGTAAAATCATAAATGCTCTTAGACATGATAAGAATCAAATAATTGGCTAGGTTGTTTAAAAAAGGAATATTATTCGAAAAGTATTTCTTGTAATTCTCGTAGAAGTTGAACCTAATTAGTTCTAACTTTTACGAGATTTATTTTGTCATAGTATCCATGTCCTGTAATTCTTCGGCCGTTAGTGTTTGAATATATTCATAAGGAGTACAACCAACTCGCTTTTTAAAACTATTATTAAATGTATTATATGATTTAAAACCAACTTCTTTATATATTTCACTCAGATTTGTGGCAGGAGTCATACATCGTTTTACATGATTTATGCGATAATCATTTATCCACTGATTAAAATTAACTTTTGCAAACTGGTTAATACATGCTGATAATGTAGAACGATTCGTTCCAACCATTTCAGCTAATACTTCAAGCGTTAGTGCATTATTTAAATAGAGTTTTTGCGATTCAACCATTTTACGAGCTTTACGGTAACATTTTTCCTGAGGAGTCAGTGGCTTGTGTTTCTTAGAAGTCTCAGGAGAGGATTGAGAGGATAAATCAATATGTCCTAATGTTCCTTGTTGTTTACTCTCAAATAATTTCTTATATTGTTTCCTCGTTAGCTTATATAGATATACAATTACGCCACATAGAAATAAAATAATTATCGAAACAACAATAAAAATAGATAATATGCGCTTTGCATTATTGATCTCATCTGCTTGTTTCGCATTCTTATTTGTTAATTCTTGAATTTCGAATCGGTCAACCCAATGTTTACTATCAAGACTGATTTTATCCTCATAGTATATCTTTTGAATTGAATCTCGATAAACTAATAACTCAGTAGCTTTGGCATACTGCTTGGTTAATCGACAAAAATCACTGTAAAGACCTAATGCTTCAATTTGGACTTCTAAACGTTCCAGTTCAGAAACTGGTGTCTTCATTAAATGCTCAACAAATTGAAAAGCATCTTGCGCCTGCTGTAACTTACCGTTGTGTTGCAACAAAGAAGCGTAAGAAGGATAGACATACATAAAATATAATGGAAGATTTTCAATACTTTGATGACTTTTACCTAATATCCCTTTAGCTTTTAGTGCTTCGTTCAAATAAAATGCGGCAGAATCCTCCCGATTTTCTGCAATATAAGTTTCAGCCATCCCACAATAGAATACCATTCCAGTGCCTTTCTGCGATTTCTGATTCATCTGATGTAAGAAAAAACGAGCTCTATCAGGTTTTTGAAGTTGCAAATTACTATTTGCAAGCATTAGATAAATGGAGGATGTATATTGAGAAAGTGAATCTAAATTTATCTTGCTGCAAATACTGTCAACATCATTATAACGTTTTAAATTAAACGACACATCAATTATAGACGATAAATATAAATATCGTTGTTCTTTTAGCCCATAAGCTAGTACTTGAGAATAAATATCATTTAGCATCGATAGTCCAGTCTCTAAATCCCCTAATCGAATAAAATAAATAGCTATTAAATATAAGTCTTCTATCACATATTCATTTTTTTTAGCAATACGATCCTCGTTCAATAGTTTATATAAAATTGAAATACTTTCCTTATATGAACCTTGTCTATTTAATAAACTGACCTTTATTCGTCTTAAATTCCGATGTTCGTCTTTTGATAAAGAATATTGTGTTTCTAGTTCTTCACATCGTTTTATTCCTTTTGATGTTGCATCTAAAAATCCCCATTGATCCAACTTTTGATATAAAATTATAAGTCTGTATAATATTCTTCTTCGCTCCTGTTTTGAAGCAAGAGTCAAAGCTTTAAGCAAAAGCTGTTCCTGCTTTTCCATTCCTAATGAACTCATTTCATCATTAGACGATATATTTAATAATATTTCTACTTGCTGATGAGGTGATAAAAACTCCATTTCACACAACAAAGAGTCAGAAGCAGAAGATAACAGAGATACTGCTTCTAACTTTTTGTTCAATAAAATAGCCTTTTCGTCCTTTCTACTTATACAGCTAAAGCAGCACAGACATAATAAAAATAAATAGCAAAATTTAATCATGTAAGCACAATTGCTCCATAAGCACACACCGACGCACATTTGGCACAATGAGTACATGCTCCTTCATTTTTTATTAAAACGAGCTTATTCTTTTCATCAAAATATAACAATCCTATGGGACATATATCAATACAATCACAACAAGTATTACATTTACTATGATTAATTGTCCATCTTTCTAGCGGCATTGGTCCCGGACAAGAATCTAATCTTTCTTCATTGTTTTCCATAATTACGTAATTTTTAGTTTTTAAATATTTTCCATCCAAAAATACACATTCCATTCAGAATATCAAGCCAATGCATGTAATTATTTTCTTATTATTTTCATTCGATTGGCATTTATCTGAGTATTCATAATTTCCTATCAATCGAAGGTACCAGGAGAAAGGAGAATTATGTATATATGTAATAGAAAAATTTAAATTCAGACGCGTCGCCATTTCATAATTATAATCTTGTTGTAAAAGACTGATATTCTGCCATAGCTTTATGTCTTCCGTGTTTTGATTACCATTAAACGCTTTTTTCTTCATCATCGTCCCTCTTCCTATACCATACCTTCCTCCTAAAGCACAATCAAGATATGCATTGGACAATACAAAATTATGAGTATATGTAGTATAAATCGCGAGTCGATGCAGAGGTTGTAAATACTTTACCGGATAAAATAATAGTGCATTTTCCTGATACCGATAACTAACTCCTGAGTTAAAAGAATAGTGAGAATGCCATGTATCACGCAATTTACGATATTCATAATTAAATTCACACATTCCTACATGTCGAGTGGAACGAAGAATTTTTCCATATGATTTCCAAAGTCCGTTATCTTCTTGTTGCTGCAGCGGATCATAATTTTCTGTTTGCTCATACTTCATTTTCATCTCCCATTCATGCTGGCTATGTATAAAAGATCTCTTCAACTTTCCTAAATAGTTTATTTGCCAAAGATCAGCTTCACCTTCTTTGCGATCTTGTATCCGATTACTTTCTACATTCTGTCTAGTAATATTCCCTTCAAATTGCTGAAAAAGGTGAAAATCACCCAAATGTAATTCAGACTGTAATGCACCGCCAATTTCTTGTCCCGAATAATACCACTTTATATTTCCATCTCTCGAAAGAGTTTTAAAAGACCTCAATGGATAAGTTACAAAAATAGGATAAGTTGCATGTGTTCCCATATTCTGATAGTCCACTGTTTCTTTTTTATTCGCATAAAGTAAAGATAATCCAATAATATAATTCTTAGACCGATAACCTATTCCAGGAGTCAATGTCCATTCTGACCATTGATTCTTATTACGAGGATCAATTTTCTTTGCCGCCATTTGTACTCGATAATCAAATTTTGCTCCCAGCAACCAACAGCCATTAACAGGTAAAGAAAAAGCTCCCGCTAAATGGTAAGCCTCATTACGCTGCTTACCGCTCACAGAATCACACAAATTTACCGACTGCCAGTAATCATTGATCATTCCATTCCAATTTTGCCCGTTACTCTGATTTTGTTCATAATTCAACCGACCATATAAAGCTAATTTCCCCATTTTTTGATAGGATTCACTTAATACAGAATAAACATTAGACAAAGTAGGTAATGAAACCTTGCCTAAGTTTCCGCTGTTATAACTATAACCAATCTCCGCTATAGAGAAAGTATTGAAATGATTGAATAACAAACCGACTGGATTTTTCCCATACAGCCAATCGTTATGTTCATAAATCTCCTGCACCGTAGAAATACGCAGAGTATCGGACTGTGCAAAAATCACAATCGGCATCCCCATCAACAATCCTAAAAATGCAGTCTTTAGTCTCATGATTAAGCTATTTTTTTAATAGTGGAACTGAAACCTCAAAATCATCAAAAGCATTATTGGTATCTTGATAAATAACTTGCTTATCTGTTCCCAAACTCTTTTTACGAACAAGCGATTTTCCACAATAAGCACCTTCGGAAATATAAACAGGAGTATGGTTCAAATTATTGGGTACTCTTTTGAGAGTTATCATGTCGGCACTTCTAACACATTCAACACAATCAATAACCCATTCTTGTGGAACCATCAAATAAAGTTTGCTTTGATTGGTGGCTTGTGGACGCGGTTCGCGGTTATTTAAGTCACTCACATAATCTTCTGTACTGATTCCTTGCAAACTAAAAATCATAAAAGTAGGTTCCCAAATAGGGAAAAAGTACTTTGAAATATTGGGATTAAGTTTGGAAATCAACCTCAATGGAGTAACACCCGGATGAATATCTTGTCCACTCAGACTTACATCCCAAAATCCCCAATCGGCTTTAGATAAATCAACAGAATTAGTGTGTTGATATTCACCTCCGGCATGATTGACTGCATTCGTAGCAATTGTTGTTTCTGCTCCCGGAGCTAAAGGATAATCATTACCAGTACCCGGAAATTGCCAAGTCAAATCATTTATTGGAATTCTGGACATATCTGTATATTTCATCCAAGGAGACTCCATACTATTTGCCGGATCAACAACTGCCATACATAATTTATCCAGGTAAACTGTTTCACTGGAATTATTATATAAGGTAACGTATTGGTCGGCTTGGTACTCCTCCCCCATTTTTCCAATACATCCACCATAATATATTTCCTTAATTACAATAGCATTCGTTTTTGAACGGAATAATTGTAACTCTACCGATTCTGAGGTATTTCCTTGTTCCGGCAATAAAGCCAAAGATTCTATTCTCCCACTAAATATTAAACCGGAAGTGGCTTGATAATGAACAGAAACCGTATAATAACCACATTCTACATGAAAATCAACAAGGCCAGTAGAAGAACATATAGATTTATACGTTCCACCTTGTGACTGATTAGTTAAAATCACTGTCATTTCTTCAAAAGGTAAAGTTGGATAGCCTTCAGGAGGTAACAACTGAATCTTTACCTGACACGAACTTTGTTCTTCTTCCGAACAGGAAGAGAAAAACAATAAAAAAGCAATTAGTAAATAATAAGTCGCCTTCATTAGATAGTTATATTTCATTTTTATGTTACCAATTTTTGTACTATTCTAGAATTGTAAATTCACCTCCGCACCATAATAAAGCTCCGGATTTAATAATGAATATTGTTGTGCACTGCGCGCAAACTTTTTCGGATTCGACCGTGTTAGATTATTTGCGCAGAATGCCACTGACACATGTTTTCCAATTTTCTTTGTAACTCGAAGATTCAATAAAAAATAAGGACCAAATGAATCTTCTTGAAAAGCAGTCGATGTACCAGTTTCCAACACTAAATCTGCAAAACGCTTGTCAGTTGCCATCTCCTGAGTAAAACGGTGCAAATTTCCCTCACCATCCATATAATATACCGGATTCAGACGTTTTCGATGTTCTGTATCAATCATTGGATTTCCATCAAGTCGATTTCCTTTCTCATCCGCTAAGTAAACCGGATTATTGTAACTACTTTTCATCCCTCTACGCTGCTTATCTAACCATACAGCCTGTAATGTCAACGTAGTTACCAATCCGATACGTGGAATTTGAGTAATACACTGAAAACGACTGCTACTTAACTGCGAGATCCGTAAATTGGTAAGTAAACCTGTAGCTTCATAAATACCTACATAAGGATATGGAGCTCCATTTAATTCAATTTGCGGATAAGAAGCTGAAAGCACATTATTCTTTTCTTCAACCTTTATATAACTTCCACTTATCAGAAAAGAAGAATTCAAACATCTCCAATATCCTAGATCCAATGTGTATTCCAACCCAATTTTACGCTGTTCAATACCATTCTGAGGACGCGTATATAAAGCAAAGGTAGAATTGGAGGTAGATGCTAATACTTCTCCATTATTCATCACTCCTTTGTCAGTTAATTCAGGATGCGCTCCTTTATCAATCAATGATGCGTAGCGACGATAAGTAAAAGGCTCAGCCTGCTGAGTCTCACAAAATCCATTACGCAAATGCTCCCTAAACCATACAATGTCAGCAGTAATTCCTTTAATCTTGAGATTTACACCAAACTCAAATTTATTATTGACCGGCATATTCAATTGAGGATTAAAAGTTTTGTCCGTAACATAAGTATGCAATACAGTCAAACGCTGACCGTTATCTACATCGTTATAAGTAAAGCAATTCTTGTCTGTATATGATTTGTCAGGATAAAGATATGCCAGCATCGGCATTTTACGCATCAATCCCCATCCGGCACGTATGCTGAAACTGTTCAAGTACTCGTCTTCTTGTTGTTCCCATAGAAGTTGCCTGATATTGGCACGTGGCTCAATAGTAGGAGCATAATGCAAAGATTTAGTCTGCAAATAATTTAAACGAATACCCATTTGTAGTTCAGTCCGCATTCCTCCGATTGGAAAAACAGCTTTATTCTCTGCAAATGCAGTATAGTTCCAAACAAATGGAATGTCACTATACGAACGGGTACGACCACCAATCAATTCCACTGGAGGAGCAAGTGGATCAAAGTATACACCTTCACCTCGATTACCTTCCGTACCAGCCCGTACACCTAAAGAAAAATGATTGTATACCTTATTATATATAGATCGTCGAAGACTAGCTATTAAAGATACATCAGCTGAGAATGGCTTACCTTCCACTGATAGATACGAAAAATAATTAGGCGAAAGAAAATAACCAGCATGTTCTCCTGATTGCAATTCATAAGTAGTAACTTGCTGAGTGCCGGAATTATAGACATTCGACTGATTCTTCTGGTACCCATATATCATCCCAGCTTCATATTCAAGGCTAGTCAGCCAAGACTTCTTCAAGTTCAATTGCCCATTTAACAAAAAAGAAAATCCCTGGTTAATAGCTTTTTGATATTCCCCATCCAGCATATTAGCCCCTTTTTCATTCTTGTCCTGCATGTGGTATCCTCTAAGATTCATACGAAATGTTGCTGAAGTAAAATCTTTTGCATACGAAGCCTGTATTCCAATTCGTCGAAATGTCTGTTCGGGCTGGCGGGCATCTTGAGCAGACAGAGCATAATCCGCACCCCAATAAAAAGTACCTCCACTGGTACCTATTCCTTTACCTATAGAGAAAAGTTTTTCAGTTGCAGTAAAACGAATTCCAGCCATGTAAGGTTGTATCCCGGCTTTTGATTTTACCAGTACCACACCGCTAGCCACATCACCATAGCGGACTGAAGGAACCCCTCGTATCACCTCCACACTTTCAATGGAAGAAGGAGCGATTGAACGTACATCAAACCCTGTAAGAGCAGAACTATTATACAGCTTACCGATCCCACCAAGAGTTGCTTGTTGCAGATTCGAATTATTATTCATCCTCAAACCGTCTACCAGTACAGCTACACCAAAAGCATTAGTCGGATCACTGTGCGATATACTACGAATTGTAAACGCTGCCGGTGTATTCAAATCTGGATTACGTGTCAACACTCCTGGTAGTAATTGTGTTAATCCAGAAAGATCGGTTACTTGTATATGGCGAATAGCATCTTGACCAATAATAGAACGTGTATCAGGAGAATCCGATTGAATTGCAGTCACCACGACTTCCCCAAGACGAACATTCCTAAGAGAATCATGATGCGAAATTTGTATCTGATCTTGTGCAAAACATGTTTCAGACAACAAAACTAAAAATAGATAAAATATATTATGAATATAATGTCGGCTCATAATTTACGGAGCAAAGGAAAACATTTTATTTGTTTTATTCACTATCAAATATAAAAAAAGAAAGAAAACTCTTCCATATAACTCCTTTTTGTGTATATTTACGACTAAAAAGTGAAGATATGCATCTATTTACCTTACAATTATTAAACATTAGTACTTCATTACTTGCTTGGATTACAATAAGTAGTTCCTTTTTTATTCAACTGCAATATTACAAGAAAAAGTTAAATACTACTACGCATATCCTTCCTCTTTTATTTGTGTTATGGATAATAATTACCTATACACTGTATGAAGTATTTTTGCTATGTCAAAGTTCATCAGTCATGTCGAGTTTTAATTGTTGGTCATTAACACTGCTTACTCCATTCATCTATTTATATTATAAATCTCAAATAACCGGTTCTCTATCCGGAAGAAAAGTATGGCTTCGGCACTTACTAATTCCCGGGATACTAGCTTTAGTATACATAGTTATGCCATTCATCACCTCAGTGACAGATCAGCAAATTTATAGCTGGACTGAATTCAAACTTAATCATCCTACTTGGTGGACTATATTTCGTATCAGTTGCTATTTGATTTGTATTATCCAATCATCTATTTATACTATTTACTTAAAGCGAATAATAAAAGAGCACGAATCAAAAGCAAAATTCAAAAATGGGAAAATTATACTTATTTTATGTATTTGTGTGGTTTATTTTATTAGTAATTTAATGGCCGGTTATATATTCGATATACTGTTTTACCTTACTACTATAATGCTGGGAGGGTACATTATCTGGAATAAAAAAATTAGTCGAATAATAATGCATGAGTTAAAATCAATCTTTCCACGTATTGCAAACCTACCTACTCACTCCAAGAGAGTACCTCAACTCAATGAAAAGCAAAAAGATGCGGTATTTATTTGGCTCCATAAAGCTGATAATTCTAAATCAAAAGTAAATTTAAAAATATTAGCTAAGGAGATTTTAATTAATCCAGCCACACTAAGTAAGTTCTTCAAAGAGGAAATAGGAGGCAGTTTCGCCAATTATATTGCCTCACGACGCCTTGATAATTTTGAAAAATCTCTGCTTGATAATAAACAGGATGATAAATCAGTAATTGAAAAGGCAGAAGAAACAGGTTTTCAATCTAGCGCCTCGTTCTATCGTGCTTTCCTTAAACGCCATCAAGTTTCTCCACTAAAATGGAAAGAACAGATATTGAACGAAACAAGACAAACTAATAATTCCTAAATCATCAATTTCACCTCAAAATCATCTAAATACCTCAATTTCAATCTACAAATAAGCACTTATTTATCAATCTGTTAACACATTCTTCTTCTCGAACTAGTTTTTGAGAAGTATCTTTTTGCATTTCTGCTTACCTTTACACCACAATTAACTAGTTTCGTTCACTACAACAACAATACTTAATTATGGAAAAATCGACAAAAAACAATTGCACTGTTGAAGCATCACGCAACACTACAGAAGCGAGTACATTTTCAAGTAATGAAATGATGGTAAAAGCTAATGAGCTCTCAAAGGCATTCGGATCTGAAATTTACTTTAAATGTAATAATTGGCTGGAAAAACTTACATATAATACAATATGCTATTTAGAAGCAGCCGGAAGTTATTGTAGTATTCACATATCAAACAATAAAAAACTAACGATCGCTCAACCACTCGGGGAAATTATCAACTCTCTCCCATCCGATACTTTTATTCGTGTACATCGTTCGTATGTGATAAATATAAAGTACGTCAACAAATATTACGGAAATATATTTTATATACAAGATACTATGATCCCTATCGGCAGAACATATAAAAAAGAAGCACTCTCACATTTTAATATCGTAACGTAAAGAAGTAGAATATAATTCATTAATGGAGTTCTACCTCCCTAATTTTGTAACTTTGTAGCTATAACTGATTATTAAGGAGGAAATATTGAACAATTATCAAATGGATACGTTTTCTACCAGCAAAGTAACTTCAAAACAATGCAGGAGTATGTCGATAAGTAATCTTTTAATCATATTTTCATCCTCTTTTATGGCTTTGTTCCCAGTAATAAATCCGTTGGGAAATGGTTTTGTCGTAAATGGCTTCCTGATTGACTTAGATCCCAGACAACGAAAAACAGCTATCCAGAAACTTATTTTTAATTATGTACTAATTGGTATAGGTACATTAGTAATAGGGCACTTATTTTTATTGATGTTCGGACTAGCTATTCCTGTTATCCAATTGGGAGGTGGAATACTTATTTGTAAAACAGCAGTGGAATTATTAAGTGATACTGATCCCACTGAAAAAGAAGAATCCAGTCAAAAAATAACCGGATCAAAATGGCAGAATATACAACAAAAGATATTCTATCCAATAACCTTTCCTATCAGTATAGGTCCCGGTAGTATATCTGTCATATTCACTTTAATGGCTTCTTCTAGCGTGAAAGGAAAACTATTGCAAACAGGAGTCAATTATGCAGTAATTGCGCTAGTTATCATGTGTATGGCTGCAATATTATATATATTCCTTTCACAGGGTCAAAGAATTATCCAAAAAATAGGGCCAGTAGGTAATCAGATTATCAACAAACTAGTTGCTTTCTTCACTTTTTGCATAGGCATACAAATTAGTGTAACCGGTATATCACAGATATTTCATTTGAATATATTATGAGTGAAAAGCTATCAATAGACAGCTGTATATTTTAGAAGAATATTGCTGCCGCATGTGCTGTTTCATTGGATCCTGAGAAGTATTGTCAATCCGGAACTGTGCATCATTGACATATCCCGCCAATTGTTTAAATCGTGTATACATGTAAAGCATGACTCTTGCCTACTCGGCTATAGTATAGTATTTGTACCTTTAAAGTATGAAAATGTTACATAACGATGTCGGGGCGGAATAGAGTAAAACCGGTCTGCACCCGCTCAGGAGATAGCTGTGACACAACTTTTGCAGGGCTACACCCTTTTCTGCAGATGGTGTAGCCATCACCTCCAAAAGGTGTAGCCATCCGGGAGAAAGGGTGTAGCCCTGTCGGGAGGACGGTTTACTGACACTGGGGATTGATAAATGTTATTTGACAAGTACCCCCATATATTATCTACAGATCGGAACACGCCCGTTTCCCGGAAGGCTTATGTACGGTCAGAAGCGCGCCAATTTCGGACTAAGTGTCCCCCTTTTGGACTTTCAGTTGTCGGGGGTACGAGTTAGGTTACTAACTTTGCTTTTTTAAGGGCTAAATAATGTCCGGTAGGACAGACATAAGGGAATAAAAAAAAGTCCCACAAATCGCTGAATTTGTGGGACTTGGCTGTTCATTATCCGGTTTTGCCCGGTTAGTTCAGCGGAGAGGGAGGGATTCGAACCCCCGGTACCTTTCAGTACAACGGTTTTCAAGACCGCCGCAATCGACCACTCTGCCACCTCTCCAAAACTTCATTTCAGAAATGCTTTTCTGCTAAAGCGGTGCAAATGTACTATTCTTTTTTTTATTAGCAAAATTAATTGCAAAAATAAGTTGTAAGTAACGTTTAAAACTTACTCAGAAGACACTTTAAGCAGACAAATAGCGGAGCGGGTACTACCCGGATATCCCCCGGGGAGGGCAAAAGCCAAATCCCCCCAATATTAACCAATAGCCACGCAAGGAATCATCGGTGGACACGTCATTGCCAATTTATTCCATAATCACTACCTAATAATAGTTATTTTATGCTGTACAGCATAAAAAGGTCTAAGCACACGATGTGATTAAGGAAAAATTTCCGTAATTTTGCATCCCCAAAAGGATAACATTACTTAACCCACTTAACAAAATGAATTTTATGGAATTGAACAAAACCTTTATTGACGGGCTTTGGAGCAAAGAAATCAATGTTAGTGATTTCGTTAGTAAAAACATCACGCCCTATGCCGGAGATGCATCATTTCTGCAAGGACCTACCGAACGTACTAAATGTATCTGGGATCTTTGTCTAAAAGCACTTGAAGAGGAAAGAAACAATAATGGAGTACGCTCATTGGATAATGTTACAGTATCTACCATCACTTCCCATAAAGCCGGATATATAGATAAGGAGAATGAGCTTATCGTTGGTTTGCAAACAGATGAACTGTTGAAGCGTGCCATTAAACCTTTCGGCGGTATCAACGTAGTAGCCAAAGCTTGCCACGAAAATGGCATGGAGGTTGATGAGAAAGTAAAAGATATCTTCACCCACTATCGCAAAACTCATAATGACGGAGTATTCGATGTATATACTGAAGAAATTCGTTCCTTCCGTTCACTCGGCTTTCTCACCGGTCTGCCCGACAACTATGCTCGTGGACGTATTATCGGTGACTACCGCCGCCTGGCACTTTATGGAATCGACCGTCTCATCGAAGCCAAAATGGAAGATTTGCATCACCTCACCGGCCCGATGACTGAAGCACGCATCCGCCTACGCGAAGAAGTAGCCGAACAAATCAGAGCTTTGAAAGATATCAAAATAATGGGGGAATATTACGGACTCGACCTCAGCCGTCCGGCAACTTCGGCACAAGAAGCCGTACAATGGGTATATATGGCATACCTCGCCGCTGTAAAAGAACAAGATGGTGCAGCCATGTCCTTGGGTAACGTATCCTCCTTCCTCGATATCTTTATTGAATACGATTTGGCTCATGGCAAGATAAACGAAACCTTCGCACAAGAGTTAATCGACCAGTTTGTTATCAAATTGCGCATGGTCCGCCATTTACGGATGCAGTCTTACAACGACATTTTTGCCGGAGATCCTACTTGGGTAACAGAAGCCATCGGTGGACGCTTCAACGATGGACGCAGCAAGGTGACTAAAACATCTTTCCGTTTCTTGCAGACACTTTACAATCTAGGTGCTTCTCCCGAACCTAATATGACGGTACTTTGGAGTCCCCAACTGCCGGAAGGTTTCAAAGAGTTCTGCGCAAAAGTTTCAGTCGATACCAGCTCCATTCAATATGAAAACGATGAATTAATGCGTGAAGTTCGTAATTGTGACGATTACGGTATTGCTTGCTGTGTATCTTACCAAGCAATCGGAAAACAAATCCAATTCTTCGGTGCACGTGCCAACCTTGCCAAAGCACTATTGCTGGCTATCAACGGCGGACGTTGCGAAAACACAGGTACTGTTATGGTAAAAGGCATTCCCGTGCTGACCAGCGACACCCTGAATTTTGAAGAAGTAATGAGCAATTACAAGAAAGTGTTGACTGAAATAGCTCGTGTCTATAACGAAGCCATGAATATTATTCATTACATGCACGATAAGTATTATTATGAAAAGGCTCAAATGGCTTTTGTAGATACTGATCCACGCATTAACCTGGCTTATGGTGTAGCCGGACTTTCTATTGCGCTTGACTCTTTATCAGCGATCAAATATGCCAAAGTTACCGCTCGCCGCAATGACATAGGCTTGACCGAAAGTTTTGATATTGATGGTGAATTCCCCTGCTTTGGTAATAATGATGACCGTGTGGATCACCTCGGTGTAGACTTGGTTTATTACTTCAGCGAAGAATTGAAGAAATTACCAGTCTACAAGAATGCCCGTCCTACCCTTTCATTGCTTACAATTACATCCAATGTAATGTATGGCAAGAAAACCGGTGCTACCCCAGACGGACGTGCTAAAGGCGTTGCCTTTGCTCCGGGTGCCAACCCCATGCACGGACGTGACAAAAACGGTGCTATTGCCTCCTTAAGTTCTGTAGCCAAACTGCGCTACCGTGATTCACAAGATGGTATCAGTAATACCTTCTCCATTGTTCCTAAATCATTAGGACCTACTCCGGAAGATCGTGTCGATAATCTGGTAACCATGATGGATGGCTACTTCACCAAAGGCGCCCATCACTTGAATGTAAACGTTTTGAATCGTGAAATGCTGGAAGATGCCATGGAGCACCCTGAGAAATATCCTCAGCTCACTATCCGTGTTTCCGGTTATGCGGTAAACTTCGTGAAGTTGAGCCGTGAGCATCAGTTGGAAGTTATCAGCCGTTCATTCCACGAAAGAATGTAATATGATAAATGTTCATTCATACGAAAGTATGGGGACCTTTGACGGTCCAGGGTTACGCCTTGTAGTTTTTCTGCAAGGCTGCCCCTTTCGTTGTTTATATTGTGCCAATCCGGATACAATAGACGTAAAAGGCGGCACTCCCACTCCACCGAATGAAATTCTTCAAATGGCAATCAGCCAAAAAGCATTCTTTGGGAAAAAAGGTGGAATTACCTTCTCTGGTGGAGAACCGACGCTACAAGCCGAAGCACTTATACCATTATTCAAGGATTTAAAAGACAACGATATCCACATCTGTCTGGACACCAATGGTGGTATTTGGAATAATAATGTTGAAGAATTAGTAGGATTGACCGATCTTATCCTGCTTGATATCAAACAATTTAATCCCGAACGCCATCGTATGTTGACCGGACGTGGTAATGAACAAACTTTGCGTACCGCTAACTGGCTGGAGGAACATGCGCATCCTTTTTGGCTACGTTATGTATTAGTTCCCGGGTATAGTGACTTTGAGGAAGACATCCGCCTACTAGGAGAGCATTTTGGAAAATATCAAAATATTCAGCGAGTAGAAATTCTCCCCTACCATCGTTTAGGAGTACACAAGTATGAAGCTATGGGATGGGATTATCAACTGAAAGAAGTAAAAGAAAATAGTCCGGAACAATTAGAACAAGCAGAAATGCTTTTCAAAGAATATTTTGCAAATGTGATTGTAAATTAGTGATTAGGAGGATGTGTCATAACTCATCCTCCTATTTTAGTATGTCAGTCTTATCCCCGCCTGCAACGTAAAGTTACAAGGGTTTTCTTTTCTTATAGTTTGTACAAGCGAGCCATCGTCAAAGAAATAAGACACTCCGGGTTCTACGTATATACCTACCCGACTGCTTACATTATATTGTGCTCCTACAGCTCCCATCACAGAGACTTGTACGGGTTTTACAGTTTCACTTTCACTGCCTATTTTACCATATATACATTTTTCTACCGCACCACCTGCCGATACATACATTGTGAAAGATTTACTATCCACAAAGTTCCAGTTGGCACGTACAGGAATGCCTAAATAATGAAGTTTCTGACTAAATTTCTCAGAACTATCATCATAAGTCACATCCGAAGCCAGATAAGTATAAGTCAGCCCCGTTTCTACAGAGAACCCCTTAGGTAGATTCTTTCGAACAGAAAATCCAAAACTAAGCGGTTGCTTATGGTCAACCGACGCAATTCTCTTTTCACGTTTCATTATATAGGGCAAGCCATCCTTAAACACCAGTTCCTGGCCAATAGGTATAGAAACAACTCCATTAGCAGTAGAACTTAAATCAAGTCTTCCAGGTCCGGGAGAATCATAGTAAAGATTCTGATCCATATCATTTCCCAACCCATTTCCTATACCGCTGGCATTAACAGACATTCCCATAGACCATCCTTTCGATTTAGAAGCAGACTTACGCTCCACCGGAAGATGAAGCTTATCTTTTCCGGATGGACGGCGTCTTTGTACCTGTTTAGGTTCTGCATCATCAGTTTTTTGTTTTTCAGTAGTTTCCATCCTAGTAACAGTTTCCTCAGCCTGACGATTATCAGTAGTAGTCTTTACTTCGGTAGAAACCGTTTCTTCTACTTGACCATTCGAAGTGGGCAATTCTAGCTGTTGCGCTACCAAGGAATGTCTTGATACATTATTGGATGAACCTCCAAGTACTTGTTGAAGGGGCTCCACCATATCAGTCTGTGTTGAAGGCGAGGTTTGTTCTGGAAGATTATCCGGAACCAGCGCTAACGCCGGTACATTAGTGCTACGCACTTCATCCCCCATTCTGCTTTGCAAGAGCCATAAGCTTACCGACGATACAGCTACCAATAATATAGCAGCAGCCGATACGGCCCAGCGACGGAACGGTATAAGTCTCGGCTTTCCGGTAGCCGAAACTTTGGAGGCTGACAAATCCTTCTCCAACCGTTCCCAACCGGAAACCGGTAATGGTTCGGAGTAGTCTTCCAGCCGCTCCTTTATCTTTTTCATCCACAATTCATCTTCCATACGTTCTTTCATTTATGCATTTTTTTTCATCCATTCGCGCACCTTCACTACTAAAGCCGCTTTGGCACGCGTTAATTGCGAAGCGGATGACTTTTCATTAATACCCAATAGTTGAGCTATCTCCTTATGGCTTTTTTCCTCAAAAACATATAAGTTGAATACAGTACGGTAGCCAGCAGGTAATTCACTGATAAATTGCATTAACACTTTCTGAGGAATGGCATCTACTGACGATGCCTCCGGTTCCTCATACGCTTCGGGAGCATTCTCCAGCGCCGCCGTCTGGTTCATCACATCATTCTTCCGCAAATACTGCAATACCGTATTCACCATTACACGCTCCATCCACGCACGCAGGGAACCTTCTCCCCTCCAAGTGAATTTATCAAAAGAATCAAAGAGTTTCAGGAAGCCATCATGCATTAAGTCTTGCGCAGTTTCCCGGTCACCGGCGTAACGAAGGCATACGCTAAGCATGCGCCCTGCATAATGCTCATACAGTTCTTTGCGGGCAATATTGTCTCCTCGCCTGCAACGTTCTGCCAGTATCTGTTCTTCCATTCTTTCTTTTAACACGTGTTTACCTTATAAATGCAATGGGTACAAAAGTACTGCATCGTATAGAGAAGAAAATCACACTTTCATTTCTTTAACAGTCTAATGTGCAGTATTTAGCTATCATTCGTATTTTCAAAGTACGTAGAACATAAACAATTTAAAAAAGTAAAAACCTACCACGTATGAAGAAATTGAGACTATCGATTATTGCTTTTATGCTTTTATTCCTTGTCATGCCTTTGCTCCAATCCTGTTTGGACGATTTAGATGACCCATACAAAGGTACGCTCTTTGCAGTCGGCACATTGAATGTGATAGAAGGAAAAGATTACTATTTTGCATTAGACGAAGGAAGTAAACTCTATCCGAGTGATACGACCCTCGTTCGTAATTATGCTGTGGTCGACGGACAACGGGCATTCATCTATTTCACCAAGTTGGAAGAGCCTTTAGCCGGTTATGAATACAATGCGCAAATTAACCACATCGAAAACATCTTGACCAAAGACATCTATTCCATGCCAGCCGAAAAAGCAGATAGCATTGGGGATGACCGTATCAATGCCACTGATTTGTGGATTACAGGAGATTATCTGAATATAAAATATCAGATTTACCATAGCAACGACCAAGCCAAGAAGCACATGCTTAATTTGGTCATAAACGAAGCGTCTACCGGAGAGAATGATAAGCCAGATTATCTGACTCTGGAATTCCGCCAAAATGCATACAATGACTCCCCCCTCATGCTGGGTACAGGACTGGTTTCTTTTAAACTAGACAATGTTGCAGACATGCTGAAAGACAGAAAAGGATTGAATATTCGAATTAATAGTATCTATGACGGCGAAAAATATATCACCGTCGACCTGAAAAAAGAAGAGAAATAAATCTTCTTTTTAGTAGCCTACTTTTTACATCTCAATAATTAGGCAAAACGGAGTGACACAGTGATTGTGCCACTCCGTCTTATTATCCTTCCATTCCCTATTATTTCGTAGATAACTTTTGTCTGTTCGATATATTATTTCTACTTTTGTTCCATTCATCACAAACAAGCAAGCAAATAGCTGAATAGTAAATAGTAATATGAAAAACATATTCAAGGCATTTTTTATTATTTTTTGTCTATTAATTAATACTCACATCTTAATTGGCAATACTACACAATCGGATATTGATCATATCCTTGTTATCAATACTTACGCCGACTCAAACCCCTGGAGTAGCAGTCTGATTAATCCAATACTGGATATGGCTTCGAAAAACAGTAAAATCGGTGTCGTAACTGCACATTTGAAGATGCTTTCGCTGGATGGTCATGGCGATTTGAAGAAAATCAAAGAGAGCATGTTCCAAAAACTTCCTTCCCGTACTCCCAAATTAATCGTAATGATAGGATGTGCAAGCTACATACTCTGCAATGAGCTAAACAATCAATGGCCTAATGTACCCATGTTACTATGTGGCGAACTCGATTATACCGGTCCTGAAGAGTTAATTACTTCAGGGGACCCTATAATCCCGGAGCAACGTATCCCAGTCAGTAGCCTGCACGAAAAGTTTAATCTGACTTTTATGCTTGCACACAACTATTTGGAAGAGAATATTCAACTGATGAAACAGCTTATTCCCAAGCTGGACAATATCATATATATTGGTGACCGAACATACATTTGCCGGCAAAACAATTATGATCTTTCTGAAGTTTTACAGAAAAAGCATCCTGAGCTTAAATACAGATTTATTTCCGCAGAAAACACCTCAACAGATAGCCTTTTCGCAATACTCAACCACCAAAACCAACAAACCACCGGAGTGCTTTTCACTTCATGGATTCGTAAACAGGATTACACTGACAATCTGGTTATGACTACCAATTCACACCGAATTATTGCAACGGTATCAATCCCTCTATTCTCATTCAGAACAGTTGGAATAAAAGAAGAAGGGGGAATTGTTGGCGGTTATGTTTATAATGAGAATAGGTATATCAGCCAAATGCTAACTAACATAAAAGATATAATCAATGGCAAACCTGCACGTGACATACCATTTTATCAAATTGATAACGGTGCTCCTGTTTTTAATTACCAGTCATTGCTTCAACGTAATCTTGACCCTGCCCGTTGCCCCAAAAGCACTATTTTCTTTAATGCTCCTCCCACATTTTGGGAGCAATACGAATATATCGTCATTGGAGGCGTTTGTCTCCTGATACTTATCTTACTATTTTTCCAGTACCACCGTGTTCAGGTACTTTTAAAGATGAAACACATCCAGCAGAACGAATTAAAGACAGTGGGCAAATATTATAACCTCATTAACAACATGCCTATCCTTTATATGCTGGAGGAGCTTATAATAGATGAGAGCGGACGAATTGTTGACACCCGATATGCAGATGTGAACAAGCGCTTTGAGGACAAGTTCTTCAAACGTAATGAGATTATAGGAAAACTAGGTAGTGAAATTTTCCCGGAATCGATGCCGCAATTCCTTCATTTTATGAATATTGCCTTGAAAGAGAAACGGTCAATCACTTTTTCCTATTACTATAAAGAAATTGATACCTTCTACGATATATTAGTTAACCTGAATGGTGATGAACATTTTATGGATGTATTCTGCCTGGATAGTACAGAATTACACCATACACAGGAGCTACTTCGCTCTATCAACCATAAACTTTCAATGGCACTCGATGTAGCCAATATTGTTCCCTGGAAGTGGGATTTGCAAAATCACACCATACTATGTGATGTAAACAAACCTATTGAATTGAGTAACAATAGCGAAATAAGTGAAGAGCAGCTTTCTGTGCCGGACAGCCAATATTTTTCCAAGATATATAAAGAGGACCTTCCTAAAGTAAAGGAAGCGTTTGCTAATTTGCTGGCAGGTCGTTGTCAGAAAGTAAAAGAAGAATATCGTGTCGTTAATCGTATAAACGGATGCAAACATATTGATTGGGTAGAAGCACAAGCTGCTGTAGAAAGTTATGATAAAAAAGGTCAACCACTCACGCTTGTCGGTTCTTCCCTCGTAATCAGCGAACGGAAAAAAATGGAAAGCGATCTGATCTCCGCCAAAAACCGGGCAGAAGAATCCAACCGCTTAAAATCAGCATTCCTCGCTAATATGAGCCACGAAATCCGAACTCCTCTCAATGCAATTGTAGGATTCTCCGGTATCTTGGCATCTACAGAAGAAGAGGAAGAAAAGATGGAGTATGTCAGCATCATCGAAAACAATAATACTTTGCTTTTGCAGTTGATTAGCGACATTCTCGATCTTTCAAAAATCGAAGCAGGCACAATGGAGTTTATTGATACTGATTTCGAACTCAATAAAGTAATGTGGGAGTTGGAAAATTCCCTCCGCTTAAAACTGCCTGCCGATAAAGACTTAGTACTGGTCTTTGAACAAAGTTTGCCTGAATTAAATATTCATGCTGAACGCAACCGCATTTCTCAGATAATAATTAACTTAGTAACAAATGCTATTAAATTTACCGAATCAGGAAGTATCCGGTTTGGTTATGAGAAACGCAATAACACGATTTATTTTTATATTACAGATACCGGATGTGGTATTCCTGAAGACAAACAGGAAAGTGTATTCGGACGTTTTGTCAAGCTAAACAATTTCGCTCAAGGTACCGGGCTTGGGCTTTCCATATGCCAAACCCTTGTACAGCAGATGGGAGGCGAAATAGGATTACAATCCAAGTTAGGAGAAGGCTCCACATTTTGGTTTACAATACCTTTTACTCCTGCTATCAATCTCATAGAAAAGGAAACAATAACAGACCCCATCAAGATAAAGCAACAGAAAATCACTATTCTGGTAGCAGAAGACCATGACAGTAATTACCGACTTATAGAATCTATCCTTAAGAAAGAGTATAATCTGGTACATGCATGGAATGGAGAAGAGGCAGTAGCCTTGTTCAAAAAACATGACCCGCAGCTCATCTTAATGGATATCAATATGCCGATAATGGATGGCTATGAAGCTACTAAAGAAATACGTAAGTTCTCTACCAAGGTACCTATCATAGCTGTTACAGCATTTGCTTATGCTTCGGATGAGCAGAAAGTTATGGAGAATGGTTTCGACGCTTATATGACCAAACCAATTAATGCCAATCAATTGAAAAGACAAGTAACATCTGTATTGAGCAAGCATATCATCTTTATGTAAAATTCGAGCTCCATATACATAATGCCCTTGGTCACTCATGACTAGGGGCATTATGTTTCAGAACTACATTCTCCACCTTCAGTCTTCTCTTTTCGGGTTTCAGAAAATATCCTCCGGCAAGTTTTCACAAGCCTTTCTACTTTTGTCGAAAACTTAAAAGAGATATGAGAACAAAAGTACGAATTATTCTATTGTCCGGTCTCTCCTTCCTGCTTTGCGCCTGCAATGGAAAGGAGACCAAAAGCGAACAAGACCTGTTGGTCTATACAGTAGAAGCCACTACCCTTTCTCAAGAAAGTAGTAAAGAGTTTCCTTTTATCGCCCAACCATTCCGCACCTCCGAGTTATCATTCAGAGTAGGTGGTCCTATCGATCGTTTCGACGTCTATGCAGGTAATCAATACAAACAGGGATCAATCATTGCAGAAATAGACCCTCGCGATTTCCGTATCCGTAAAGAACGTGCAAAAGCCGTATATCATCAAGCAAAAGCTGAATTTGAGCGCATAGAGGTATTATATAAGAAAGAAAACATCTCAGCCAGTACCTACGAAAAGGCTAAAGCCGAATGTATTTCCGCAAAAATGGCTTTTGAAACTGCCGTCAACGAACTTGCCGACACACGTCTGATGGCTCCTTTTAGTGGATATGTAGGTGAAGTTTATATTGAGAAGTTCCAGGATGTTAAGGCTACACAACCTGTTCTTTCATTGATAGACATACATCAATTGAGAATAGAAATATATGTTACCCAAGATATTGCATACGCTGCACAGAAAATGGATAGCATCCGCCTACGTTTCGACGCTATACCGGGCAAGATATTTGACGCACGTATAGCCGAAGTCTCCAAAGGAACTACACGAAATAATCTATCTTATTTATTAACAGCTTTTCTTCCGAACAAGGACGGTGAATTTCTAGCGGGTATGTCCGGTAAAGCGATACTGGATGTTGTGCAAGGAAAAGGCGCATCTGAGGTCTGCATCCCTCAGACAGCGCTCTGTCACCGTCCGACGGAAGGAAGTTATGTATGGGTAGTGAATCCGGAAAGCAAGCAAGTGAACCGTAGAAAAGTAATGGTAACCGAATTATTACCTGACGGTTATGCGGTTGTTGCCCAAGGTTTGCAAGCCAATGAAACCGTAGCCGTAAGCAAACTCCGCTTCTTATCAAACGGTATGAAAGTAACCACGACCTCAAAGACTAAGTAATTATGAAATTGGTAAAATACTTCTTGCAGAAGAAGCAAGTCACTATCTTGCTGATGATATTAATCATTGCCGGCGGTTTGTTTTCCTACGTCAAAATGGGAAAGTTGGAAGATGCGCCCTTTACCATTAAGCAGGCATTGGTACTGACTCCCTATCCGGGTGCATCACCCTCGGAAGTGCAATCGCAAGTAACGGATGTCCTCGAAGAATCCATCCAGTCACTAGGCGAACTTTATTACTTGAAAACAGAAAACCGTGCCGGACTTTCCAAAATTACAGTCTATGTAAAGAAGGAGATCCGCGCCGACGAAATGCAACAACTTTGGGACAAGCTTCGCCGGAAGGTGAATGATGTACAAAGCAAGCTACCCGCCGGTGCCGGTCCATCTGTTGTGAATGATGACTTTGGCGATGTGTTGGGCGTATTCTACGGACTGACCGGTGAAGGGCGCACCTATCGCGAACTGGAAGACCAAGCCAAACTCATTAAGAATGAACTGCTAAAAGTAAAAGACGTTGCCAAAGTAGAAATATATGGCACACAGACACCTACCATTGATGTCTCTGTCAGCCCCTCCGTCATGGCACGTAGTGGTATTACTACAGCAGATATAGCCCATGCTTTCGAGGGGCAGAACAAAGTGGTGGATGCAGGTGGATTTAATGCAGGTGCCAACCGCATCCGCATCGAGTCTACCGGGAATTTCTACTCGCTCGATGATATCCGTAACTTGACAATAGTGTCACGTAGTGGCGAGCATTTCCGATTGGCAGACATCGCTCAGATTGAAGAAAGTTACCAAACTCCTGCCAGCAACCTGATGCGTATCAACGGACAACCGGCAGTGGGTATTGCCATCTCTACCGTGCCTACCGGTAATGTCGTGGATATGGCAGATGCGGTGAAACAGAAAGTAGACAAGTTAGCCGAAAGCATGCCTCTAGGTTTTGAGCTGGCTTCCATCTATGACCAAGGATATGAATCGGCCGTAGCAAACGAAGGATTTATTCTGAACCTTATAATTTCGGTAGTTACGGTAGTGGCCATCCTGCTTTTCTTTATCGGTTTCAAAAATGGAATGCTCATTGGTAGCGGACTTATTTTCTCTATCTTCGCAACTCTCATCGTCATGCTTTCTTCCGGTATCGCCCTGCAACGCATGTCACTGGCTGCCATCATCATTGCTATGGGAATGTTGGTTGACAACGCCATTGTCGTATTCGACTCGGCACTGGTAAACATGCAACGTGGTATGCGTAAAAGGGTTGCCATTATGCGTGCCTGTTCTTCTACCGCTATGCCTTTGTTGGCGGCTACCGTTATCGCGATTCTTACATTTCTTCCCATCTACTATTCACCGCATATCACGGGAGAGCTACTCTCCTCTTTGGTAATAGTTATCGGCGTATCTCTTATGTTCAGTTGGGTCTTTGCATTGACGCAAAATCCATTCTTCATTCAAGAATATGTGCGCCGTCCACGCCCGGAAGAACTGACCACCGAACTATTCAGTGGAAAATACTATAATTATTTCCGCAATTCCTTGCATTGGGTCATCCGGCACCGTTACATTACTATTGGAAGCCTGATAGTGATGTTGGTACTCTCGGCATGGAGCTTCAAGTTTATACCGAAAGTATTCGTTCCTGCACTCGACAAACAATATTTCTCGGTGGATGTGTGGTTGCCTGAAGGTACCAATATCAATAAAACCGACAAGTTGGTGGGAGAAATGGCAAAATATATCCGGCAACAGCCTGAGACTGAAATGATATCTACCTACATAGGTCGCACACCACCCCGTTATTATCTTTCTAACATCAACTTCGGTCCGCAAAGCAACTATGCGCAATTATTGGTAAAGTGCCGTACATCGAAAGAATCACGCCAACTGAATGCCTTGCTGCAAGACTCCATCCGGCTGAAATATCCTGAACCACTGATTAAAGTGAACAAGTTCGAGTTGAGTCCGCTAAGCGAGGCAATGATTGAAGCCCGTTTTCTAGGTCCTGATCCTGCCGTACTCGATTCATTGGTAAATGAAGCAATCGAAATTATGCGTCGTAATCCCAAAGTGGCCGATGCCCGCAATGAGTGGGGCAATATGGCGCTGATGCTTCGTCCCGTCTACGATCCGGTGAAAGCCGGTGAATTGGGCATCACCAAGGCTCAGATGATGCAATCGGTAAAATCCATCAGCGACGGAACACCGGTAGGTATCTATCGCGATAATGAAAAGAAAGTACCTGTACTGTTGAAGTCCGAAGGTTGTGACATCACTGACGAGCACTCTTTAGGCAACTTCTATGTATGGAACGGCGAACGCTCGGCACCTCTTTCACAGGTTACCGAACGGATTGAAACCACTTGGGAATTTCCACAAATACGTACTTACAACCGCCAGTTGTCTATGGCTGCCATGTGTGGTGTGCAGCCGGGACATACTATGGCCGAAGTACATGGAGAAATTCGAGAGGAGATAGAGAAGATGAAGCTCCCCGAAGGTTATACCTTCTTCTGGGATTCACAATTCAAAGATCAAAAGGAAGCGATACAGGCTATTGTCAAATATTTCCCGCTAGCATTCTTGGCACTTGTTGTGATACTGGTAGCACTGTTCGGCAACTTCCGGCAGCCCATAATTATTCTCTGTGTACTTCCGTTGTCACTCATCGGAGTGGCTGTAGGAATGTTGTTGACAGGATTTGATTTCGGTTTCTTCCCAATAGCCGGCTGGTTAGGATTACTGGGTATGATCATCAAGAATGTAATTGTGCTGATAGATGAAATCAACATACAGCGTAGAGACGGAGTATTGCCCTACACGGCAGTAGTCGAAGCGACCGTATCAAGAACACGTCCGGTATTGATGGCAGCTACCACAACCATTCTGGGTATGATACCACTGTTGTTTGATATTGCTTTCGGTGGTATGGCAGCTACTATTATCTTCGGTCTGACTTTTGCCACACTGCTTACTCTGTTTGTAACTCCGACACTGTATGTATTATTCTATAAAGTAAAAATAAAATAAGTATGAAAGCCCTATATACTTTTATTGTGTGTTTTTTGTGTATTCCGTCCGCATTCTCGCAGCAAAGTCCGCTGCTGGAGAAATACAGGTCAATGGCATTGAACTATAACCATGACCTGCGTGCGGCGGATAAGAATATCGCTTCGAGCATCGAGTTGGTAAAATCGGCACAAGCCGATCTCAAACCGAAGCTCTCGGGTGACGCTAATTTCCAGTACACCGGAAATCCTCTCAAACTGAATATAAACCTGCCGCAAGCAGAAAAGCCGGTCACTTTCGAGGGAAGAGATATGAAATACGGTGCCTCTCTTACCTTGATGCAACCCATCTACACCGGTGGACGCATTCTTGAAAATATCCGCATGGCAAAACACCAGCAATCGCTTACCACCCATCAGGCCGACCTGCTTTTATCATCCGTCTGTTATCAAACCGATATTCAGTATTGGAATACCGTGGCCCGCGCCGAACTGGTACAGATAGCCACCGACTACCGCCAGTCCATCGCCTCACTGGTGCAGACCATCCGTGAGCGGGTTGACGTCGGGCTTGCCGATCCTCAAGACCTCCTAATGGCGGAAGTCAAGCTAAACGAAGCAGATTATCAGTTACTACAAGCTCAAAGCAACTTCGATACCGGACGAATGGCTCTCAACTCTCTCATCGGAGTAGATCTGAAAGCCGAAACCGAAGTAGAAGATACAATTCCTACTGTTGTTCTACCTGACAGCCTGCTATTGTTTGACGGCAGTAACCGTCCTGAGTTAATGATGGCACGTGACCAGATACGGATAGCCGAAAGTGCCGGAAAACTAACCGACTCTAAGTACAAGCCTCAACTCCATATAGGGATAGACGGCAGTTACTCTTCTCCCGGTTACGACTTCCGCACGGATATGGACCCTAACTATGCCGTTTATGCCAAACTATCCGTACCCATCTTTGAATGGGGAAAGCGACGGAACGAGAAGCGTGCTTCTTCCTGGAAGGTCGGCATGGCTAACGACAACCTTTATAAAGTGACCGACCATGTGAATCTAGAAATAGAATCCGCACATACCTCCTTGTCACAATCCTTGGAACAGGTACGCCTTACCGGCAACTCTCTAAGCAAAGCCTGCGATAACGAACGCATGGCACAAGAGCGTTATGAGGAAGGTAAAGTTTCCATTGTCGAGGTGATCGAAGCCAAAAACTACCGTCAGAGTTCACAAATAAACTATGTACAAGCCAAGGTTTCAGCCCAAAACTATTACTCGGATTTAGTGAAAGCGCTGCATAAATACTGATAAATTAAGATTATCTTTGCCCTATGAAGTGGAACAACCTGATATACGCCCTGCTTTTCTCCGGATTAGGAGCTTTCTCCTATCTGGTATTGGTTAATTATACAGATTTGACTCCCCGTATAGCAGATGCACTTTACTCTCGTGGGGCATTCATTTTCTTTATTGCCGCTTTCAATGTACTGGGATATACCACCCTGCATCTCAGTTCGTGGATTAATAATCAGTATGCGCTCAACATCCGCTCCCGATGGAAAATTCCCGCCGTCTACATCACCGTCATGTTGCTGTATTTGTTACTGAACTATGGTTTGTTGGTCTTTGCTAAAATACTGGCAGGCGCCACCAATCTGTTCACTTTCGTAAATGGCGGATGGCAGTTGCTTATTGTAGTATGGTTGGTAGAATTGGTTATTCTGGGACTGGTATTAAGCAATCGTTCTATGTTGAACGCTTTGAAGCTTCAGAAGAAAGCAGCCAAACTACAGGCTGAAAACGATACAGCCCGATACACAGCCTTGCAAAATCAACTCAATCCGCATTTTCTTTTCAATAGCCTCAACACACTGATAGCTGAGATTGAATATAATCCCCGGAATGCGGTCAGCTTTACCAAACACTTGTCCAGCGTGTATCGTTATGTTCTACAAAGTCAGAACAAAACGTTGGTAAGTTTGAATGAAGAATTGGATTTTACTCGCTCTTACCTCTTCCTGCACGAAGTGCGTCTAGGTGATTGCCTGGGCTGTGAATGCCATATTCCACCGGGCTACAACGAGTGCATGTTGCCACCACTCACGCTGCAATTATTAGTGGAGAACGTTATCAAGCATAACTCTATCACTCAAAGTAAACCGATGAGAATAAGCATCAGGATAGAGGATGAACAACTGATAGTGAGTAACCCGATACATCCCAAAAAGAGCTCTGCCGCTACAGGTGTAGGCTTGCAGAACCTTGCCAAACGCAGCAAACTGATGTCGGGCAAAGAAATAATTATCCTGCACGAAGCAGATACATTTACTGTAAAAGTACCCTTGCTATATGAATAAACAGAACGTAGTTATCATTGAAGACGAAGTGCCCGCAGCCCGCCTGCTGCACTCTATGGTTTCGCGGCTCCGTCCGGAGTGGAATATCTCCGTTTTGCCGGGCAGTGTAGACGAAGCTGTTGCATGGTTCGCTTCACATCCGCATCCCGACCTTATCTTTCTTGACATACAATTGGCAGATGGCAATTCTTTTGATTTCTTGTCTGCCGCACATCCGTCTTCGACCATTATTTTCACTACTGCCTACGACCAATACGCCGTCCGGGCATTTACCGTCAATAGCATCGACTATATACTGAAACCTGTAGACGAGCAACGTCTGCTGGATGCTCA
>USLU01000025.1 GCA_900555635.1 uncultured Bacteroides sp.
AGTTCAGACCGCTGTAGTCATTTCTCGGATAGCCATCATTCTCTTCATCGAAGGAGGCGCTCTTCAGCTTGTCGCCATAAGTACCAAGTAAGCCTTCAATCTCCATAATTTTCTTCATTTGAGCAATCACATTCGCATCGAGCGAGTGTTGCTTGCTGAGACTATGATTCTTCTCATGAAGCGCATTAGCGTAGTCAATCAGCCATTGGTTTTGTACTATGTAAGGCTTGGCATCTATCACCCTTTGCCATCCTGCTTTACCTATGTCGAAAGTTATACCAGCTGTTAAGCCAAGAAGATGGTCACCTAACTCCCGGGAAGCGCCGCGGCCGTCGAAGTCTTTGAATGTAGTGGTGCCACCAAGTTCCATGGTTAAGTGTATCTTTTTAGCCAGCCGGTATTGTCCAATCACACCGTAAGAGAATGCGAAGGGATGATGTCCGTTCGATTCGTTATGCAGAATCCCAAGCCCTACATAGGGTATAAGATCAAATCTCGGACGGTCTCGTGCGTTATAGATGTGATGCGTGATGTTCCACATCAAATCCTCATGCAAGGATTGATAGTCGCATGTCTGCAACTGGCTATCCTTAAACTGGAATCCTTGAAACGATACACGAGAACCAACCGTTGGAGAGAACCATTTACCAACCGAGACTGCCAGTGTCGGTTTCATCCTGCCAAACAGATCTTCACATCCCAGCGGACTTCCAACGAAAGCAGAAGTGCCACCTGAAACGTTGAAGAACCAGTTGGATTTCCAGTTGGAATGTGCCACTTCGTTAGAAAGAAGTGTCGGCTCCAACGGTTTCAATAATTCCTCCTGATGTAGGAGGTGCGTTTGCTTGATGCTGTCGGTAGGCAACACCGCACGCGCATTGATTTGCCCTTGAAAAGAGAAACCAAGTGTCAGTATGAATAATGTCTTTTTTATCATAAATCGAAATTGCTATTAATCCTATTCCAAGCATACTGAATGACACAATCAGCGTTTGCGGCTCTTTCCACCAGCCGGACGCATCATCTTGCTTGCCATCCTTAAACAACGCCGTGCCCACTGACGAGAATCTTCATCATCGTCACGTCCCCATTTAAGGTCGCTGCCACCACCGCCGCCACCATGACCTTCAGCGAAGGTGGTTGCTCCATCAAGGTAACCCAAGAAGAGAAGAGTGGCACAATGCAGGATTTCAGAACCATGCTCGGCAAATTCAATCAAGGGAGAACCAGAGAGGAATTTGAGTTCCTCATCTGACAACGATGCTCTGCGAGTATGAAAGTCGTTAATCAGATTCTCCAGCATCGCATCCTTCACGAAACTGCCCACATTCTGACGGATTTCCTCAGAGTACTTGGCAGACTCTTCTTTGAGGTCATCTGTACGTTGCTGAATGTAGGATTGATCCTCATTCAAGTCACGCAACTTCTGGTCAGCCACGGAGAGCTTCTCTTTTTTGTCTGCCAGTTTGAGGTCAAGGTCACTGAGCTCATGCTGCAGGTCTCGAAGTCTAGCGGTAAGTTCAGCGCTATCGCCTTCCTGGTTTCGCAGCTGCCGATGAAGTTCTGCCACTGCTTTCTCCTTTTCAGCCTTTTCAGCTTCCAGATTATTGACCATTGAGGTCAAACCTTTCACACGACGTTCTGCCACAGATACCTCACCGCGCAATTCAGCAAGAGCCTTCTGATGTTGGCTTACCTCCTCCTCGATTGAAGCACACCAAGCGTCCAAATGTCGGCGATATTCCTCTGTTGGGCGATGGCGTGCGCCAGTCTCAGAAACAGCCGTACCACGGCCAAGACCATAAAGAGCATTCACCTTTGCCAGTTCATTATGGAGGCGTTTGGTATTCATGGAAAACTCATATTTGTCCTTACCTGCAAAGAGCTCTTTGAATGCAAACTTACCATTCTTGATTGGCATCATCGTACAATGTAAATGAGGGGTCGTTTCATCACAGTGTACATAAAAGCCAATGATGTTTTCCTCACCATATTTGTCACACATGAATGTGTACATGTCTTTCGCCCAGTGCTCAATTTCAGGCATACGTTTCAGCCCATAGTTCTCGGCATTATCTCCTGGTTCAAACACCACGGTTTGATTCCCGAAGGCCAGTTTGCGCATCTGTTCTTTGGAACCACTTAGGATAAAATCCACCACCGTCCGGTACTTAGGGATCTCCAATCCTTGATTCGGATCTTTGATACCTCGTTCCGCCAAACTTGCAGCCATCCGTTTTGGAATAGATACAGAGGTATCAATCGGGCGTATCTTCCCTCCTTTGGTTATTTCAAAATTCAGGCGCTCACGAGAACGGTCATAGTTACCGTGGAGCATGGCGTTCTCCCATGCCCTCTCGGTCCAATTACGCTGATGCTCGTTACTCTGAGCTGTGGTAAACCCCTTCATAACATTGAAGTGGACTACTTGTTTGTTATTCTCACTCATATCTTTGATATGCTTAAAACGTTTC
The DNA here is from genome assembly GCA_900555635.1 of uncultured Bacteroides sp. Taxonomy (GTDB): domain Bacteria; phylum Bacteroidota; class Bacteroidia; order Bacteroidales; family Bacteroidaceae; genus Bacteroides. The sequence continues at coordinate 2,475 of USLU01000025.1, forward strand.
AAAATCATCTGTCCCAGCTTGCTGCTTGTCCGGACACTCTCCCGAAGACTTTTAGTCGGAGGGGTATTAGGTTACCCACTCCCTTATTTCGTGGACAACGGGCAAGCCCGGTGCGCTAAAACTGCCAAACCAACTACGATGCTATGATTGTTAAGACATAAGCTATAGATTGGCCTTAATCAGCGATATAAGACAGGATTGATATTCATATTTAGAGAGCCTACTATAAGGGAACTTTCATGTGTTTCTGCAAGCCTTGATAGTAATCCATGTCTATCTTATAAAAGACACGGTAGTTTTCACAAACTTGCTGAAACAATGCGACCTCTTCATCTGATACCAATTTGAAGGATGATGCTTTCCCGTTTAAAACGACTTCAGGCAACTCCTCGGTGAAAAGAAGAAGTTTTTCCCAATCCTCGCTAAGTGAGACGATGAAGACAGAACAGATTGACTGCTGTAATCTGTCCTCTTCTTGGGTTACCAAAGGAGACTTACGAATCCTTTGAAGCAAAGAGGCAATGAACGCATGTAGTATTTCGTTCTTAGCAGCACGTTCCATTTCTAAAGTGCGTTCTGGCACAGAAGCCTCATAATGCTGCATACTACAAGTAGCGATATGTTCACATAATGAAGCGATGACCTTTCGGTCAAATTTGCCAGTCAACCACATGTCAGTGGTGTAGTCCATCATAAAGATGAAATGCCGAGAGACTTCACTGGTCAGCAGACCTGAATTGTCTATACAAGTCATTTCAATGATGAAACACTTTGCGAGTGGCTGTTTTTCCAGATGCCCCAATTCTTCCAGCTTTTCAAGGAAGCTTCTGACTGTAGCACGATGCCAGTGCCATTCATCAGCCAACTCGGAAATAGTTGTGATGAACTGACATTCCTCCAAACGTGGAATGGTGTTCTGAGGAACATTGTTTGGGATATAGCGAACCACCGCTTTATCCAGAAGTGAGCACAGTGCCTGTAATTTACTATGCCGCTCACCTTGTTTGTCTTTTATCAGATCCAAAACTTCCAAACTCATGATAGCTTTGGTCTTAGAAGTTGATTTATTGTTCATTGTTCAATCTTACTTTGTTAGGAGCCTAAACATCTTTGCGTATGAAGACCAATGTAAATATCTGCCACTTCCAAATGGCAGAGACCAATTTGTATTTAGAAGTAATGTATGGCTAAGGCTTCCCGATGCTCGCATATCTGCTTGATCAAATCCGGATTGTTCGTCCAATTCAAAATCTTGGTAGATGGGTAAAACAGAGCTGCCATTAAGATACAAGCGATGGGTAGCGCGAGAGTATTCAGATTTGGAGTGAACATCAAGATGATATTCAATATTGCTACAACGTAGAACAACTTTGGTCTATCTTTCAAATGTAGGAGCAGTGTATCTGCACATTTGAACCTGAACAGCAATAAGCTGAAACCTGATGAAACTATCACAATCCAATTGGATGGTGATAGTTGATGCTGTGCAAAATTAATCACTAATAGTACCAGTAGTAGCACCAATACATAGAACTTACGGAACGACTCAAAAGTAATCATGCGGTCGTAAAAGCGGAGCATCTTTCGTGATTTATTTTGATAAAGACACCCAGTTAGCACCACGATGAGTAGCGTGAGAAAAAGGAGAATAATATGATAAATCATAATCGTTATTGTTTACATAAAATTTGATTCGTAATCGAATAGTTCAAGCTTGATTATTCCAAATGAAGCCTTCTCTATAATCTTCTCCACATCTTTATAAGAAATGAGACACTCAGAGAAACGCTTCCTGAAATTGGGGTCTTGGGCTTTCATTTGAGAAATGGCTTTGTCCATATCATATTCTGTTACGGCCCATGTGTGTCCCTTCTCATATTGCCACTTGGAACGATAGTTTCGCAACAAGATTGCAGGGCATAATGATTTCCTGAATTGGCCATCCACCAACATTGAGAACTCAACATAATGGTTGGCATCAGCAACCTCCATCCATGTGCTGCATTCATCAATGATGGTAGTGATGCGTTGAAAGAGAACCTTCCTCATAAAATAAGATCTTGGTTCCAGCTAAACGAAGTATTTCAATACATCATACTTGGGACGTTTATACTTAAAAGATCCCGCCTTAGAATGTAACTCCAAATCATTACAAAGGTCACCTCCCATAAATTCCATAGACTCATAAACGGTTACCCTAATCTGATCTACCAATCCGTATCCATTTGTCATCACATTGATCTTATACATATGTCCGAAGGACGGATTAGAAAAGGCACAATAGCAATGACCAAAGGAGGTCGCACTTGATGGAATCATATGATATAGGGGGATGAGCACCATTTCATCTTCCAGCATATTCATTATACTCTCCAGATTAAATGATACCGATGGGTTGAACACAAACAAAGCATAATCTTCGTAATATATAGGTTCTTCCATCCATTCTGTACTAATGAGCAGTGGAAGTTGTTGAGCTGCACAGTCAAAGAAATCGTCGATAAAATGCTGTAACATAAACTATCTTTTTAGAAGGTGGATAAATGGAGTTTCAGTAGCAACTTAGGAAAGTCGGTTTGCATACCAGTTCCCTCTTTACGCTGCTTGTGAATTGCATTGACGGCAGTGGGCGTGTCAGTGGCTATTTGTTCAAAGAAATACCGCTGTTTTTCTGATAACACTGCCATTCCAAAGTCATCAATGGCAAGATATGGCTGCACAACCATGAATAAGTAAGCCGTTAGTTGTTGGTCCGACTTTACTCGTTGGGCCCGAATATCCTGAATGCATGTTTGAGCATTTAGAAGGAGCCGTCGATTCGTTCGCATAGCCATATAAACCACCGCATCCTTAGGCTGCAATCGAGCATCATCCTTAAACATGTTAGCTACAAGCTCTTCCGTCTTATGGGTAATGTCCGACATGGAGGTATGCTCCATGTTATGAAGATGACTGAGGAAAGACCGAAAAAGTATATCTTCCTCTCGGATAAAAGCCATCAACTGCTTTTTGTCATTAATGCCGGAAGTAATAGTATTGGTCAGAAACTTGTCATACTTGGCAAGAAGTTCTGTTTGACCAATTTTCAATGTGGGGTTATTGTCAAGTGAATCAAAGAAGGCTGATGCATCCATAGTTGCATTTTTGATAATGGAATCATTACTATAGGGTGTACAGGCAGCTTTGAGAACAACTACATCCTTGAAGGTGCGAGGCTGAGAAAAAACCAAACGATACATCTCCTCTCTGATTGAATCATGCAAATGATGATAATTGGCTTCAGGATAGTAATGCACTCTTTGAGTCGTATCTCTTTTGATACAAGACCATACAGAGTCACTCAAAATTTGCCAGTCACGGACAAATTTCGTCAAGTCTTGTATTGAGGCCGTCTTTTCTTGTTTAAGATCTGCTAGAAAAAAGGTGTACGATTCAATAGCCATCTTTGGTGATTGGAAAGTATGATTATAATCGTTAGAAGAACAAGACGTAATAGAATATACGGCAATCAAGCTGGCAAGTACAGTGTACACCATCCGCTTCAATCCAAAATCAGTAAAGTATGATTTTGTTTTTAGACTGAACGATTTTGTCTTGATTGCTGTCTTCAAAGGACTACCACCTTCAAAATATCGTTTGTTATTATGCTTCATAACGCTGTTTGTTTGATTTTACGGATGCAAAACTACTGATAAAAATCAGGATATTACAAACTTCGCCCCAATGTTTAATCATTCTTTCAAATCATACTTTTGAGTATAATAATTCCGACAAATATCTGCAAATAAGAGAAAATAGCCACTGATAAAAATGTATAATAAAGTATCAGAGTATGATTTGTTTTGAGAAATATGAAGTACCTTTGCAAGCAGTGAACATTTTAATGTATAACATCTATGGCAAAAGTAGGATACATCTTCAAGGCTGACCATTATGACAACCTTGAGCAAGACAAAACTTGGATGGAACAATTTGGATGTGTGCGAGTAGTAGAAGAACTCTCAACACACGAAAAATTGCGCCCGGCATGGAAGCAACTCATGAATTGTTTGGAACGAGGTGATGAATTAGTTGTTTCTAAGTTTAGTAACGCTGTTCGTGGTTCTCGCGAACTAGCAGTCTTGCTGGAAATGTGTCGGATAAAAGTGATACGAGTAATCTCCATTCATGATAAGGTAGATTCTAAGTGCGAACTCTTTCCTGAGACAAGCATAGCTGATGTACTGGTCATGTTTGGATCTTTGCCAGAAGAAGTGGCTGCCTTACGCAGAGCCAATGCACATGTGGAGCGCCTCAAAGCCAATGTTATAGTCAATAAGAAGATTGCCAACGAGCGATTAGAACGCGAAAAGAACATCGTGAATATGTATAATAGCGGGCATTCTATTGATGATATTTGGAAGGTTAGCGGTTTTAATAGTCGCAGCTCGGTGTTCCGAATCTTGAATAAATATGGTGTGGATTTGAATCGTGGCAAATTCAAAGGTCCGTTGGGGAAAAGAAAAACTAAGGAGGAATAAGTTATGAGCAAGTATATCGAACAGCAACCTTATAGTTGTGGACTGTCATTGGTCCGTAACGAAAAGTATGAATATGCCTACATAAACGAGAAAGGTGATGAGGTTGTCCCTTTTGGAACATACTCATGGTGTGACCCTCAGTTTGTGTGTGGTTATGCTAGAGTATTAATTCAAAGCGCATTTGACACAAAGAAGTGGGGTATTATTGACACTCAAGGTACTGTAGTCATCCCTTTGGAATATGACAAAATCTGGATATTGAAAGAAGGCTATCTTAGCTGTATAAAAGCCTTTCAAAAAGAAAAAGAGGTAACACTCAACCTATTCAAACTAAAGAAAAGGTTTATACTTGATGGTTTGACCTATGTATAGAGTTTCTCTGTAGAGGAGTTTAAGAATACGTTTCATGTAAATACAATCTTCGTAAAAAAGGATACATCTACCAATGTAGTATACATGGAATATGGTTCAAATATAGGAGCAGTTGCACTTAGTTGCATTCCCAAAGAGCCAATGATTTCAATCGTAGTAAATCGCTTGGGAGATATGTTTACGATGTTACATGAATCTACTGATTTTAGAAAGCAGGATTTTCCTCTTAAAACGACTGTAGAAAACTCGACTACGCAAAAACAAGTCCGAAAGGAAACAGGAGCATATCCCAAAACATCTTTTGCGGAATATGAAAACGAAAAGTTGAATGAAGACTGGTCCGATCCTTATGGTGATATAGCAGCATATAACGATGGTTGGGATTCAGATGACGTGGATTCTGGTTTATATGATGCTTACGAAGGTGATTTTGATGAATATAATAATCGATGACAATGAATAATCCTTTTCCAAATATATCAATAAAAAAGATTCTTTTCCTTCATGGATTTACATCAGGAGGAAATTGCGATATAGCTCACACTCTTATTGATGCATTGCAGGGTGAGGTAGAGGTGGTATCTCCAGACCTTCCACTACACCCTACCGATGCTTTGGAATTTGTTCGTCATCTATGTGTAACTGAAAAACCCGATTTGATTGTGGGTAGCAGTTGTGGCGCATTTTATGCCCAACAAGTGGTGCGCACTGAAGGGATTCCGGCATTGCTTATCAATCCATTCTTTATGATGAGTGAGTTCTTGGAGCCTCGTATCGGCACTCATGCCTACAAATGCAAGCGTGAGGACGGTGTCCAGACCTTTGAGGTAACTCCCGAACTTATCAAGGAGTTTATGCAGATAGAGCAACATCAGTTCGACCTATACGATGACTTTAACAAAGACCGTGCGTGGGGACTATTTGGCACCCAAGACCACTTGGCGCATTTCAAGACTAAGTTTAGTGAATACTATTCCACTATTCGCACCTTCGATGGTGGGCACACTATAGAGCCACAGAATGTACGTTCCGTATTGGCGCCAATGATTAAAGAGATGTTGGCAACGGTTCATCCATTACACGAACGCTACTTCCGTCACTTCAAGGGTAACCTCTACAGAATGTGGCATATCGCCCTTGATAGCGAAACCATGGAGCGCAAAGTTGTTTATCAAGCACTCTATGGTGAACACGGCTATTGGTGTCGTCCGGAAAAGATGTTCTTCGAGGTGATTGAACGAGACGGAAAGCGGATTCCGAGATTTCATGAAATAGATAAAAATGAAGTAGAACAATGAAAAAAGTAAAGATAACGGTAATTCGAAAGATTCACCACGCTGACCTTTCGGCTCAATACGAGAATCCCATAGAGCACGCTTGCAACATGCAGGAGGGGCAGACATTTATATCAGTGGATGCTCAGAAACCAGAAGGTCTGTGCGAAAGCGCCTGGGGCTCAATGCAAGCCTTTGTGATGACGCTTGCCCATGGTGGCTAGGACTTCTACAACGGCTGGATGAAAAATCCGAAGTCAGCTATGATTTCGTGCAACGATGGCTTCCGGCCCGTGAGCTTTTACATAGAAACAATTGAAGAATAAAAAAAATGAAGAACGAAGTATTATACATGTTGCTCGATGACTATGCCGACCACGAATCTGTGTTCTTGGCCGGAGCCATCAGCAACGATGCAGTGGCCAAGCGTCAGCATCCTAAATATATCAACAAAGTAGTAGCCCCATCTTTGGAACCTGTAACGTCATGTAGTGGTTTTCACATCATGCCCGACTATTCATTCGACACCATACCCGATGATTATGCAGCCTTGGTGTTGATTGGCGGTTATGGCTGGATGAATGAGGAGGCAGTTTCCAAGGTCGTCCCCATCGTAAAGAATGCCATTGATAAAGGCATCCTCGTGGGAGCCATCTGCAATGCAGCCTCTTTCATGGCTAAATGTGGTTTCTTGAACGAAGTGAAGCATACAGGCAATGGACTCGACCAACTCAAACTATGGGGTGGAGAACATTACACCAACGAGCAAGGTTATGTCGATGCACAAGCCGTGAGCGATAACCGCATCGTTACAGCCAATGGCAGCGCTTCATTGGAGTTTGCCAAAGAGATGCTTCTGCTTTTGGAGAATGACCCCGTCGAAGGCATCGAGATATGGTACCAGTTTTTCAAGCAAGGCTATGTGCAAATGATGAAGCAAATGAGAGGAGAATAAGCACATGTGGAATCAAATCGAAATTCGATTGGAAGCTCGTAGTCGTGGCTTTCATCTAGTAACGGATGAAATAACTCGCCAGTTGGGCACCTTGCCCAAGGTCGGCTTGCTTCATCTTTTCATCAAGCACACCTCGGCGGCGCTCACCATCAACGAGAATGCCGACCCCGATGTGCGTCGCGATATGGAGAGCATCTTCAACCATTTGGTGAAAGAGCGCGAGCCTTATTACTTGCACACCATGGAGGGCGATGATGACATGCCGGCTCATGCAAAATGCAGCATCATCGGGCCAGAGTTAACGATACCTATTACGGGTGGCCGATTAAACCTCGGCACGTGGCAAGGCATCTATCTGTGTGAGTTTCGTGATTATGGTGGCAGTCGCAAGGTGGTAGCGACCGTTATGGGAGAATAAATGATGGAACAGACCGCCCTACAACTATTCGTGCTCAGCATAGGTGCCAGCTTTGTACAACGCACCACAGGCTTCGGATTCGGCATCTTCATCATGACGATGTTACCAGCCATTATGCCTTCTTACGGTGAAGCGACCACCCTATCAGGAATCTTAGCCATGACCACCTCGGCCATTATCGTCGCTCAAAAGTACAAGTATGTCAACTGGCCACGACTTTGGCCCATCCTGCTGACCTTCATCATTGTGTCCTTCGGTGCCATTTTTGTGCTAAAGCGGATGGAATACGGAATCCTTAGCATCCTGCTCGGTATCACCCTCGTTGCGGTAAGCATCTACTTCGCCTTCTTTAGCAAACAAATCAAGGTGAAAACGACTATGCCAGTGCAGGTTACTGCGGGAGCATTGAGTGGTGTGATGGGAGGATTCTTCGGAATGCAAGGACCTCCCGCCGTACTTTACTTTGTGAGTTCAGAACCAGACAAAGAGCATTATCTGGCGCAAACACAAACTTACTTCTTAGTGGGTAATGTGATGATGACCCTGGCGAGAGCTTATAACGGATTCTTCACCTCTGCCGTGGGTATGGGGTATGTGTATGGCATAACGGGCGTGCTCATAGGCAATCTGATGGGAGCCTGGGTATTCCGTCATATCACTGGCAATTTATTGAAATACATCATTTACGCGTATATCGGAATCAGCGGCTTGACATTCTTGTTTGGCTAATGATTTACAATGAGTAATAAAATGACAAGTAAAGAATCAGCATTATTTGCACAGATGCAAGATTTAGGCTATAGCCATGGTATGGTTGTAACCGCTCTTCAGCTATTAGGTCAATCTCCCGAAGCTGTAGAGGATGCTTTGTTGTACCTATATGATAATAAGCCTTCAGAAAAGGCTTTTGTAGAATACCTCGCTGATATGTGTGAGGGCTAAATAGAAAAATATGAAGGAATACAAGATATGGATAGGAGGCTCGTGCGACTATGGTCATAAGGAACGAGCAGGAGCTGCGGCTTGCATCATTGAATGTGACGGAAAGACGATTCGTAAGGATGTGGTGTCCGATCTGTACACCACGGAGTTTCGGATGATGCTGACGCTGATGGCCAAAACGATGGCTGAATTGCCGGAAGATTCCGAGTTGGTATTCCTCACCAATGCTGCCTATATCCAAAACTTCGCGACGCCTCCAACGAGTAAATCGGCTAATCCTGACTTAATTCTTCAATGTATCGAAGAAAAGAAAAAGCATCATTCGGTAAACGTGAAGATTGTGCCCTATCATAAAAGTCCGCTCCTTATCGAAACGCACGAACGTTCTACAGAAACAATGAAGATGCTTAGAACCAAGTTTCATGCCGGGCAAAAAAGTAGTGTAAAATGAAAAAACGTAAAGTAATTGACGACGGGCCATCCTTGTTTCCTGAATGGAACGAGGAAACTGAAGCTGAGCCAGGACCTGCCGCCGAGGAGGTTCAGACAAAGAGCTATGACCATACGGCACTCTTCGAACGCCTTGCGCAATCCGCCTTCCGCAGTAAGTTCAAGCTGTCGGCCAAGGATAAGGCTTATATTCAAGGAAAAGGTATGGCTACCATCCGTAGTCATGCCGCTGATTTTGTGGCTAAGCGTCTGGCACCCGCCGTCATCCCCAATGATGGCAAGCAAACACCCATGCGGGGTCATCCTGTATTTCTTGCTCAACATGCCACGGGATGCAGCTGCAGAGGGTGCTTTGCCAAGTGGCACCATATACCCGCAGGCCGAGTGCCCACAGCAGAAGAACAGCAATATGCGGTAAGTGTGCTCATGGAATGGATTACTCGTCAGGTGTAATCGCCACCTTGATTACGCCATCGAGCTTCTGCTCAAAGATGCGATAAGCCTCTTCTATTTGTGAGAGCGGGAAACGATGGGTGATGAGTGGTGTGGTATCTATCTTGCCTTCGGCAATCAGCTGTAGAATCTCTGCACAATCACAGCCATCCACGCCGCCAGTCTTGAAGGTAAGGTTTTGCCATACATGTCGGGAGCGGTAAAACTTGCGGCTCATCGTAGAGAGCCACAACCGTAACGATGGCATTGGGACGGGCACATTGCCAAGCCAGCTGGAATGTATCTTTCGCTCCAGCCACTTCGAGCACCACATCAGCACCACCATGGTCGCTATGTCCTTTCACAAAACCCTTGCACTTATCGGGTGTAATGGTTAGCACCTCGGGATAATGCTCATTCACAAATGCGATACGTTCGGGAGAAGCCTCGCACACGATAATACGTTTAGGTTGATGAAGCATCACACAAAGCAAAGTACAGATGCCAGTTGGTCCAGCTCCAATAATGAGCACAGTGTCGTCGGACGTAATCTCCGAGATGCGTGCTGCCCAAAAGCCTGTGGCCAGCACATCGCCTACAAAGAGCGCCTGCTCGTCGGTCACACCATCAGGAATACGATTCAGGCCTTGGTCAGCATGAGGCACCCGCACAAAGTCTGTTTGACCGCCATCGATGCGGCAGCCCAAAGCCCAACCGCCATCAGGGTCGGTACAATTGTTCACAAAGCCTTTCTTACAGAAAAAACACTCTCCGCAGAAGGTTTCCACATTGATGGTCACTCGGTCGCCGGGCCGAACAGAACTCACCTCTGCTCCTACTTGATCTACAATGCCCACCATCTCATGCCCTACCGTGATACCCTTCACAGCCCGAGGCACACTACCATGCTTGATGTGAAGGTCGCTCGTGCAGATGCTGCTCATCGTGATGCGCACAATGGCATCCTTGGGCGATTGCAACGTAGGTTTCTGTTTCTCTATCAGGCGAAATTTGCCATGGTCGATATAAGTCAATGCTTTCATAATGATGCTATTTATTGGGGTTAGTGTACATCCATCCACAATCGTTGTGATACACCATCAGTTTACTCATGCCGCCATCGATGGTGATACACTGGCCATTGATGAATGAATTGCGCTCGTCGCAAAGAAACTCCACTGCACGTACGATGTCCATTGGTTCACCTACGCGACCTGATGGATGCTGCTTCTCATCGCCCTCTGTGTATGCAGGCTGATAATTCTCATCGTGATATTTGCCTGTATCAATCCATCCCGGTGCAATGGCATTAACACGAGCTACACCCGATAGGCTCACAGCCAAGGCGTGCGTCAATGATGTGATGCCACCTTTGGCTGCTGAATAGCTCTCTGTGTTGGGCTGCGACTGGAAGGCTCTGGTAGAAGAGATATTCACGATTGTGCCCACGCCACAGAAGTGGTCTTTGAAGAGTTTACTCAGCATGAATGGAGCCACGACTCCTACTTGTTGGATATAAAGGAAGTCCTCATAGTCGCAACAATTCAAAATGCCACCATGCATCAAGCAGGCATTGTTTATCAAGCAATGGATGCCATTAGGATTCTCCTGAAGCACCTTGGTGGCAAAGTCTATAAGTGTTTGCTTGTCGACAATATCGCCCACAAAGTCATGTACATCCCATCCTTTACTACGAAGTTGGTTACCGACTACAATCGTAGTTTTCGCATCGTTGTCGATAAAGTACACCTTTTCGCCTTTGGATGCAAAATACTCCACCATGCAGCGGCCAATACCTTTGGCACCACCGGTGATTACAAAAGTCTTGTTCATTTCTTTTCGTTATGTTTCAAATTTGGCCTCATGTCACTTTGGCAAGCTTGAATTTGAATTTTTACACATTTCCAATTCACATGACAATTGGATTATCAATCATATTTGCAAAAGTAATTCCATTTCAAATGCCGTCTTAGAGTTTGATTTGGGTTGTATTAGAACTTACCAGAGAGAATCTAGCTTATAAAGCTTCGAGCTTGTGAACAAACTCGTTAACTATAGATACCATACGCTCTATGTATTCTTTACGGCTTTGAGGAGAAATTAGTTTGCATGTTGGCGTACCTTCAAAATTGCTGAAGCAAAATTCAAGATCACCTCCAGATTCTGGCTCAAAATAATTCCAATACAGCCAAGATTCATTACTTCCATCTGGCTCCTCCATAGCTTCTAAAGCTTTTACTTTCCTCTTAATATCCTTAGTGTATTTTCCGCTTGTATCTGAAACGCCGTAACAAATGTAATCGGCATAATCACAATTTATACCTAATGGAATTCCCGATTTGGAAGTAAACATTAAATTGAAATCAATTTGTCTTTTTCGTGGGCCGCCATGAACAGCATTATCTATCATTTCTTTGTCAATGGATTCGGTTAGCTTGTATCCAGCTAAACCCAATGCGTCTGATAACTCTTTCCAAAAGTCGAAAATTGTATGCCATTGAATATGTTTGAAATTCTTTATCAGGAACATTGCGCTTTCTAAATTGTCAGTGTTCTTCCCTACAATATTCATGAGTTCTATTCTTTCTGAAACGGAGGATTCGTTATTAGTCATTTTTTGCAGTAGATTTATGTATTGATTTATAGATTCCCGAAGTATAGGCTTCGCATAGCTCTCTTTAGCACACTCATTTAACCATTCTATTATTTCAGATCCATAAGAGATACACTGAACTTTTTCTGCAAGTTCAGGATATTTACCACTTGTAGAAACACTTTCTTCAGATGGTTCATGCTGGTCTAGCGTAAGATAATAAATATCGATATTATCCTTCGAGTAGCCTTCTTCTATAGCTTCACGGTAATACTTTTCGAGTTGTCCTTCTCCTTCGTGATTGCTATCCGAAGCGTCTATCTTATTTTCGATAATCACAGCTGAATCATTACCTTTGCGAATAAAGATGTCTATATCTTTGAACTCCGATGGATTGTGGAAATTTGGTGATATGAGTACTTCATTGTCATCCACTTGCATATTACTTTCGAGTTTGCGAAGAAATAAGGAAAGGAACGTGCTTCCCATTTTATGCGGTGCTTTTGGATCTAGTAAGACAGAGATAAATCTAGAGTGTAGATTTACCTCATTTCGTTCATTCAGCAAAATGGAAAACAGATTAAAGGCTTCCTCATTATCTTGTCGTTCTAGAAGTTTCAGACGCAAGAAATTTACCTGTTTGAGAAGAAAATCAACGTTGTTCATCATTATATTCTTAATGCGCTCATATTATTTCTTTTCGTTACGTTCCAAGTATTCTCTCATGGCCACATTCACGATTTCTCTGAGCGACATATTCTTGTCGATGGCCAAGTACTTCATGCGGGTATGAATGCTCTTGTCTATAACGAAGTTGCAGTGAACCGCCTTTTCCTTTGCAGGTTTTTCAGCCGCAGCGCCAGCTGCCTTCTCTTCCTTCTTCACAGTAGAAGTGGGTGAAAGGAGGCCATTCAAGCCTCCCTTTAATCCTTCTTTCAATAAATCACTTTTGCCCATAATGCTTTATTTTAATTTGAGAACCTCTTGTGCCAGCGACATGTAATCCTGGGCACCATTACTGTTCTTGTTATACTGATAGATGTTTTTGCCGTTTACTGGAGCTTCGGCCAAAGCCACATTGTCACGAATAATGGTCTTGAATACCTTGTCACAGAAAGCATCCTTGATGAGTTCTGTAACGCCTTTGTTCAAAGTCTTGCGACCATCATACTGAGTTATAACGATGCCACCAATCTTCAAGTTGGGGTTGAGACGTTCTTGTACCACTTCGATGACGTTCATAATCTTCGCCATTCCACGCATCGCCAAGAATTGAGCCTGCACCGGAATGATGAGGAAGTCTGCTGCGGTCAGCGCATTCAAAGTCAACAAACCAAGTGAAGGAGGACAGTCAATCAAGATGTAGTCAAATTTATCTGCCTCGGGAAGTTTGGCTATCAGACCTCTCAATATCATTTCACGTCCGGGTTCGTTGATGAGTTCCGACTCAGCTGCTGACAAGTCCAAGCATGACGGCACCAATGTGATACCGCTTTCGGTCTTTATAAGCGGAAGACCATACTCGCCCTTGAGAGCACCATATACAGTTTTCTCTTCTTCGATGGAATAACCGAAGGACTCTGTGAGGTTCGCTTGACCATCAAGGTCAATTACCATCACACGTTTTTTCTTCTGCTGGAGCGCAGCAGCAAGGTTAATAGAAGTCGTGGTCTTACCTACGCCTCCCTTATGATTTAGTATAGCTATTATCTTTGCCATAGTTCATAAATTCTATTTTCATGTACAAAGGTACACATTTTATTTAGTAATTACTATATGTAGTACGTATTATTTCTACTACGCTACTACAATTAGTATAAACTAATAAAAGTAAAGCGGATGAAGTGCCTATTTAATTGATAAACAGAGATAATCACCCGCTTTTTACTTTTAGTAGATATTAGTCACTTGCTTGTTTGAAGCCTGTGCTTTCTTGGTTGTGTAATACGTACCACCTTCCGCTTTCCCATTGAAGAAGGCTATGATGTGGTCTGCATTCTCAAGCATAAAATCATTCCTTCTGAGCATACAACCATTGAAGTAATACTCACTCAGGATGATTATGCGGTCGGCCTGACTTAGAAGTTCGTGATACTTGTTTTGAAGGACGATGTTCCAACGTTCACACTGACCTCTATAGGGAACTACGGCGATAAGCCTTATATGGGGAAGCTCCTTTTTGAGGTTTATAACGGCTTCGGCTGCAAACATATCAAAGCCTATGGCCATGCCACACAAGAAGTCTCTAATACCTCTTTGATAATGCTCGCGGATGGCTTTGTTCAGCTTTAATTCCACTTCACGCTGCTTCCCAAAGGGCACCTTTCGATGCCCCGTAAAAGCCACTGCCCATTCTGAATTGATAAAGATTTTCTTCATTGCTATTGTTTGTATTTATAACTTGTTCTACCTAAGAAGAAGCCTCCCATAACATTGGCTCCAAATGTCTCAAGCTGATTGGCGAAGAGTGCGTAACTTGTGCCTGTCGTGACAACGTCGTCCATCACAAGAACATTCTTTCCGTTGAAATACTCGGTGTCGAAGTCAATAACCTGCACTCTACTTACGCTCTTATCGTGGCGGTGTTCGTGGATGGCAAGGCGGTCACTCAGCACTCTCACATGAGAAAAACCGTTAGCGATGCCGGTTAACTCGCTTACTCGCTCACAGAAACGTGCATATCTGCTTTGGTTCTGCTCCTGGGTGCTTGCTGGCACGCAAACGAACACCATATTAGAAACCTGTTTACCAAACTCCTTTTGCAGGTGGTCAGCGGTCATTTGGGCCACCTTCTCATAAGCGTCATCACGTGAATCTTTGAACGCCCAGATGAGATTTCTGGCTGCCACTACATCCTCGCCAACGTTCTTGATACGGACGGGGAAATACTTCAAGAAGTGAACCATCTTCTTGCTTAATTGTCTTTTCAGACTTTCGTCTATCACTTTTGCCATAGCTTCAAACTTTTTATTTCCCTTATTTCGGATAGCCTTTTCAGCTTGTCCAAGGGATATTTTCTGCCGACAAAAGGTGGTGGCGCAATAAATCAAATCGGTATCTCAAAATACGCTCCGCCATAGGTGGAGGAAGATTTTTAGCTAAATAGGTCGCAGGCCCATGGCCAATTTGCTGTTTGGTTAAGCCACCAAATACCTTTGCAGAACATATCCGCAGCGGCAAGGTGACAGGGTCGAAGAATAGTTATAAGAGGATGCCTTACAAAAGAGAGAAAGGGCGGGCGTGAAGCAGTCGGAACAGCCGGTCAAACTTCTTGACGAACGGACTCACGGTTGAAATGCCAAGTATTAGTGCAGTCTTCAGACCGCACATCCTTGGCGATGAAGACCGTGAGTTGGTTCGTGTTTGGCCTTTGCCGTAGATCCACGTATGCTTTTTGAGGGACTTGCTTCCCTAAATGCAGGAGTGGTTCTTTGGCAAACTGTTCATGACGCTTCGCGAGGTGTGGGATGTTTAGTCTAAATAAGGTTGATAGAACGATATAATAGGGCCGATATAACCCACAGAAGCCGGATGAACATTAAGGAATGGACTTGCGTTTACACAAGTTGATTCCGTTCATCCATGCCTCAAGATGCCATTACAGACGGAAAAGAAGGTTTCCTTCCTTGTAGTCCGTTATACCTTCTTGAGGTACGAGGTGAGTCTCTATAAAAGAACGCTGGTAAATTAGAAAAGGTTGATGGGTAGGCTAAGAAGAAGGAGTGCATTTATACACTCTGTCTTTGCCTACCCACTGCCATCTTGCTTTGCCCGCATAAGCGTAGCCTATGCCTGCAATGCTAAATGGCTATTACAAGAGGAAATGTGTGTTTACAAAAGGAGATGCTGCGACACAATAAAAGCGACCCGAAGGCCGCTCTTATAGAGGTGAGATGAACTACTTCTGCGAAGGAGTGTCTTCTTTCTCAACCGCTGGGTAGAACTTAGTGGCTACCATCACGATGCGGTTGTGTTTCACACCGTCCTTATCGGTCCATTCTTCTGGCTTGCAATAGCCTTCAACGGTGAGCAAAGTGCCTTTGGTCAGCTGGCTGAAAGCTTCAGCGTTTTCATTCTTGCGCCATGCCTCAAAGTTCATGAAGGCCGATACACGAGTGGTTTCTTCTCCATTCTTCTCTTGGCGGCTGATGGCCAGTGAGAAACGTGCAACTGATGATGTTGCGAACTGACGGATTTCAGCGTTATTACCTACGAATCCTGATACTGCGAAGTTGTTCTCGATCTTTTTCATTTTGAATTGAATTTTGAAGTGAAACTTAATTTTTACATGCAATCAAAAGCAGGGCTGTATTCATGTGGACAAGCCATGAAAATCGAACTGAATACTCTTTTCTGCTTGTCGGAAAAGGAAGATTCTGGACTATTTTATTGGCAAGAGTGCCAACGACCACACTAGATGCCAAAGCATCGCAGCAGCACGCTACCTTTGCATTGGAAAAACAAGTGGCTTCAGAAATAGCCAATTCAGAGAAAGAGCAAGGCAAACGACTTCGTTCAGGAGGCATGTCAATAGCTGCATTCTAGTCATAAACATCAAAGTGTACCTTATCACCATCAGCCGATTATAAATAGAGAACATTTAGAAGAAGCCATATCTCATACTCAGGCCTCATTTGAGACTATGTGCTTTTGAAAAGGCTTTTAACCAGAGTACATGGCACTTGCCATTGAAATACAGAGGCCAAAGATAAAAACGACCGAGAACGGCCGAAAACGACCATGACGTGATTGTTAAAACGACCAAGAAGCAAGCGAAAGTAGGCTCTTGATAAAGTAAAATCATCAACAATAAAGAAGGCTCAAGGAGGCATTTGCAGGAAAAACAGACTGCAAAGCCATAGAATTAATAGAAAAGTAGATAACTTTTTCGTGCAAAAGTGTTCATTATCAGTGAAAAACATTACCTTTGCAGGCAATTGAACATTTTTGTTTATCAGATTGGACATTTTTACTCAAACAAATAAACATTCTATAGATGGTGGGATATAAAAGAGCACAATATTCAGAAGTGATGGCGCGCATCAATGAGCCTCGCAGCAAGATGCAGGTTATTGTGGGTCCGCGTCAGGTAGGCAAATCAACCTTGATAAGTCAAGTGCTTGAAGCTTGCGAACTGCCTTATGATAGTTATTCGGCTGATGATGTCGTAGGCGCATCAGCCAACTGGTTGGCAGGTATTTGGCAAACTGCTCGTATGCGCATGGATATGCGAGGAGAAGGTAAACGTCTATTGGTAGTAGATGAAATACAAAAGATAACCAACTGGAGTGAAACAGTAAAGGCGGAATGGGACCGAGATACGCGAGAAAAGCGAGAGCTCGTAGTTGTTCTGTTAGGGTCGTCACGTATGTTGATAGAAAAGGGCCTAACGGAATCATTGGCTGGTCGATATGAACTGATACGACTAACGCACTGGACTTTCCCTGAAATGAAAGAGTGCTTCGGTTGGAACCTCTATCAATATGTCTATTTCGGTGGCTATCCTGGTGCCGCTGCTTATATTGCTGATGAACGTCGTTGGCGAAACTACGTCAAAGACGCATTGATAGAGCCATCCATCTCTAAGGATGTGCTAATGGATACAAAAATCATGAAGCCCCAACTTCTTCGCCAGTTGTTTGAACTGGGTAGTAGCTATAGTGGCGAACTGCTATCGCTTACCAAGGTGGCAGCCCAACTGCAAGATGCGGGCAATGTCACCACCTTGGCCGGCTACCTCCATCTTTTGGACGAGTGTGGCTTGCTGTGTGGTTTGCAAAAGTATGCCGAGGATGATGCACGCAAATACAACTCTATCCCCAAATTCCAAGTTCACAATAACGCCTTGCGTAATGTGTATGCTGATAAGGATTACATGGAGATGGCAGAAGACCCAAAAGCTTGGGGACGATATGTTGAATCGTCTGTAGGTGCCTATATCGTAAGTCAGGCACAGATTTGTGATTACAAAGCCTATTACTGGCGTGACAGTCATGATGAAGTAGATTTTGTACTTCATAGAAGAGGAAAAACCATCGCCATTGAGGTTAAAAGTGGAAGACGCACCACCAACAATGGTCTACCCAAATTTGAAAAGGCTTATCACCCGCATCGTGCTTTTGTGGTTGGTTCTGGAGGATTGTCATTTGAAGAGTTCCTATCTATGGATTTGAATCTGCTCTTCAAGTAGTCGTATAAAAGGGCTTTGCCTTTGCAAAAAAGAAAAGAGACTTACCTGTCACGGGGTAGGTCTCTTTTCATTGTGTATTTTACTGTCTGGAATAGCTTTGTGTGCGGAATGTGCTTGCAAAAGGCGATGGCTTGCGCTTTGATTCAACATACTGTCTAGCCTCGTCTTCTATCTGTTCAATGCTCTTAAAATGCGCTTCTGGCTTTTTAAGCCATGTATCAATCTCAGACTTCAAAAAGCGTAAACGCTTACCCTCTTTATGGTATGGGATGCGCTTTGCACTTGTCCACGTATATAGCGTTTAGACTGCTGGGTGCTCTGGAAGATAGTCGCTGACCTCTTGAACAGAGAACCATCTGTCTTCTTCCACCGCAAATTCCTTTTTGCCTTGAATCTCATCGATTTTTGCATCGAGTTCTACCAATTTTCCCTTTATCCATCCTAATAATTCAGGAATGTCGTCAAAGCGAAGGGGCTGTTTGTTTTCTGTATCCATATACTTTGTTTTTTGATGATTACTTTCTATTTTTCTTTAGGCGCATCAATCGTAAATCAGCACATCATCACGGCTCTCCACGACTTCTTTACCGTTGTTCAATCTCACGACAAGGTCTTTACCATAATCGCCCACGATGTAGCCTTCTGTGTGACCACGATAAGGAATGAGCAAAGTACAACAGCAACCGACCACATCGGTTATTTCTTCAAATTCGTATAACATAATGACTTCATTTAGGGTTATTGTTCCTTTGCGTAAATCACGATGCAAGGCTCAACCTCGGCTGCCTGACCGAAGAGTGGATAATAGGAAAACTCAGGTTGAGCTTCGCCATCCACCTCAATGGGTGAAACCACTTGCACTTGACACTTGTTGACGAAGTCATCTACCATTTTGATTTCTTCATCAGTCAGTCCACTTGGGTCATCATTGATGAGATAAGGCAAGCTCCACGTAGGGATGTTCTCTGTACTTTCAAACTTTTGCATATCTATCGGCTTTTGAGGGTTAATATCGAATGTCCCACTCACCTTGTGAGAAGATGCGGAAACTTACATATTCATTGCAGAGTTCGTGAGTACACGAATGTAGATGCCCTGCTTGTCTTCAAGGCTTTCAATCATTTCGTTGATTAGAGCCTCTGGAAAGTCCCATTTAGAATAGAACTCGCCATCTATATAGTCTTCGGTGCGTTCAAGATAGCAGTCGAAAAACTTCTCATCCAAAAACTTCTCTACCTTTTCAAGGTCGCTCTCATTCTCTGTGCTGCAGAAGAAGAGATTTGTAGCGTAATTTGCCATAGTACAACTGATTATATTAGTTCAACGATTTCATCTACCTTGCCAAACAATATGGCTCTCAGTGAGGTCTTATCAACGGCATAATACTCATGGATTTGCCCGAACTGCTTCACCCAATAAAGGTGAACCGCATCAGTGAAGTCAAACTTCCATCCCATCACCGGTATGCCACGACGAAAGTAGCTATTGTGGTTGATAGCCTCTGTAAGCCAATTTTTATCGGCTCTATTCAACTTCTCACCATTGTTCAGCTGCTCACGAAGTTGGTAAGCTTTGCAGCCCTTTAGGGTAGCCAATGCTGGCACGTCCCACTTTGCGAATTTTGTTGCGATACCCATAAACTCAAACTTTTTATTTCCCTTATTTCGCTTCAGCTACTTTCGGGATTGATTAAAATTTTGTTGCCTCAAAAGGTCTTGTGGATCATCGTGCAAGGTTTTCTGGTCAAATACTACCTAAAGGGTGGAGATTTTATCAGAGACCGTAGGCTTGACCTTGCGACGATGCAGACACAAGAAGTACCTTTGCAACCAAATTGCTATCAAATCCCAGAAAGACGATGAAGGAGCTAATATAAATGGGCACGGATTCTTTTATATGTGTATTAGGTTTGGAGTAAATAAGTCCGGTTTTGGCAGACCAAGAATCGAAGGTATGCTGTGAAAAGAGAAAGTATGATGTAGATGGGGTTCAACCTGGTATAGAAATGGTATATAAGAGAAGGTAAATCTGTAGGTTGGTTTATACCTTGGAGTAGATATACAATGACTAAACTAACCTTGCTTATCTCCCATCGAACTCAATAGTGTAAGGAGCAAAATCAATGAAGGTAACTCAAATAAGAGGTGAATCAAATCTTAACGAATGTGAATCGTAGATTTCAAAAACAACTCATTTGCTCTTATTTGCTCATAAACATTTTCTTCATTTACTTTTGGTTGAAATATGATTGGTAGTTATTGATAGTCAGGTACTTGCGATATTTGTAGATTCTTGTCTGAAAAAATTAAGCAAAAGCAAAGTAAAAGGGCTGTTTTTGCTGATTTTTGGATTTTTCTTGTCCCCAGTTTGTCCCTCACCATTTTTCTTTTCATCGGAAACTATTGATAATCAACATCTTTTGATTTTCATTTGACCCTCTGCGTGGGTAAATAGTTTTTCTGCATCGGCAAATAGCACCTTGTAAACAACTGATTATCAACATATTACAAAAACAAGTCAAGAAAATAACCTCAAATTTTAATTTACTGTTTATCAATACATTACAGTATATTTTGCAAATAATCACGGCAAAATCAAGGAAAATAGGAAACAGATTTGCTACTATTTGATACTCAAATTAGGGGTTGTTGACAACCTTATATTATATAGGCGCTACACTAAAGTAGCCGTATATATAATATGAATTATAATTTCTCAAAGCATTATTATGATCCGTTCATCCAGTTGAAAGAGGAAGAATGGAAAGATGTAGTTTCAAGAGGCTTCCTAAGTATTAGCGAAGCAGCTACATTGTCAGGATATACGCGCCAGTATATCCACAAACTGGTTCAAACAGGCAAGATTAAAAGTGAACGGTGTTTGAATAACCTAGTGATAGCCAATAAGGATTTCATCAAATGGTATTCGTTTCTGCCGTTAGTGCCCCACTCTCCAATTGGGCGAAGCTCGTATTCTCTCAAAGGATTGATGGCCTATACAAGAATGAGCCGTTCTTGGATTCTAAATTTCGCTGAACGCTATCAAATCAAATCATACTATTTAGGACTAAATAGGAGGTTTGATGAAACCGATTGTAAAACAGCTTGGGACATCGAACGAATCAGGTATACCCAGTGGCTGACTGTTGATGAAATTACGACTCATCTCAACATTGACGCCAAGGAACTGCTGACACTTGTTGCCAAACATATGGTTAAGGTGAGATGCATAGCCTATACCGACTATTATTGTAAAAAGGATGTTGAACAAGAAATCAGATGGAGGGAAAGTCATGTATAGGGTTGCATTGCGTTATAAAATAAAGGCTGACGGCAAGAAAAAGTCCATTTATCTTCAGTTCAATCCACCCATCAAAGATGTAAGGGGGAAAGAAACCAAATATGAATTTCTGAATTTGGATCTTTATGTCAATCCTGCCAATGCTGCCCAAAAGAAATACAACCAAACGGTTGAAGAAGTAGCAGAAAACATCAAGTGTGAGCGTTACATTCAGTTGGTAAGACGAGATTTCAGTTTTCTGGCAAAAGACAATCTGGATGGAGATTTTCTTGAGTATTATCATGAAAACGGAGACTATCACAGTCAGAAATATATCTGTGCCCGGCTCCATTTTGAAGAATTCTGTGAGAAGAAGTGTTCCTTCAGAGACCTTAGTTTCAGTATTTGCGAAAAGTACAGACTGTATATCCTTAGAGATAAGCACCTGACCAGTTCAAAAAAGATATCACACAATACTGCAAGTGCATACTTCAATGTATTCCTGAAAATGGTGAGATTGGCCTATGAAGACAAAATAATCAGCCATGATTATACTGAGATAATAAAACCCATTGTGTGGAATCATGATATCCTCAAAGAGTATTTGTCCAATGATGAAGTCGATATTCTACGCCAGACACCTTATCCGCCATATCCGGAACTGCCTAAAGCTTGCCTATTCAGCATCTTTACAGGATTGCGGCGGAGCGACATTCTTGCCTTGCGATGGGAAAACATTGTAAAGAGGGCGCACAAGACATTCATAAAGATACAATGTAATAAGACAGGTGTTTTAATCCAATTGCCTTTATCAAAACCAGCATTGGATATTTTGGGTAAAAGAAAAGAAGAAGGGATAGTATTTCAATCCTTGACAATAAGCATACTGAATCTACATGTCTCAAAATGGCTGGACTCGGCAGGAATCATTAAGCATATTACTTTCCATACCGCCAGGCACACATTCGCCATGTTACTTCAGGAAAAAGGTGTCGAAATCTATACCATTTCGAAACTGTTGGCTCACAAGCGAGTATCCAGCACACAGGTTTATGCGAAAGTCACCAACCAACAGGTTTATGAGGCCATCCAGTTATTAAAATAGCGAATTATTAAGCTAAACCAGTCAAATATCGTTAAAGAAGGAGCATTCGATTGATTCACTGTCTGTATTTCAACAAATTGCCATTACTTTTGCAAATAATCTTAAGTAAAAACAGAAGTTATGTTACAATCAAAAATACAGGCCCTCAAAGAATACATTTCATCGTTCCTAAATGAGAAAATCCGCTGTTCCAGCTTGCCTTCGGCATTAGGCAAACAGATTCCGGTTGTTTTAAAGGATAAATACGAATGCACGACAACAGCACTTTTTGGTGTTAATGTCGTGCTTTGTTTTCCCAAGGAGACTGATTCATTAACACCGGCAAAGCTACAGAACCATATGCAGCTCTTTACTGCCAAATTGGGAATGCCCAGTATTGTAGTGATGGATGATATCCCATCCTATAATATCCAAAGGCTGATTGTTCAGCGGATTAACTTCATCATCACAGGCAAACAGATGTTTGCTTCGTCATTGTTGCTCGACCTAAGAAAGATACCTAAGCCAAACAAAGATATTAAGGAAGATATTCCGCCGCTCGCACAATGTCTGATTCTATACAATATTGAAGTTGAAATACTTTGCCATACCATAAATGAAATTATGGATATTTTCAATGTTTCCTACTCTACAGCCAACAGAGCCGTTCGGTGGCTGCAAAGTAAAAACCTGACAATATGTCCGAAAGGCAAAGCGAAGAGATTGCAGTTTGCAAAACAAGGCCGTGACTTATGGGAAGCCAGCATAATATATTTGACAACACCGATAGAAAAGGTTGTCTATGCTAATACTATTCCATCGATAGCTCTGGCAACTGCTATATTTGATGGTTGTGAAATTGAACCTATAGAAGTAAATAGTTATGCTGTATGCAAAGACGATTTGAAGGATATTACAGTTTCTGAGACTGGCCGATTCAAGATTGAGGTTTGGAAATACAATCCTGTGATCTTGGCTGGATTAAAGAAACATGTGGATAAATTATCACTTTATCTTTCGATTAGAAATAAGGAAGATGTGAATGATGATATTGAAGACTTACTTATTAATCTTGAACAATAGCCGACGTATCCTATACTTTTTGGTAAATGTGCCAATATTATATTGAATTATTGCTGGCTATAGTCATACTATCCTGCCCGAAACACATCTGAAAAAGTATTTCAGTTTTTATTTTAAAATAGCAAGCCCCTTCAAACCAAAAGATGGTCCAGATGGTGCCTTTGCGTTCAGTCGGGCAGTCACTTCAAGCCATGTTTTCTCTGGATTTTCCATAAATTCTATAAAGTTGATGTAGTAATCAATGCCAACTTCTTGCACAAAGACCCTGTCTGCAGGATCTATTTTGCCAAAATCAATTCTTGAGAAGGAGGAATACTGCTATTGTGGAGTCTTTATCAGTTGTCTCATACTTGGATAAACGAGTCTTTAATACATGGATCTCTTTATCTTTCTGATTGATGATAGGATTCAAGCGAC
Source organism: uncultured Bacteroides sp. (assembly GCA_900555635.1). Taxonomy (GTDB): domain Bacteria; phylum Bacteroidota; class Bacteroidia; order Bacteroidales; family Bacteroidaceae; genus Bacteroides. Next base: position 26,484 of record USLU01000025.1, read on the forward strand.
TAATATCAGTACCCTGATCAGATATAGTTTGCTCCATCCAAGAAAGTTTGTTATTCATCTCCGAAAGTATCTTTGATATATCAGTAACCCGTTCGTTCATTAGATACAAAGTATTACTTTAACAGGGGGGCTATGAAAAATATGATAAAGTTTTCAAATACATTTAAACAGAGAAGAGAGTTTAGATACCTTTTACAATTTTGAGGGAAAGAGACCTGAGTAGTTACAAGCACTATCTTTAACTATAGATGGAGTTCCTTATTTAAAAACTCCATCCATAGGCTTTTTAAGCCAACTATATGCACAGCTTGCTGCCACTTTAGTGCCTTTTCCCATTGCAAATTTGGCAAATGGGGTATTAGGCTACCCCACTGATAATCAGTGCGCCATTTAACAATCCATAATTTCGATTTTCTAAGTTCTAAAATAGCACATTTACCAGTTACTGAAAAAGTAAAGTTACAACACTAAAACAGTTACAAATATAAGTATTCTTCCGTACAAGTTGTTGTATTTTTCAATTCTATGGAATATTTCATCATAAAATATCATTTCTCAGTCTACTTATATCACTATTTTAGAAAATCAGTGTAACTTTGAGTAATAATATCGCTCGATTGATACCGTCATAGCAGTGTTCTAGTGCCATAATTTATTGTATTGATTGCTCTTGTATCACTTGGTTGGTACCGCTGGTATTTGTATTCCCATTCCAAAGTTCACCCACTTTCATATCACTTAGTCGGTACCGTCCATATCACTATTTTGGTACTGCTATTGGTAAAATTTGCACTGGCATTATATGGGTCAGTCCGAAAACCCGGTGGCTATTCTATATCCACCATAAATGATAGGGGGCTTATAGAAGACAACCCCGATATTATTATATTGATAGACAGTAGAATAAGCACACTTCGTTCTATACCCTCTCTGATATAAATCCAATTTATAAAATGAAAGGAATAAAACAACAACCGGGTTTTCGGACTGATCCCATTATATTGTTGTTGGGCTATGCCAAGAACTGACAACACTATTAACGTCTAAAAGTAAATCAAATGTTACGACTAAGGTAGATTTACAAATGCTGGACAATGCATTCCACAGGTTGAGATATGTGGGATTGTTCATTGCAGCAAACGTACCGTGTCGGACTATCGGAAGATTGCCTCGATGACTAACAAGAACTATGAAGAGCTGTTGGCGGTACCGGACAGCGAGTTGGAAACCTTCTTTATGCCACCCAAGACTGCACTTAATGAGGATGGTCGCATGCAGGGACTTGAACGCATGATACTGAAATCATCAAGCGTCTAGACCGCAAGCATGCAAATATCCAGTTTGTTTTTGAGGACTGCCACCACAAGGAATATCATAACGGTTATGGTTATACTCAGTTCAAGAAGCATGTGAGTTCTTAAAGGGATAAGAATGACTACTCCTATCACAACGTCTATGAACCTAGGAAGGAATGGCAAATTGATTTTGCAGGGGATGCCTTGTTTCTGATCGACAAATCCACCAAAGTGAAACAGAAACTGGTAATATCAATATGTGTGATGCCCTACAGCAATCTTCCATTCATGATGGCCATACCCAATTCCACTACCGAATGGTTTTTCCATAGACTCAACAGAGGATTAGAGTTTATGGGTACTATTCTCCATAGAGCCAAGAGTGACAACATGAAGCAATGGGTAATTAAATCCGACCACTACAGTTATAGAGAGTAAAATAGTTATTTCTATAATTATGTCCCGAATTATAGTACATAATTGGAGTAATTTGCCATTTATATGCAATATTTTCTCAACTAGAAGCCTATGTATGGGCTAAATGATGTATCTTTGTAAATTAATAAGTTGATAAGTCAACACTAAAGATATATTTTATGCAAAATGCTACCAATATCAATAGGATTAAGGCCGTACTTGCTGAAAGGAATAAGACAAGCAAATGGTTGGCAAATGAATTGAATAAAGATCAAGGCACTGTTTCAAAATGGTGTACTAATAAGTTTCAACCAAGTTTGGAAACACTGGTTAAGATAGCAAAATGTTTAAATGTAGATGTGCGTGACCTAATAGTAAAAACAGAGACTAAGTAGACTATGTATAAAATAGAATGGGATGAAGAAACAGGAGGTGTAATTCTTAATACCAGAATCACAGATGCGACTTTGGGAATAGCACCACGTCCTGTATTCTACGAAGAATTGAATCTGCTTGGACTTGACAAACTTGGTTGGAATTATCCTTGCTGCGATGCTCCTATAATGTGGGCTATAAACAAACAGTACTATTATAGGGGTGTACGAATCTTTGATGCAAAAGGAGCTAATATCTATAATAAGCCAACATTAGAATTCTATGGTGAAGCCGAAGCTATAGAACTTATACCTGTTGATGTTCCTGCTATGCTAAGTAAGACATCAGATTTGATGTTTGTGTTAGAAAACGAAGCCATAGAGTTTATTCGTGATACTTATACGACTTATACTCGTGTAAATCATACATACGATAAGGCAGATGCAAATAAGCTCGATTTTGAAGCACTTGCTCAGAAAATAGAGAAGACGAGTAAAACCCAAATGGCTGTTGTAAAGCAAGATTGCGATAGTTTCGATATAATGCCCCTTGACACTGCAAAAAGCGAAGGTAAAAAGGTGCTACTATCTACAAAAGTGGATAGATTTATTGCATCTTTCTCAGGCGGTAAGGATTCGCAAGTAGTATTAGATTTATGTACTAGAGCCATACCACCAACAGACTTTGAAGTAATATATAGCGATACGGGCTATGAATTGCCGCCATCTCTACAATTATATGATGAAGTACAAGATTACTATCATCAGAAATTCCCTGCCTTAAAGTTTCATTTGGCAAAAAATCATGAGTCGGTACTTAACTATTGGGACAAGATAGGTACACCAAGTGATACCCATCGCTGGTGTTGCTCGATCATGAAAACTGCTCCTTTGTATAGATTATTAAGGAAAGGTGAAAAGGGAAATACAAAATTCTTAGCTTTTGAAGGTGTAAGAGCTGAAGAATCAGTAAAACGTAATGAGTATAATAGAATAGGTAAAGGCGTTAAGCACAATTTTGTTGTAAATGCAAGACCTATATTAAAATGGAATACTACCGAAGTCTTTCTGTATTTATTTCGAAATGGGCTAACAATTAACAAAGCATACAGAGTTGGCAAGCCAAGGGTTGGATGCATTTTGTGCCCGTTTGGTTCTCCATGGGATGATATGATAGTGAATGAATGCTATAAAGATGATTTGTATCCATTTTTATCACGCCTTGAAGATATTGTAAAAGAGAGAAAAATTCCAAATGACATCGAATATATTGCTGATAGGAAATGGAAAATGAGAGGTAGCGGTAAGTATTCCCAAACACCCATTTCATTGACATATAAAACAACTTCCAATAAATGGGAAGCAAAAGTTATTGGTGCAAGAAAGAGTCTACTTGATTGGCTTCCTGCTGTTGGCAAATATAGTATTAAGGAATCAAACAACATGATAATCGGAGAACTCCTTTTTCATAATGAGGTTTTCCAATTCGAAGTTAAATATGGTGAATCGAAATCTAACTTCACATTGACTTTACATGACAATAATAATATTGCACTTAGATACTTACTTAGAAGAGTAATGAATAAGGTTACATATTGTATTAATTGTGAGGCTTGTGAACTAGAATGCCCAACAAGTGCTCTATCAGTATATCCAAAGGTAAAGATTGATACTTCAATTTGCACAAATTGTCATAAGTGCTTAGAGTATCATAATGTTGGATGTATCGTTGCCGATTCATCACTAAAACCATCAGAGACAAATTTATCAAATATGAAAATATCAAAATATGGAACTTTTGGAATTCACCAAGAATGGGTGGACCAATTTTTCTCAGATTCAGATTCATTCTGGACAGACAATCTGCTTGGAGTAAAACAAATTCCTAGTTTTAAAGCTTGGCTAAAAGATGCAGAGATAATTGATGACAAATGTAATTTGACTCAATTTGGTGCGTTGTGTAAGAAGATTAATGAGGATTCTCACTCCCTTTTGTGGGAAGTTATATACATTAATTTAGCATCCAATAGTCCTATGATGAAATGGTACTCATCTTCAATTCCTTTTAATTCTGATGTAACAAGAAAAGAATTGGATAAATTAGCTATTGATTACTTCCAATCCACATTTAAGGAAACTACAATAACTTATGCTGTACAAGCGTTAATGCAATCATTCAAGTATTCTCCTATAGGAGAAGATTTACTACAATGTGTAAATCAGGATGATAAGGGAACAGTATTAAGAAGGCTATCATATAATGATTTGAGTCCAGAAGCTATTGCGTATTCACTTTATAAATATGCTCAAAACAAAGATATAAAAATGCTTCGTGTCTCTGACTTATATCGGATAGAGGAAGAATGTGGATTATATAAGGAGTTCGGAATATCAAAAAATGAATTATTTAAATCATTGAGATTTCTTTCCACTGAAAAGAATAGAGTGCTTGTTGCCGAGCTTAATATGGGCTTAGATCACATCACCCTAAGAGATGATTTGTCACCAGTAATAGTGCTTCAAAATTTATTAGTATAATGTTATCTTTTACACTCAATTTATACTGCGATTATATTCTCTCTATTAAAAGAGGGAACGGAATTCATGGAAAATCGAGAGCCAAGCCTCTGCTTGTTCTTTCGATTATTGAGTGTATTTCTTTAAACTTACTAAAGCAAAATCAAATAAAATGGGATGATTCGTGTCTAATTTATCTGTATAATCAACGAAGTAACGAGTATGATGATAGCAATAAATTGTCGATAATCGTTCCCTATTATCATATTACTTCATCTCCATTCTACCATCTCATTTGGAAACGAAAGGAAAGACTTGCAATTAGCGGACATACCCCATCAGATAAATATCTTCGTGAAAATTTGCTTTATGCAAAACTTGATGATGAGCTATGGAATTTATTGCAAGATGCTGAAAATAAAGAAATCTTAAAGCACAAAATCATAAATAATTATCTAACAAATAAATAAAATGTCTATGGCTACTAAATATGACGACATCATAAAACTACGTGGAGGAAAAGCCGCCTACAATATAGCAGAAGAAAAAAATGGCGAATGGATATCTTTCATTCCCAACGAGCAATTCAATAGCGTATTGCGTACTGTTCTAAAATCAGTGCGTGGTAATGACATCGACAACCACAAATCGTTTTGGATTAATGGCACCTATGGAACAGGAAAGAGCCACGCTGTTGCTGTAATCAGTCACTTATTAGGTGATGATGAGAACGACATACGTGAATGGGTTGATTATGAATATAGTTCGGAAAAGTTTGCTCAGTTACGATCTTCTATATATTCTTTGCGCAAAGATAAACGTCTTTTGACGGTTAAGCTTTATGGTCTTAATGCTATGACTCACCCTAATGATTTGGCTTTAGTATTACAAAAGGCTGTTACTACAACACTTTGGGCTAATGATATAGAAATCTGTGTACCAACAGATTTTGAAACATACATAGACCAAATACAAAAGAATTCAGAGATTTGGGATCATTTGATTGAAAGCAATACATCACTTTCTTCGATAGTAGCCAATCGAGAACAATTGATAGATAATCTTCAAGATAATGACTTGGGCACTTTCCACCGTGTGAACGATACATTGCGTAAAAGCGGCTTGAACGTAAGAATGGATAACAATAGTATCAAACAGTGGTTTATTGAAGTTCAGAATAAACTAACAGAGCTTGGCATGTATAATGGTTTGCTTATCGTATGGGATGAGTTTACTGATGTCATGACAGATGCTATTGGTATACCTGTTTTGAAGGAACTTCAAGAACTTTCAGAGAAATTTATGAACGAGGAGAATAACTCCTACTTATTTTTGATTTCTCACCCATCGGCATTTGACAAGGTAGGTTCTGATCAGCTAAAACAAACAGATGGTCGTTACCACCGTATGAAATATAATATGGAATCGGTATCGGCATTCAAGATAATGTCGAGAAAGTTTGAGGTGGTTGATAAAGAAAGACATGAGCAGATGTGCAACCAATTCTATCAGATGAACCCTGATTTGCTCAATGCTTTTATTCAAACGAGCAACGACCGGCAATCAACAAGAGATGACTTATTCAATTTATATCCTTTGCACCCAGGTACAGCTAATTTGGCAACCCACTATGCAACAGTAGTAGGGTCTTCAAGTAGAAGTGTATTTGAGTTCTTAGGACAGAATGATGCTATACGAACATTTCTACATAGTGAAGACTACTTCCTTAATAGAGATACCATTACAGCCGACTATTTGTGGGACTATGTTTTGAAAGTATTCCAAGACGATGTGGTGAACTATGGTGCAATTACCGAACGATATAATTCGTATTTAAAGCAAGTAAGTGCTAAAGGAGATTCATTTTTTGCCGTATTCAAAGGGATATTATTGTTGAACGCATTCAATAATGTGTCAGGCGAAAACAATAATGGTCTTGTAACTCCATCAGAGGAGAATATACATTTCTTGTTTGCTGGGACTATATATGATAATGATGTAAATGATATTTTGCAATGGTTTAACGAAGAAGGTATCATACAACGAGCTCCAGGGGGACTATATTCTGTACAATTCTCTGCATTACCTTCTGGCGAAATAGAAGATAAGAAAACTGAAATGCGTAATGTTCAGTTTAAATACACTCACCAAATACTCAATTTTTCAGATGTAGCGAAGACTACTTTCGAGAAGAAGTATATGCAGAAGGTAATTCGTCCATTCAGCTACAAGTTTTATTCTAATGTTGAAAACGAATCATCACTTAGAAGCCAGATTAAAAACGGAAGAAAAGATGCCAAGAGTAGCTATTTGTTCTTCGCTTTGTTAATGGCTAGAAATAATAGTGAATTAGCTTCCCTTCGTTCATTTGCAGAAAAATGCATCAACGATCAAGATGATAAAGACTTAAAGAATATAGTGTTTGTCGTCTTTGATGAAGTTATGGGCGATTCTAAATATGAACAATTTATTGAATATCAAGCAAATTATGCTTGTGCAAGCAGCCACGGTTTCGTTGATCAAACGAAAGTGCATCGTGATCATGCTGTTTCTATGGTAAAGGAGTGGATGGATTCTGCACAACGTAACAATGCTATTATATACATAAATACAGAAAATGGTGAAGAAAAACAACCTATATCTGTAAAACACTTATCTAGTGCTGTCAACTCTTCAATTACTCCAATTATCTATAAGTATGCACCTGACGCTCACGAAATTCTTCGCCAAAAGGCACCAAGTACATTCTGGAAAGCTCAAAATTCAAAGGAAATTGTCCGTACATTCTTATTTGCTACAACTAAAGAGGAATTTACAAAGGTTACAGCCCAAATGCGTCCTATTCAATATTTGATACAGGATTGTTTAGATGATAACTTAGAATGGAAATCGGACATACCAGCAGAGCATCCGTTTAAGGTTGTGTATGATAAGATTAATAGCGTGATTAAGTATGCTGATAAGAGTCTTCCTTTTAATTTTGATGAAAAATTCTCACTTTTGACAAAACCTCCATATGGTTTTTATGGCAATTATGCAACTATGGGAATGGTGGCTTTTGCATTAAAGCCATGGGTAAATAAAATATTTGACACTCAGGGTAAACCAAGAGATGCAAATGCATTAATTGATGATATCGTTTTGCTTTTTAAAGTTTGGGATGATAATAAATCAAATGGTAAACTCAATTTTAAATTCCAAACTCCAGAGGAAGGTAAACTTTGCAAAGATTTAATATCTCTGTTTAAGTTGACAGCAAATGGCAATACCTATACTGATGTTACAAGCCTTAAGGATGCTCGTTATGCTATAACAGCTGATTTCTTAGCAAAACGAAAAGCTCCATTATGGGCAATTAAGTATGCACCAAAGTCTACATTTGCTGATCTACCAGTTATTGTTACAATTACAGACGGTATTAAGCAGCTAATAGACAATATCGTTAGAATTTGCATGGAACGAGAACTTCGTAATCCTGCACTTATCAATGAGACACTATCACTCATTAGCGATTTACGTATAGATGTGAAGAACATACTTAACGTAGAAAATGCTTTTTCTGATGGTCTCAAGGCTTATTTGATGCAACTATCATATGTCGATGTAAAAGAGGATGAGGTTGATTCACTGCGTACATACATTGAGCAACACTTGGAATCGACTGTTGGATATTGGACAGAAGAGGAGGTAGAAAAGAAGGTTCTTCAATGGAGAGCTTCGCAAAAAAATCCAACTCCATCACCAGGTAATGACGACAATGACATCGAAGATGATGACAATAATGATAACAACAACCATGATGCAGTAATAAAAGAAAAACGATCGTCGGCAAAAAATAAAATAGAAAGGTTATCATCTCTTGAAGAAGCCAAAAGTCTACTAATCAAATTGTGCGATGATGGTAATGAATCAATATTGGATATTATAAATATGTAGTATTATGTATAAAATCTTCGAATCAATAGACAACCTTTATAATGAAATTATAGAGGATAAAAATTGGACGGGTGCAGAAAGTTCATTCCGTAATAGATATCCATTGCGTTTTGTACTCTTTGAAAATTTTGTAGATTTCAATGAGTTTATAAATGAATGTAGCAACCACAATGTTTTTGTACAAAGCATGGAGAGATGGATGAATGAAGGTTACGACGACCAACTGTTAACCCATTCACAATTAGCAAGACGATTTGAAGAATATGTAAAAAGCATACCTGCCAATGATTTTGTTATTGCTCCATTCTCTGAAATAACTCGCTTCTATGACAATGAGAACTATACAGAATTTGATTCACTTCTGAAAACGATTCGTTTGATTCAGTCACCAGAGGATGCACAACACAATCATCAAAGAATCTATGTGCCAATAATAGGAATGCAAGGTAAAATGGATCGATTTAAGAACGACCCTAATATTCATATTTGGGAATTTCGTTCTGGAATTGAAAATCAGAACTACCAGTTGATATTGACAAATGGCACAATATATGGAGTAAATGGGCTGAAGAATAAATATTCATTATGTGGTAATCTGCGTGAATGGATATCACTTTGGAAAGATGGCACAAAAGTAAAGAAGCAAATAATTTGCTCCTCAAAAGCTATCTTCAACAATGCTTGCTATGCCCAACCAGACAATGCATTCAATTATGTTATCTGTAATAATGCATTTGAACTTTTAACAAAAGGCTTAGATTTGAATTTTGGCAATACTATACCCCCAAAAAATGAATTGGTATATTGGGAGCAATTAGCATCTTATATTGATGTAGATAACTTCAATTTTGAATCATTCGTTAATGAGAAGTTTAATTCATTCTCTTTGGATGATGAGGCTGAATTTGTTCAAGCATGGTTTGAACATAAAGATGGCTTTATGAGATGGTTGCTGAAAACAATTTTCTTGATTAAATATAGCAATCAGTCGTATTTAGGTCGAGTATTGGATTTTATTCAAACTCAAAGTACAATAGATTTATTCTCAGTTTTAGCGGTTCACATATTTGAAGAGCCATATAATGAAGATTTTATCAGACAACGTTTGACCATACTTCGTGAAGCTCAAAAATATGGAATACAAATAACAGAATTCGCAGAACAACAGGTAGATACAAAGCTAAAGGCTATAGCAGCAGATCCAGAACGAGGATGCTATTATGCTATGAAGTATATCTCACCTCTTACATTATCGGAGAAGAAACTATTGATAACGTGGCTTGGCGAAAATAGAATAGACAGAGATAGTGTTGTCGATTTATTTCCTGAATTATACTATTACACACAGCCATTTAGTTTGCAAATGAGCGATGTGAATTTGTGGGTTAATAGCTATTTTGCTGAGTATTGCAAAGCAAAGGTCTGTAACAAAATTACAGACTCTATTACAGAAACCATAAAAAGCAAAAATGAAAACCCATCTTCGTTTGAATCATGGAGAGACAATTTTAAGACAGTCAAAACATTATTATGTGGTAGAACTGATATAGACATATTCTATTGGATAGATGGATTAGGTGTGGATTGGATTCCTTTCATTACTAAAGTCATAGAAAAACATAAGGTTGATGGCATCTATTTAAATGAAATACATATCGCATCTGCTGAACTACCGACAAGAACGGCTAATAATAAAGAAAAATTAGAAAGCCTAACTACCGAAGAGTTAAAGAAAATAGGCGATATAGATAGCTTTGCTCATACACAAAAGAATTATCCAGATTATATTATCGATGAATTTTCCAAGGTTGAAAAGGCGATAACTACAGTACTGGTTCAGTACAATGGTAAAAAGATTGCCTTTATATCTGACCATGGAATAAGTTACTTATCAGGATTAGCCTCAGGACTAAATATTGGAGGTGTCAAATCTGATCATGCAGGTAGATGTGCCGTGTGTGAATGTGGTACTATGTCTAAAGATAATAACTATATTGTTATGGATGATGGCAAAACAATATGTTCGTTATCCCACAACTCACTTACTTCAAAAACCCCTGTAGGACAAGGTGCACATGGCGGTGCTACTCCAGAAGAAGTGTTGGTACCAATATTTATTGTTTCTAATCAGAAGAACGCAAGTTCATATTCAGTGAAGCTACTTGGAGATGAAATATCAGCTTCTTCACCTGTTTTAAAATATTCAATCAAAGGAATTAGCAGCATAGACATTCCAACCATTTCATATAATGGCGTTTGTTATTCTTTGCACAAAATTTCTAATAATATATATGAGAGCGAGAAATTGTTCTTGGTAGAAACGTCTACAAAAGTAACTCTTGCAATAGGTGATTTTAAACAAACTGATTCGTTGACTATTAAAACAGGTGTAGACGAAGATGATTTATTTGGAGGATTTTAATTATGCATGCAGAAATATCTCAAAAAGTAAGAGAACAATTTGCCCCGATGGCAATATACAAAGACCCAATATCAACAAATAGTTTATTTGCTGGTCGCAATTTGCCATCATTTGTGAAGGACTTTATATTAAAGCGTTTCATAAACAAAGACGATGGCTCTGTAAATCGTTTGGAATTAACAAGCTTTCTTGACCAAGTTATTCCTCAAACCAGTGTAAAAGATAGATTGGATGCAGGTGAAGAACTAACCATACTTACACGATTCATCATATATATCGACTTGGTAAATGGCATTAGACGTTTTGGTATACCAGACCTTGGTATAAAACTTAATGAAGGCCAAATCCCTGAATACGTTTATAAAAATCATCAAGGAGAATTGGTTGATGGTGAAAAATGGGGTATAATAAAACTATCAGTTCTGCCAGATTATACGGGTAAAAAATATCATGTAGAAATGGTGGATTATAAACCTTTTAAACCATATCGTTCTGTTGATATTGACTACTTACGTAATGCAAGACAGTTTTTCTCAGTTCAAGAATGGATTGATTTCCTTCTTTCTGCTATGGAATATGAAGCAGATGGCTTTGAAACGATGACACAAAAGATGGAATTCCTCACAAGATTACTAATCTTTTTGGAACCTCGTTTAAATGTTATAGAACTAGCGCCAAAAGGTACGGGCAAATCTTTTGTTTTTGGTAATCTATCAAAATATGGATGGCTTGTTAGTGGTGGTAAAGTTACTCGTGCCAAGTTATTTTATGATAAAGCAAGACAGCAAAATGGTATAATTAAGAACCATGACTTTACAGCATTTGATGAAATTCAAACGATTATATTTCAAGAACCAGCTGAAATCCAGGCTGCACTAAAATCCTATCTGGAATCTGGTAAAACAACAATAGATAACAATGAATTTAGTTCGGAATGTGGCTTAATGCTTATGGGAAATATTCCTCTCAATGAACAGAGAAGACCATTGAATTACAGATACTTTGATTCATTGCCTCAATCATTCAGGGAATCTGCATTATTAGACCGTTTTCATTGCTTTATTGAAGGATGGCATCTGCCACGTATTCATAAAGGCATCGTTTATAAAGGCTGGACTATCAACGTTGAATATTTCTCAGAGATATTGCATTCATTAAGAACACAAAATATATATGGTTTGCTTTTTGATGAAATAATTGGCTATGATAAGAATGCTGATACCCGAGATTTCAATGCTGTAAAACGAATTGCAGTCGGATATATGAAATTACTGTTCCCTCATTGGACAAGTAAAGACGATGTAAACATAGACGATTTCGACACCTACTGTTTGCAACCTGCTATTCGTAGAAGAGGCATTATTAAGGAGCAATGTCATTTCATTGATCCTGAGTTTAAGACTCAGATGCCATTTTTTTGGATAAAGGGTTAAGTAAGAATGACAATTATAATAATAAGCATATGACAAAAGAAGAATTATACGAACTGCTTCAATCAGATGAAAGTTACCGCATAGAGCGAACAGTTTCTACAGGTAACATGGATAAGTTTCAAGAAGCTATCTGTGCGTTCTCAAATGACTTGCCGGGTTCGGGCAAGAAGGGCTACTTGCTTATCGGTGTACTTGACGACGGCACTATCTGTGGCTTGAAAGTGGATGATACACTGATGAAGAAAATTGCAGGTATTCGTTCAGATGGTAATATTCTGCCTTTGCCTGTGATGAACACTGAGAAAGTGGAAACTGAACAAGGCGATGTGCTGGTGGTTACTGTTACACCTTCTTTTGTTACTCCTGTTCGCTATCGTGGACGTGTGTTTATACGCATTGGTCCACGCAAAGACGTTGCTTCTGCCGAGGAAGAAAGAATACTAACAGAACGCAACGCTTCACATCTTTCCACTTTCGACGTAATGCCGTGTCGTGAAGCAAACATTGACGATATTGATGCCGACTATATTAGGAATAATTATCTACCACAGGCTATTGATGAAGATACATTGACTACGGATAGCCGTAATTTTAAGGAACAACTTAGTTCTTTGCGTCTATATAGCAAACAATACGATTGTCCTACCATGGCAGCCATTATACTCTTTGGCAAGAATCCAAGATATTTTATGCCCGGATGCTATCTTCAATATGTGAAATTTGAAGGAAAAGATAAGGCTGGCAAGATCCTTAATGAGAAAGAGTTTAAGGGAAGCCTTTCAGTTTTGCTTCCTCGATTAGAAAATTTCGTGAACGATGCAATAGTCACACAACGTCCGGAGGAATTGAGTCTGCTTCGTGAAAAGACGGTGACGAATTATCCCGGTCCCGCACTCCGCGAGCTGTTGATGAATGCTTGCATGCACAGGGATTATCAGTCAAATACCCCAATCCGCCTTTACCAATTTGATGACAGGATAGAAATCATGAACGCTGGTGGATTGTATGGTGAAGCTCGTCCTGAGAACTTTCCATCGGTGAACGCATATCGTAATCCTATCATTGCAGAAGCGATGAAAATAATGAAATATGTGAACATGTTCAATCGTGGCGTTAGTCGTGTGCAAGAGTATTTAAAACTGAATGGTTCTGTGCCAGCACAGTTCAATGTTGACAAATTGACCGTATTCGAAGTGGTTGTAACAGATGCCACAAATGAAGCATTGGAAACGAACTCAGCAGAACTCGGCATTAACTCAGCAAAAATTGCAGAGTTAATAAAATTCGATGGTATATTGCTGATACAAAATATATTATGCAAGCAATACAGTTCTGCCGAATTACTAGAAATAGTGAACTTGGCAAGAACTCAGCAAAAACTCAGCAGACGTTCATCGAGAACATTCATATCAACGACTCTCAAAAAAGTTCTTGGATTAGGTTTGCTTAAACCACTATACCCAGATACTCCTCATCACCCAAGACAGAAATATTTGATTACAGAATTAGGGAAAGCATATAAGAAAGCTCTGCAAAGTGAAATAATTACCAAATAATAATTTGATTTGTAATATGCCTGATTTATGGGAATAATAGAAGAAAAAGTTACCATCTGTTTTACCATTGAAAGTATGCAAGACAAATGATAGACTTAAACAAATTACCATTGGTAGCGGAATATACTGTTAGTGGCAAGAAGGACTCCTTTCTTACGGTTTATCTTGTCGCCGTTATAGGTAAGCGCACCATAGAGCGACTTTCGGCACTGTCCACTATTTTGTGTAAATAGAAAACTACAGGATTCAGGTTTTATACTTGAATCCTGTTTTCAAATATAGTTATAAATTGATTAAAAATCAACGCCCAATTCCAAATAGGTTGATACCATTTCTTTTCAATTTCTGTAATCGACAGATAAACGGACTTTTTCAAGGCGTCATCTTTTGGGAATGATAGCTTGTTTTTGGTATACTTTCTAATTTTCCCATTCAGATTTTCTATTAGATTAGTGGTATAGATAATATTTCTAATTTCCACAGGGAAGTCAAAGAACACGGTTAATTCTTCCCAATTATTTCTCCATGAGCGTATCGCATAAGGATATTTACCACCCCATTTTTGCTCAAAGTTGTCCAACTCCGTCTTTGCGGCTTCTTTAGTAGGTGCATTATATATATTCTTTAAATCAGAAGTGAACTCCTTTTTTTCTTTCCAAACCACATACCGACAAGAGTTTCTGATTTGATGTACCACGCATATCTGGGTGGTCGATGCTGGAAACACACTCTTGATGGTTTCTGTAAATCCATTCAGGTTGTCAGTAACCGTAATCAGGATATCTTCCACTTATTACCACCTTCTCTTATTATAGTTCCTTGCTCTTTAAGGAAAGCAATATGTTTCTGTATTGCAGACTCAGATATTTGGGTTTTCTCAGACAGTTCTTTGCGCGAAATAGTCGGGGTGGCTTTCATTAATTCAAGAATTGAAAGACGTGTCTTTTGACCTCTTTCTTTCTGACCACCTTTCTTTGACCACCTTCTACTTTTGACTCTTTACTTATAAGAGCTTTTCTTTCAGTGTTTTGCTTGTTGATATTAATCTTTTGACCACCTTTCTTTTGACTACCTTTATCTGGGAATGGATAGATAACAGTGGAGAATGCCAATTCGCTTGTAAAAATGATATCTTTTCCTGTTAGGTTATTCCATTTAAGCATTTTATCAATGCCGTATCCTGCATTTTCCGATAGTTTGGCATATCGGAAAAATTTTATAATGCTTGGATTGCGGGGCATGGATACAATTTGCTCTTTCAAGCGGTTAAGGTTGATAAAGAATCGTCCCGGATTCTGAAATGCTATGCGGTCGCTATAAACTCTTATTGTAGAGTGCATAGGGCTGATATAGTCAGCATGAGCCAAAAAATTTACTAATCCTTCGCGCAGCGAGAAAGTTGTGAGTTGTCATCAGGAGAAAAACCGTCCGGTCTCGTTATATATGGATTGTCTGTATAGACTTTTAATTTCTGAATAAGCACCTGGCAATATTCCCAGATATTTTCTTGTTCGGGCATTCCACAGGCAGATTGAATTTTGTTTGTGAACGTAAAGTTCCTACAAAATCTTGTTATTGTTTTTCAGCATTGCTCACACCTGTAATTTGATAGATACTTTTTCCTTTTTTGCGAATTTCTTGTATTCCCAATACAATCCATCCTCCTGAAGTGTTCGAGAAAGCACTTACTGTTTTCCATACACTCCTAGATAATTAATTTTGGGCTTCTTTCACCTCAAAATCATCCCATTCTATTCCATTTAATTTTTCGAGCAATTCGTCTTTAGTCATGTTATTAAAATTAGTAATCTGAAGGAGGTGTTTAAAATCCCTTTGCAAAAGTACGTATTTTTAGGGACATTAACTATCTTAGAATATATCTTCTTCGTGATAACTGTTTTTTCTATATATAATATTAATCTTTAGAGGGAATAAGAACATAATTTGCATGTTTATGAAAGAAAATAATACTGTGATTTGTTTTTTTCAGGGATTATGTTCATCTTTATGCTGCAATACCAATTTATACATTTTCGGAATATTAGGATGTGATTCAGTCGTAAATGACTATTAGATGTTTTTTAATACATTTATAGTTCTTATATTACGGTTCTGTCTCCCGTGTCGGAAGGTTAATGCCTCCACATATATTCTAAATGCTTCGGCATAGATTTATATTGCAGCGGGTCAGCAGGATCGTATCTTTTTTACTACAACTTTTTGTATTATATATTCATATTCTTTTCTATTTACAACTACGATTGTAAAAGCCTATATTTTCTTGCCTTAAGATACAATTTTTCTATTTATCTCTGAGATAAGTGGAAGATTTCTGCTAAAAACACAAAGTGCCTGAACTTGTCAGAAATAGTTATGAGCACTCCTTTCTTTGCGGAAAAAATATATAGGCTGTACGGGTATGTGATGGAGAGAGTTTGTATGATTGATAAAAGGGAAGGGTAATTTAATAGGAAAAGGGGGGGAATTGTAAAAATAGTTAGGGGATTTGATGTTTTAATGGCAGATGTATAACAAATGCCTGTATATGGATTGTCGTGGAAGAACAAATATGTAAAATGCTTATATCATGTTAGAAAATACAATTTGAAGGAATGATAGAAAAAAACGCTCTGTTCTTTTGTTGACAATCCGATAGTGATACGGCCCATGATCGGAGTTTTACCCGATTTGTCACTGACGCCCTTTTTCAGGTAGAGCAGAACCTTGAATTTTTCATCTTTCATACGCTTATATTTTTGTGGGCAAAGTTACCCGGTATATAAGCGTTCTTTAATGTGCAAAACGCTGTGAATCAAAGAAACAACAACAAAATCAAAATACTTTCATCTGCTTTCAGTTACCTATTCCTTTTTGGTAACTGGATAGCTAACGATTTGGTAACTGAAACATCTCTGCAATTCTCTCTATTCTTATCTTTTGTCCCAGTGACATTTGATGACAATCATCACATTATAAGGACATTGAATATTTATTCTTTCACGCTTGCTGTTACTTGCTTTTCATGTTTTATTTCATGTTGCCAGGCACACATTCGCCATGTTACTTCAGGAAAAAGGTGTCGAAATCTATACCATTTCGAAACTGTTGGCTCACAAGCGAGTATCCAGCACACAGGTTTATGCGAAAGTCACCAACCAACAGGTTTATGAGGCCATCCAGTTATTAAAATAGCGAATTATTAAGCTAAACCAGTCAAATATCGTTAAAGAAGGAGCATTCGATTGATTCACTGTCTGTATTTCAACAAATTGCCATTACTTTTGCAAATAATCTTAAGTAAAAACAGAAGTTATGTTACAATCAAAAATACAGGCCCTCAAAGAATACATTTCATCGTTCCTAAATGAGAAAATCCGCTGTTCCAGCTTGCCTTCGGCATTAGGCAAACAGATTCCGGTTGTTTTAAAGGATAAATACGAATGCACGACAACAGCACTTTTTGGTGTTAATGTCGTGCTTTGTTTTCCCAAGGAGACTGATTCATTAACACCGGCAAAGCTACAGAACCATATGCAGCTCTTTACTGCCAAATTGGGAATGCCCAGTATTGTAGTGATGGATGATATCCCATCCTATAATATCCAAAGGCTGATTGTTCAGCGGATTAACTTCATCATCACAGGCAAACAGATGTTTGCTTCGTCATTGTTGCTCGACCTAAGAAAGATACCTAAGCCAAACAAAGATATTAAGGAAGATATTCCGCCGCTCGCACAATGTCTGATTCTATACAATATTGAAGTTGAAATACTTTGCCATACCATAAATGAAATTATGGATATTTTCAATGTTTCCTACTCTACAGCTAACAGAGCCGTTCGGTGGTTGCAAAGTAAGAACCTGACGATATCTTTGAAAGGTAAAGAGAAGAGATTGCAGTTTGCAAAACAAGGCCGTGACTTATGGGAAACTAGCATAATATATCTGACAACACCGATAGAAAAGGTTGTCTATACTAATACTATTCCATCAAAAGCTCTGTCAACTACCATATTTGATGGCTATGAAATTGAACCTATAGAAGCAAATTGTTATGCTGTATGCAAAGACGATTTGAAGGATATTACAATTTCTGAGACTGGCCGATTCAAAATTGAGGTTTGGAAATACAATCCTGTGATCTTGGCTGGATTAAAGAAACAGGTGGATAAATTGTCACTTTATCTTTCGATTAGAAATAAGGAAGATGTGAATGATGATATTGAAGACTTACTTATTAATCTTGACCAATAGCCGGCGTATCCTATACTTTTTGGTAAATGCGCAGATATTATATGAATTATTGCTGGCTGTCCGCCCCCCTATAGCCATACTATCTTGCCCCCCTGTAAAGGTGTTTCAGTTTTTGTTTTAAAATAGCAAGCCTCGTCAACCCAAAAGAGATGGTCCTGGTGGTGACTTCGCATTCAGCCGGGCAGTCACTTCAAGCCATGTTTTCTCTGGATTTTCCATAAATTCTATAAAGTTGATGTAGTAATCAGTGCCAACCTGTATCATAGAGGACGACAAGAAAAACAATATTTTAATTTCACAAATCAGATAAATAATGCATCATAACAAATGATATATCATATATTATTTATATATTTGCAGTATAATATCATTAGTTATGAAATCAAAAGGAGCTGTATATACTCAAAAGCAGAAAAAGATACTTGAGCAGTTGGGTGAAAATATTCGCCTAGCACGCCTACGTAGAAAGCTATCATCAAAGTCCGTAGCAGAGCGTGCAGGTATTGCAGTCTCCACAATGACCAATGTGGAAAAGGGAGAGCCGGGTGTAGGTATAGGCACATATTTACAAGTGTTATCCGTACTTCAACTGGCAGAGGACATTCTGCTGATCGCAGATAAAGATCCTTTGGGAAGAAGGCTTCAGGACAATATGCTGCTTGCACCCAAAAGAGCACCCAAAAAGAAGAAAGTAAAATCACCGATAGAGCATGTGATTGATGATGGTATGTCTCCTAAACCGGAAATTAAATAGAACGATTATGGCAAGCTCAAATGTAGAAACAGAAACCTTCGTGTATGCAGACTGGGAAATGTATGATTCCCCTCGTCTGATCGGCACCCTCTACTATAGTTCTGTAAGAGGAAAGGATACATATTCTTTCGAGTACGATACCACATGGTTGAAAGAGGGAATTGAAATTGACCCCGAGTTACCTTTATTTTCCGGAAGGCTTTATTCCGCTTCTTCAAATAACTTTGGTGTTTTTCAAGATTCTGCACCTGACAGGTGGGGAATGAAGCTTATCAAACGACGTGAAGCTTTACTGGCTAAAGCCGAAAAAAGACCCTTGAAAAGAATCGTAGCTATTGATTTTCTTTTGGGAATATATGACCGGCATCGGATGGGTGGTCTGCGGTATAAAACCGATAAAGATGGAGAGTTTGTATGCGAAGACAAATCTCTCGCTGCTCCACCGTGGACATCTTTACGCGAACTGGAACATGCAGTCGAGCAGTATGAAAAAAATGCAGATAAACTGGACGAGGAAACACTTAAATGGATCAATCAATTGTTTGCCCCCGGTTCTTCACTCGGTGGTGCCAGACCTAAAGCCGATGTAACCGACGAAAACCAATATCCGTGGATTGCCAAGTTTCCCAGTAAAAATGATACAACCGATATCGGACTATGGGAAATGATAGTGCATGACTTAGCGATCAAAGCCGGTATCACTGTTCCACAGGCACAAGTCAAACAGTTCAAAAGTAAATATCACACGTATCTATCCAAACGGTTTGACAGGACGGAAACAAAGAAAAGAATTCACTATTCTTCGGCTATGACTTTACTAAATCGGTCTGACGGAGACGATGCTTCAGAAGGTAGCAGTTATCTGGACATTGTTGAACTTATAAAGAGCATCAGCTTTAGGCCGATAGAAGACCTCGAAGAACTTTTCCATAGAGTGATGTTCTCCGTTTGCGTATCTAATACCGACGACCATTTACGTAATCACGGTTTTCTCTATACAGAAAACGGGTGGATGCTCTCTCCTGCCTTTGATATCAACCCAAACGAAGATGGAATTGGATTAAAATTGAATATCGATGAAGACGATAATGCTTTAGATATAGACCTCGTAATGCTAACGGCCGAATATTACCTCATTTCAGAGGAACGTGCCGAGGAAATAAAGAATGAAGTAGTCAATGCGGTGAAACAATGGAGAACTGTCGCTAAAAAACATCAAGCTTCAGAATCCGAAATAGCTTTGAAAAGCCCGGCTTTTAATATTATAACTAATTATATATCATCATAATATACTTTATATATGATATTATATAATTAGTTATATTTTTACATTCACCATCTGCAATCAATGCTTCGCAATCTCACCATTCTTCCGGAGTAGGGCGAGGTAATTCGATATCCTTCCCCTTGTATCCATCATTATCCATTTCCTTCAGTTTGGTAAACTGATTCTGGAGTTCTATTAACATCTTCAACAACTCATCATTGATTATGATTTCCGTGTTACGCCCGTTTCCAAACCGTTCAAACATTACAACATTTAAGCCGTACTCCTTTTGCAAATTTAGAAGAAATTGCTTTGTAAAAATTACCTTCTTTGGTTGTCCTATTTTTTAATGTTCCATATTTCCATTCTTTTTAAATCAATAAAAACTTTCCCGGATCAAAATCATTGATTATATGTTCGTTCTCAAATACATACCCCATTTGATTGCATATGACCTTTGTCTTACAGATCTCGGCATCAATATTTGTATGCGAGTGACCATAAATCCACGCATCTATCTGGCTATCTGCTATTAGATCATCATATTCGGTTGCAAATGCACTATTCAAGACAGAACCTTTATGTTGTGGGGCAACAACCTGCAAAGTAGGCAGATGATGAGTCACAACCACAATGTGTTTTGCAGTGCTTTCAGCGAGGCTCTTTTTGATATAACCTAAACAGAAGTCATGCATCTGATTATACTCCTCCGTTTGAAGTAATTTCCCCTTATACATGGTTTGGCGGAAATCGTTAAGCCCTCTCCAAACGAAATATTCATCAGCCATAGTAATATGCGACCAAAAGGTACTCATTATGAAATCTGTATCATCTATCCTAAGTACTTGATTTTGGTAATAGCCTACATTTTCTTTAAACATCCATTTCCATTGTAATCCACGTTCCATCACATCACAATAATTATAATACTCGTGGTTCCCAGGAACAATGAGAACCTGTCTGTAATTTTCAGATGCCCATTTCCAAAAATTACCCAAAGGGGCTATCTTATCCTTTAGATAGAAAATGTCACCGGCCAATACGAGTATATCACCCATTACCGGAAATTCGTTATGCTTAATGTATCTGCTGTTTTCCCAGAACTCCAGATGCAGATCGCTCATATATTGTATTTTCATTTCCACTACTTTTTATTTGTTAATTCTATCTGTCTGTTTATAATTCCTTTTACCTGCTCGTAAGAAACTGGTGTGAAGTCATTGTTATCCACACCCACGTCATACTGAGTCGGAAAGAGCATATTCAGCCGGGATGCATCCTTTCCCGTATTATTTGTGCTCGTATGCACATGCCCAAACAGTTGCCAAGTACCATCATAAGAACCTCCATAGCAGAGGAGCGGACAATGATTCAGGTAGATTTTCTGCTTATCGACCTCTATGTACATTTGCATTGCAACTGATTCGAACCGATTAATATACCCCTGCCTAATATTTTTCATATCGTGGTTTCCGAGGATAAGGTAAATTTTGCCGTTCAACCTATCAAGAATACTAGTCCATTCATGAGAACCTCCTAGACAAAAATCACCCAGGTGAAATACGATATCATCCTGAGCAACAACACGGTTCCAGTTTGCGATTAGCACCTCATTCATGTCTTCTACATTCTTGAATGGCCTTTTGCAAAAGCCAATAATATTCGTGTGATAAAAGTGTGTATCTGATGTAAAACACACCTTATTTCCGCCAAATTTATAATCCATTTTGTTCTTTTTTGTGCACATCACTGTGCGGTTAATAAATTGGTTGTATTTGTGCTCATTGGACGGAAATGACGGGAAAGGAATTGCACAAAGCAAATGGTCACCAATGGGCATAAAACAAAATAGTTGGAAAGTTAGGTAAGGACTCTCCAACTATTCTATTGTTTATTCTAAAATTAAGATACAAGCGGCTATTGTATCCTTTTTAGTATATGCGTTCGCTGGAAAGTATTTACGATATTGTCGGGTATTTCAATGCTCCAATTATGAACATATGACAGTACTTCAAAGCATTTATTGCCTCGAATTGCCGTTTGGGATAATATATTCATTCTATTTTGCTGCATTCCATTATTTTAAAAAGTGGTGCAAAAGTACAAAATTCTTCCGCAATACTCCAAATATTTTCCACTGAATCTTGTAAATAGCCCTAATAGGAATCCCTTGAAGTTTTAGAAAAGGCTTCTGCCCGAAATTTTCTCAAATATATCATAACAATAGTATAAAATACTGTACAAACGTATTCAATATAATCTCATTTGAAGTAATTCCTAACTCTATGCAAAATATTGTATCGTATTGTACACCAAGCTTGATAAAGACTATAAGTATCTGTTCTATACTCCTTTAAGTTCTGGATGAGAGGCAGTTATTTATCTCCTTTTCGAACTCAAATACAGCAATATACCATTTTTTTAAAAATTTACAGTCCTTAAATGCTACCCAGTTTTCCCCTTGCCCTTCCACTATATAGGCTTTCTGTTCAGAAACAGGAGATCACATACACCTAAGCGTCATTAAAAACATGATGTTATATGCACTGTCGTGAAAAGTCAATCACAGTGTCCGTTGAATTTCTAATAAATCGGCAAAATATCATTTGTTTTCGAAGGTACAAACCAATTTATTGGCAGCTGATGGAGTGGCGGCTAAAGAATTGGAACTCTATCGCCCAAAGATCCGAGGCGCAACGATAACTAAACTCACGAGTGAGTAAACCTGTCGGGCACATCTTTATTTTTCTCTAACCTATACAGAACTTTAGTAACCAAAGCATCATTTTTGTAATCTGCAAAGTCTTTGACAAAATAAATACGTCCTTTTTCTCCAGAAAGAATGGCTTCCCTTATTCTTTTTGAAATACTTTCTTTTTGCAAACTCAAATTATTAACATTTATTATGTCCGAAATATACGCAATTTTTCTGACACATTGCAAAGACATGAGATAAATCACCACAAAAATATGAAGTAAATCAGCGCAAAAAACAAAGTAGTTCTATTGGTATGGGGAATTAGTATAACTTTGCTGAAAATAAAAAGTCTAATATGAAATACTTAAAACGGATTCCTGACGATCAGCTGAAATTACGTATTGAAGCTTTTGGAGCTGTCCAGATAAAAGGTCCTAAATGGTGTGACAAGACCACTACTGCTAAACTACAAGCTAAAATGTGTGATAAAAATGCATTATTTCTGCAATTTAAAACAGATATATTCCATGCTTGCAAATTTTGAAATTACATATTAATGCAGTACTGGTGAGAAGAGAATACTCAAATTATCTTTTTATCTACATTATTTTTCATAATTGTCCACAGTAAAGAGCTACCTTGATAAGTAAAGCAAAGCAGGAGCAGACTACAGCAATAAAGACAGTTGCCAACTCATTGTCAAAAAAACATAGAATGTTTTTATACTGTAAGATGAACCATACTAATACAAAGAATGTTTAAGTAAGATTATAACGAAAACCAAAGGTGGGAGCCTTCCTTCCGTATGATAATATTTTAAATATTCAATATATGGGAAATCTGATTATTATCATTATTGGAATCGTGTTCGGATTCCTTATCAGCTATGCGGGGCTCAATAAATTTAATACAATTGCCGGACTTTCTGTATTAAAGGACTTCACTGTAGCTAAAACGATCATGTTGGTCATTGGCCTGGGCAGTATTTTGTTAATGATAGAAATGGCAAACAACGAGGCCGTATTTCACGTCAAGTCACTCCATCTCGTGGGTACGGCTCTCGGAGGAGTTATCTTTGGCATCGGTATGGCAATACTTGGTTATTGTCCGGGAACATTACCTATATCACTCGGTCAGGGATCACTAGATGCTTTATGGGGAATCATAGGAGGACTGGCTGGAGGAATTCTATATACTGTGCTTTATCCTTTCATTATTCCTTTGTTGGGAGGAAATCTGGGTAAAGGAACTTTGTTTACATTGATGGGAAACGAATTTTCCGTAGGGTACGTCATTACCGTTATCTTAATTGGAGTTGCAATGATTGCCGGAGCATTTATCTTGCATCAGTTAGATGTAAAAAACGGCAACCCAAGCCGTCGATGGATAATAACAGGCATCGGACTGGCTTTGCTCAACACTCTTCTATTCTATCAGGGATGGCAAAACAAACCGTTGGGAGCTTCTACATCTTATCCTTTTGTCGGTGATTCCATTGCCTGCCTGACCGATAACTCCTACTATCCGGGACTTATCGGTTCCGGTTCTTGGCAGGTATGGTTTTTACTGGGTGCATTAATCGCAGGATTTGTATATGCCCTTATAACAGGCACTTTCCGCAGGCGTCTTATCCAGGAACGCTGGGCAGAATATAAAGGTGAATCAAAAGGGCACCGAATCGTTTGGGCTTTTGTAGGAGGTGTGATACTTATCTTCGGCGCACGTATGGCAGATGGCTGTACGTCCGGACATATCATTAGTGGTGGTATGCAGTTTGCAGCCAGTTCGTATGTGTTCGCAATCTGTACTTTTATTGGTTTTCTGGCTACAGGATACTTATTTTATACACGCAATAAAAAAGAAGGATGAAACGTTTTATATTCATCGTGCTGGGACTAATTGGCACGGAAATGGTCTGTGCCCAAAAGTCAGATCCCTTCCTCTGGCAGAAAAATAATACCACCATCAAGCTCGGTGGATATATCCGTGTGTCCGCTTCGGCTGATTTCGACGGGACGATAGACAATAATGATTTTATCGTTGCCGATATTCCGGTTCCCGGCAAATGGGACAAGCGGGGTAATTTGGGAATTGACGCCTCTGCTACCCGTCTCAGCCTGAATGTAACACAGAAAACGACTGTTGGAGATATTCGTTTTTACATAGAATCTGATTTCAGGGGTGGTAGCAGTGTCCTCCGACTCCGTCAGGCATATATTTCTTTTTTAGGTATCACCGCCGGGCAAGCATGGAGTTTCCTTTACGATCCGCAAGCAATAGCCCCGACCATTGATATACAGGGAGACGATTCAAGGACATTCTTTCGCACACCGCTTATCGGATATACTCATAAGATAAGCAAAGATTTTACGGTCGGAGCCTCGGTCGAAATGCCTCGAACAAGGATTACAACGGCAATAGGAGTGAAATCAGTCACCCAACGTATCCCCGACATTCCCCTCTATCTACAATACAAAACAGCTTACGGACATCTAAAACTGGGAGGTGTTTTTCGTGGTTTGAGTTATGGTGACACAGAAACCGAAAAGATCAAAACCCGCTTCGGTTGGGGGGTACAACTGAGCGGTTCTCTGAAGCCCGTTTCTTTCCTGACACTCTATGCCCAGGGACAATACGGAGAAGGCATTGCCCGTTACATAAGCGACTTAGCGGTCCTGAATGTAGATTTGTTGCCCGATTCAAACGAAGCCGGTGTAATGAAAACAATTCCTATGTGTGGCATTTCTTGTGGACTTCGTGTCGATTTCTCTAAAAAAATCTATGCAGCAGCCAATTACTCCACCGCCATACTCCATCGGGAAGAAAGCTATATTACCGGCAGCGATTACCGCCGGGGAGAATATCTTTCCTGTTCTCTATTCTGGAACGCTTTTCAAAATATGACCGTTGCCACGGAATATCTCTACGGCCATCGAAAGAATATGGATGATGTTTCCGGACATGCCAATCGAATTCAACTTATGTTGAAATATGATTTCTGAAAGATATTGCCTAAAAAAAAAATATTAACTAACAAAATAAATGAAATATGGATAAATTGAATTTTGTATTTTTGATTAGGGATGACCGTTACTGGGAACAACTGTTTTCACACATCGCCCATTTGAACCAACAACCTGCAATGGTAGATAAGATAGCCGTAGTCAGTGTTGGCACAGCACTGCTTTCATGCCTGAAAAGTACACAACTGGAAACGGTTAAATCCACATTTACCCGTTTGGATAATGAAAACGTAAAATTCTATCAATGCATCAATACGCTTTCCCGGTATGGAATAGATGAAAAGTTGCTTTTACCGGAAATTACCATTGCCAAGGAAGGAGGATTGATGAAAGTTGCAGTTTTTGAATCAATAGGATTTCATTCATTCACATTAGGATAATTGCTCATATCGTTTTATTGGGTAAAATATAAAGTAGGCTAAAATATAAGAAAACTACAATTCACCGTAAAAATGAACTGCACTTTTTTCTTATATAGCAATAAAAATAATCCTCTTATAACCTAAATCGCTTACCTCTTTTATCCCAATAAGACAATATGCTCGAACTAAACTTTCAAACATCCTTTTAGAGTTTCACTAACAATAACCCAAATCCCAAATTCACTTCCATCACCATAACATTTTTGAATTAGTATCGATGCAATATTGATTGCATCATCATTACTCGTTATTAACACCCAAATTGCCACTTTCGCCACTTTCGCCAAATATACATTTCAAATCCAGCACTTACCAATATTACCTTTTGTCAAATATATATTCAGTATAATTCTGCTTTTTCCATTTTGATACAGCATTACTCATCATATATTTTCTTGTACACAATCCAAAAGGTTTGATAGAAATTAAGAAATACTACTTCTCTAAAACTGCATTTAACTACATAGCAAATTCATTTTTCACTAAATTTGCATACCAGCTATTTAATTGCTATATTTGTACCTAAGAGAAAAAGAAGATTTTTGAAATACAAAAAATGGATTTTCCTTAAAAAGATAACATATAGATTTACAGCGTTTTACAAAAACAAGAATCTATAAAATTATCATAATTCAGGAAGTTACCAGAAGTTGTAAAAATTCATAAAACATTGATTACCAGTAATTTATACGATATATTTTTTGTACCTTATTTGTACCTCGTATTTTGCAACATATTGATTATCAGTACATTAAGTCATATTCGAGTTACTGCATCGGGAAGTAGTCCATGATTTCGCTTTTTTACATGCATCACCGTTTTTAGCTAAATTTTAATCAAAGTTTCCTTCTTGATAATAAAAGGAGAAGGCGATTAATTCCTTGCTATTGCTTTTTATTCTCTTTTATGTAAATTTACGCCCTTATTTTACGTATTAGACGAACAAATCTATTCTAAACTTACTAAACTAATAGTATCGATGCAGACAATTAATGCCGTAATCACAGGAGTCGGAGGATATGTGCCCGATTATATCTTGACGAATGATGAAATTTCAAAAATGGTGGATACCACTGACGAATGGATCATGGGGCGTATCGGAATCAAAGAACGACGCATTTTAAGGGAAGAAGGGCGTGGAACTTCGTACATGGCCCGCAAAGCTGCCAAACAGTTGATACAACGCACTCAATCAAACCCCGATGACATTGATTTGGTAATTGTCGCAACAACCACACCCGACTATCCTCTACCATCAACCGCTTCTATCTTATGCGATAAACTGAAACTGAAGAATGCTTTTGCTTTCGATATGCAGGCCGTATGTAGCGGATTCCTATATGCATTGGAAACCGCAGCAAACTTTATCCGCTCAGGAAGATATCAGAAAATCATTGTAATTGGAGCTGATAAGATGTCCTCAATAACCAACTATACGGATCGTGCCACCTGCCCTATTTTTGCTGATGGTGCAGCAGCATTCATGCTCGAACCGACTACCGAAAATGTTGGCGTTATGGATTCCGTATTGAAAACCGATGGTAAAGGACTGCCCTTTTTGCATATAAAAGCAGGCGGGTCTGTTTGCGCCTCATCCTATTACACCCTGGACAACCATCTGCATTATATTTATCAAGAAGGACGTACCGTATTTAAATATGCCGTAGCAAATATGTCGGACGCATGCGAAGCAGTCATTGCCAGAAACAATCTCAGCAAAGAAGATATCGACTGGGTTATTCCTCATCAAGCCAATCAGCGAATTATCAGTGCAGTAACTCAACGCCTGGAAGTACCGACTGAAAAAGTCATGATCAATATTGAGCGCTACGGCAACACAAGTGCCGGTACACTCCCTCTCTGCATTTGGGATTTTGAAGATAAACTTAGAAAAGGAGATAATCTGATATTCACGGCATTCGGTGCAGGCTTCTCTTGGGGCGCAGTCTACGTGAAATGGGGATACGACGGTTCACATTCCAGTCAACATCTTGATTAATGGTTGACTGATTATTGACGAGAAAGTAAAATAGTCCTCCCTAGCGTGTGATTTATGCTCAAAAAATCCCGATATTTGTACTAACTTAAAACATAACGATATGGCCTATCAAAAAGAATTCATGAAAGCTGCCGTAGAATTGGCATTAGATAACATCAACCACGGAGGAGGTCCCTTTGGTGCAGTTATTGTAAAAGATGGGAAAATAGTTGGTAAAGGTTGCAATAGTGTAACCAACCATCTAGATCCTACCGCCCATGCCGAAGTTATGGCTATCCGGAATACTTGCCGCGAACTTGGCACATTCATATTGGAAGGATGCGAAATTTATTCATCTTGCGAACCCTGCCCTATGTGTCTTTCTGCTATCTACTGGGCACACATAGACAGAATATACTATGGATGTACCAAACATGATGCCGCCGAGGCTGGATTTGACGATTCATTCATATACAGGCAACTGGATTTACCGGCTGACCAGCGCAAAATAGTCGCCGAAGAACACGATAGGGAATCATCACAAATGATATTCGAGAAATGGATGAATAAAGAGGATAAGATAGAGTATTAAAATCTATTCAATCCTGGTAGTCTTAACAAAGTGTACTTCTGTTATTCCTGACCGGTTGATGAACGTATCCGAAATATGAATAATTCCTACTTCATACGTTCCCGACCGGACATGATGGCTGTATATCATAGTTCCGCCTGTACTTTTATTTTTGCAATAAAAAGCCTCTTTACCATTCGTTCTATATTTCAAGATTTCATTATCACCACATAAATGATAGTAAAAACTATCCGCTTCATCGACCGAACTAACCCTTACCATACGGATATCAGGACGCGCGTGCGTATAAGGTTGCCCTAACGGCTTTCCTTTCGGGAACAATCCATCGGCATTAGAATGAAGAGGGGCGACACGACAAGTGCACCCCATAAAGACTATAATTAAAAAGCAACACAATAAAAGACGTCCAATATGTTCATTTTGCATTATTGACATTTCCGTTGAACATGTTATATGCCTCCATCAACTTTGTGTCATATTTGTTCTCTTTGTATCCCGCACCATTGTATGACTTTGCAAATTCGTCCCATTTTTTAGCTTGCAAAGCAGGCAGCATACCACCTTGTTTAATGAATCGAGCAGCAAGTATCAATTGTTTAAATTCACTTTCACACATGGAGTTCACAAAGTTTTCCACACTTTTTTCTCCGCAAACAGCATAGTTAAATCCCATAAGTTGAAACATTCCCCAACTGGCTGAGCTATTCGCAGCCTCGAGATTTATTCTCCTCGCTTGTTCCAGGCGCTCATACTCACGAATCCCACCATAATACTTGGACTTATCCCACCGTGGATAGAGGATATTCTCATTTCCCGCTACATAGTTTTCAGGTTTAAGTCCCCTCTTTATCAGTTGCGACCAGAAAACATGTCCCTCAAAAAGTATGGCTGGTTTGCCTGGCGCAAAGAAACCGCCACGACCACCAGTTTCTACTTTCTGAATGGCTTTCAAGGCTGCGGTTTCTACATCCAGGAGCTGGGCAGCCAGTATAAAGTCATTCTCGGCTAACTTTTTTCCTGTTTTGTGCCTAGATAAGAGTAAAACCTCCCAACTCTTATATCCTATAACACCATCAGCTTCTAAATGATGTTTATGTTGAAAGTCAACTATAGCTTCACGGGTTCTTTTATCATAATCACCATTTTGTACAATAGTATATCCATGGTCAATAAGCAAACTTTGGACATAAAATATTGACCCTTTAACACTTTTCGAATTAATAATTTCCATATAGCATTTCTTTAATTTCCTACTCTCTCCACTATCCGGCTTTTCGGAATCCGCCGTTTGCAAACTAACTTATAAGTCTATGATATTTATCTCAAACGCTAAGTTACAATTGTATCATATTCAGATATAAAAATCAATTTTAAAGCCATTATATACTCTTCCACAAGTTTCAATCCGAATATCAGCAAAAAGGACTTCATCACTCTTTCCTACTCTCATCTTAGTGCGAGATGGATATTTATACTCCACTAATCTTAAATAGCATTTCCCATCGACCAAAGGAAGCTTTGTAATAATACATTTAGCCGTGTCGCGAATAAGAGCCTTTGAAGTGGTAATACCTACTGAATTAAAAAACAGATAAGGTGTCAGACTATTGAGGGAATGCACAATCCATAACTTTTTATCTTCTTGTTTGTTTATCTTCAAATTCGGATACACCAAATGGAGAGCATGACCACTGAAACGCTTATCATCGTATGGCCATAACTCATCTTGAGCCTGCAACACATGGTTTTTATAAGCAACAGGAAAAATAAAATCAATAAACCTACGTATCAGGTGAATCAGATACATTACGGCTATTTTTTGAAAATAAGAATATAAACATCAGGCTTAGTATCCAAATTAAAGATCACAATGGCTCTTGCAAGTACATCGTCCTTTCCAATTTCGGTATAATATACTCTTAATTGAGTAGACTCATACTTGCAAATTTTAGAAATTGTATCTTCTTTTTTAAAATCATTGGATTGAGATAAAAGTTGTGTTTGCACAATTGTTAAAGCATCCGAGGCTAAAGAAACCCTCTTTTCAAGTATATATGGAGCAGATGCAGTATGAGTAAAACCATCCTGATTTTGCTTCCATAGATTAATTACCTTCATCGCTTTTGATGCAATTTCATCAGTCATAGATTTACTTTCTGTGATTTTTTCCACATGACTCTTGATTGACTGATTGACAGCTGTGGATGCAACACATGAAAGTGCCAATACACCACAGAATAAAATAAGTAAAAGTCTTTTCATATTAATCTATTTTTATCGTTTGAATTTTTCAGTTTCTCTAACTCTGCCCACAGCCTTCTCTACCTTTTTCAAGGCATTCATGGCTGGCTGGGAAACCGAGCGGTTAATAGTAAGTGTCAACCCACAATGCGGGCACATGATGGCGCCATCATGTAAAAGTTGATAAATACTGATTGGAATGAAACATTTGCAAATGGGGCAAGACATTCCACTTGGTTGTTGCGTAGCAGCTGGCTGCGACACAACAGGATTTGATTTGGATGTATGCATTTTATACTCTATAATTTATGTTCAACTTCAGTTTTGCATTAAGATTCTTCGGACAGGGTATGTGTCACATCTGAAGACATATTGGTTACGGCTTTGCTTAATAAAGCAGATAATCCTCCGGGCATATCAGCCTGCCGCATTTTTACATGAACTTTCATATTTGCACTCAAACTGCTTTGCCTGTTGTCCGACTTATTCGCATGACTACCCGAAGAAGCAGCCAATGCAACCCTCAAACGCGTATCCTTGCCACTTTCACTATCAGCATTATCCACACTATGCCCCTTTTCAAAAGAGAAGGACGATTGTTGCTGTTTACTAAATGCATCTAAAACCTGAATATCAAAGTCAAAGTCGGCTTCCTGTACTTGCAATAGAGGCAATGGCACAAGAGTTAGTAACGGGATGCTGACGGATTGCATACGTGGTCCAGTCAAATCACGACTCTGATAACTGAAGGTCAACATACGTAAGCCTCCGACTTTACCGGAAACCGGATCATACGACTCGAACGTTATCTTAAACAGATAGTCCAAATACCGTTGGGCTGACATTGAATCAGCATCGATGGTAGCCAACAAGGGACCCGATATCAGATCCTTCAATTCCATAACCTGACTACTGACTCGCTCTTCTTTATCTACACTCATATTCTTAAGCTATTATTGAATTATTCAACATTGGTTTCCGACGGCAAATCCCGCGGAGAAATCTTCAATCGAAGCGTTTGGATGCACTCATCAGGTAGTTTGGACAATTCTTCGGAAGACACGATCACATCCATGGACGAATACTGACTGGGGCGACTAATATTGATATCCGCCAATAATCTGGGCAAAAGTAAGTCGACACTCGACCTTAAATTCTCTTTGATTTTATTGCGCAACTCTCCTGACGAATCTTTTTCAAATGCATCTCCTAAATCTGAGTGTGAAATAAATTCCCGGTCGCTGATAAGAAGAACGCTCTCTATCAATGTCTTTGTGTCGATGGTCCCGTCCAAAGCTATGAATTCCGCCCGATGCTCTTTCAAGTAAGTCAAAAGTTTACGACTCAGATAAGTCACAAAATTACGTCGCAGCGTTTTTTCCCGGTTCAATTGTGTGATAGGGCCTTCTTCGAGTTCATCACTTTCTTTATTCTGAACAATGGTAGAGAGTATACTTGATACTATCATTTCTGACAATTTATCGGACAGTTCTTTTATTGTACGAAGAACCGCAGTCTGATCTATCTCATAATCTTCTCCCATAACGGCATTTCCGGTAAAACCGCAATGAAGCATTAGCTCCATTTCTCCTAAACACACGGCAGGAGGGCCTAATGTAGCTGCCTGACTCTGGTTACGGTAGGCTGTAGCCAGCTTGAGAGCATACATATTAGCTTCATGCTGGGCTGCCACCATATCCCGGAGGATCATTCCTAAAATTTTACTTAACTGAGCCATAAACTTATTGATGGATTATTAATTAATCGTTTTCCTACTCCTATTTGGGCTGATTTCCAGCAGCTTCTTTCTTGGCCTTTTCTTCTTCCTCTTCCTGAGCCTGCTTCTTTTCAAGTTCACGAACACGCTCCTGAGATTCCTTCAATTCCTGCTGATGCTGTTCATCCAGTTTCTGCCGACGGTCGGCTATCTCTTTTTGCATGCCATCCAAACGTTCTTTGTCCTTTTGTTCACGCTCTATACGAGCAAGTTCGCGATTCTTCTGATCGGTATAAGTATCGATTGTTTTAACAATAACTTTCTTGCTGATACCGGATACTCCGACCATGTATGAGGTGGTCTTTCCCTCTTCTATCGGAAGTTGGAATATCATGTTGTCACCATCTACCGTACCCGTCTGACCCGGAACCTGAATCTTGGCAGGTTCAAACAAACCGTCACGGTTCTTGTAAGTGGCAATCAACATGGCTTTGTCGCCGGGTGCACCTTTGAATTCAAGGGTATTCACTTCCAGAGTACCCGAAGGATCGCATACATCCAAGCTATTGCCCAAAAGTTCGAGAACCTTTGCCAAACCGGCAGGCATACTGTCTTGTCCGGCTTTTACCGCAACGTCCATGGTATATTCTACACTATACTTGGAATCTTGTGTCGCCGTAGAGTCCTTCTTACTGGAGTAATTGGCATGAAAATCTGCATTTACCTTGAAAATGCCCAGATTCAAAGAAGCCGAACCGGCTACTCCTGCATCAATAGAGGTACTCTCATTTTCTACTTTAGAGTTTGATGCCGAAGCGTTGATATTAGCTTTGAAATTAATATCAATAGTCTGGATAGCGATGTAAGGGATGGGAACAATAGTCAGCAACGGTACATTCAGTTGTGCAACACGCCCATCCTTAATAAATTGGAACGAGACGTTTACGGTTTTCTTTTCTCCAGTTTGCGGATCTGTATTAAGACCTACTTCCTGAATAAAATTCCAGGATGTTTTTGCAGCCATAGCTTGAGCTTCAATACAGGCTTTCAAAGGGCCTCCGATAATATTGCCGAAAGGTAACGCCTGCAATGCGTTAGTCGCAACTTGCGACGGGGTTGTGTCAATAGCCATACGTTTTTATTTTTAAATGAATACTTTTGTTATTTTGTAGGTTTACAACTGTAAAAGTATGCTGATAAATACCATTCTAATTATCTGTTGTACGAACTACAAAAATCTTCCATAAACAACTCAAAAGACGTTAAGTAACTTATTTGGGTTTCCTGCGTACACCTATAAAGATGAAATGGTTAAGAACATCTTCGCGATAGGCTCTTCCGATAGTCAAAAGTTTACCCTCAATACTAAGACTATTGCCAATCAAAGAATTCACATGATGCAGGTTTATGATGTACGAACGATGAATACGTATAAAATCATTGCCGGGTAAGTCTTTCTCAATAATAGCAAGATTGAAGGAGATAATCATATTTCTGTTACCGGTAAGATAAACTCTACTATAGCTTCCTTCAGCCTCAATCCATAGAATTTCTTCCAGTGTCAGTTTAAGGTAATCATTCTGACGCCAAATAAAAATATACTTTTTATCCTCGCCAACGGAATACTCTATATTGTTTTCTTCATCCATCTGCTGTATACTGCATACAAGCCCCTTATGACCCGATCCCCTTACAATTTGTATGGGCAGATCCGCCAAATGAGCCGGCAGGGATATTATTAGACACTGTTTTTCTTTCATATTTTCCTAAGATACATTATGCAAATGAATGAAACTTATCTATTGAATAGAAATTTGTTTAATAAATCACTGATTTATTTGATAAAGAGCAGAGTTAAGAGTACTTTAGTCAAATATTGCCGTTCAAAATCTGAAAAGAGCCAAAGCAATTATACATGTATATATGCGCTT
The DNA here is from genome assembly GCA_900555635.1 of uncultured Bacteroides sp. Lineage (GTDB taxonomy): Bacteria > Bacteroidota > Bacteroidia > Bacteroidales > Bacteroidaceae > Bacteroides. The sequence continues at coordinate 61,311 of USLU01000025.1, forward strand.
TGACTCTTACCATTAGTTATCTTCCAGATAATAAGATCTATTTCGATGGATCATAATCGGGAACATCTTTCACAGATACCATTCTGTAGTTACCTTCCACTTGCCTGTACTCAATACCCTTCTTGCTATACGGTTTGCCATCTTCCAATTCTACAATATCATCAACGGCGGAGTCCAAAACATAAGTTTTTCCGTTCTCAGCGAAAATGACAAAGGCACGATATTCTTTATTCGCTCCTTCTTTAGGATTCACAACTTTGACAATCTTTGATTTAATTCTGCCTTGAGCAAGTAAGATGTGTGCCAATACAGAATAATCGTAACTATTGGGTACGGATGCCGTAAACACCTTATGCAAATCCCGTACAGAATCAAAGGTATATACCGGTTCCGGGTAGATATCTTTATTTATCTTAAAGCTTCTACAAAAGTCCAAGACTCCTTTAGGGGTAAAACGGCATCCTTTATTAAGGTCAACCAGGCTTGCAATTCTATCCAAATCAATCTCAATCTTTCCAGTTTCTCCAATTTCAAAAACTGACTCCTTTACTTTAACATTATTCAATCCCATATTTTATGAGTTTTATTTTCCTACTCTATCTAAGGCTTTTCGGAA
>USLU01000026.1 GCA_900555635.1 uncultured Bacteroides sp.
AGTTGTTTGTCGTGTCGGGAGGAGTGGAGAGTGATTCTTAGCTCCTCCTTTTTTTGCCCTTTTTGTAATCTATTTTCTTCCTCTTTTTGACGTTATAAAAAAACTCATTCCCTTTTTACTAAAAACCGGATGGATTTTTACTAAATCTTCGACAGATTTTTACTAAATTTTTGGGGAAGATTTACTAAAAATTATTTCGTGCCCTACAGTACCTTCTGAGGCCGATTTCAGGTTATCCTCCTAAAGATAGCATTTGTCAAATAAAGTGATGTAATATGGCTTTCCGGATTATTTTTATAATTTTCTTCCTGAATCGCTTGTTATTCTAAAAAGAATATATACTTTTGTGGTGTACTATTATACTAATACACATAAACAATGTAATCTTTAATAGATCCAAGCGTATGTTACAAGTAGAAAACATTTCATTTAGCTATCGCAGGGGCAAGAAAGAAGTCCTGAGCGATTTTTCGCTTTCGCTGGAGAAGGGTAGGGTATACGGATTGCTGGGAAAGAACGGAGCCGGTAAATCTACACTGCTTTATCTGATGAGCGGTTTGCTCACTTCCAAACATGGGAGAGTGATGTATAACGATATCGATGTTCGCCGTCGGTTGCCTGCCACGTTACAGGATATGTTCCTGGTACCCGAAGAATTTGAGTTGCCTCCGATTTCACTGGTAAGCTATATCGAGTTAAACAGTCCCTTTTATCCTCGTTTCAGCAAAGAGGATATGGTGAAGTATCTGCATTATTTCGAAATGGACTTGGATGCAGACTTGAAAGCTTTGTCTATGGGACAAAAGAAAAAAATCTTTATGAGCTTTGCATTGGCTACCAATACATCATTGTTGCTGATGGATGAGCCAACCAATGGATTGGATATTCCGGGAAAGAGCCAGTTCCGCAAGTTTATCGCTTCGGGAATGTCGGATGATAAAACGATTGTGATCTCTACGCACCAAGTTCGTGATATTGATAAGGTGCTGGATCATGTATTGATCATGGATAATAGCCATGTCTTGCTGGATCAGTCTATCACCGGTATCTGTGACAAGTTACTGTTTGTAGAAAGTGACGACCGTGAGCTGGCTAAGACTGCACTCTATACGCTTCCGTCCGTACAAGGAAATCTCCTTTTATTGCCTAATACGGAAAATGAAGAATCGGAAATTAATCTAGAACTGCTATTTGGCGCTACACTTGCTACGCCCGATAAGATAGCTGAATTGTTTCACTCTAAAACAAACGGACAATGATACGCGATACATTTTTTAGTATGCACCGCTTTGTGGATGTATGCCGCAAAGAGGTAGTAGAGAACTGGAGGACCTATATACTACGTTCCGTTATGGTTTATGGAATGATGGCTATAGTTTTTATTTGGGATGGATATTTTGATTATCAAAGACTGGATATTCTCTCGCAAGGAGTAGATCCTCTGTGGGCATTCGAAGCCAGGTTATTCCTCTTTGGATTTGTTATTTGGGGATGTATCAGCGCATCGTTCGCCATGGAACGGATGAAGACTAAAACAAGCCGGACGGTTGTACTGATGACGCCTGCCACTGTGTTTGAGAAATTCTTTTCACGCTGGCTGATAGCTACCTGCGGTTTTGTCGTCGTCTTTCTGATTGCTTTCAAAATGGCTGATTGGACGCGGGTTATCGTATATATGTTGAAATATCCCGATTCGGATATAATATCTTCATTCCCGCTTTGGCAGTTCTGGACGAACTCAGGTGCGTTTTATGAGGCGGCAAATAGTGGTGGACCACGAATGATAGTATTTATAAGCGGGTGTTTGTTTATTCAGTCTTTCTTTATGCTGGGTAGTACTATTTGGCCGAAGAATGCGTTAATCAAGACTTTTTCGGCAGGAATAGGTATTGTAGTTGCATATACTCTGTTTGCAGTAATGATGGGAAAAATGATTCTGCCCGATAATTTCTTTATGGCTAAGACGGATATCTCTGATGAAATGGTACTGGATGTGATGGTTGTCATTGGGCTTATCTTTACTCTTTTCAACTGGACAATTGCCTATTTCCGTTTCAAAGAATCTGAAATCATTAACCGCTGGTAATTATGAATTTTAAAGAAAGTAAAGCCATCTACCTGCAAATAGCAGACCGCATTTGCGATGAAGTACTTCTCGGTCAATATCAGGAGGAAGAACGTATTCCTTCGGTACGGGAGTATGCGGCTGTGGTAGAGGTTAATGCCAATACGGTGATGCGCTCGTACGATTACCTGCAAACGCAAGGGGTGATTTATAATAAACGGGGTATCGGCTATTTCGTGTCTGCCGGTGCACGTAAGTTAATCCTTTCGTTGCGGAAAGAATATTTTCTGAAAGAAGAAGTGGATTATTTCTTCAAACAGATATTTACATTGGGTATTTCTGCCGAAGAACTGGCGGATATGTACCGCGAGTTTATGAAAAAACAGAATTAAAAGAAGATAATTATGAAACGTACAACCTACATAATGGCAGGCATGCTGTTGGCAGGGCTGGTAGTGATAGCCGGTTGCCTGTTCTATATGTCTGCGCACGGAACCGATGTTAGAAATAATTCTCTGAATATAACAGGAGAAATGAAAACGGTGAAGCTACCGGATTGCAAAATAGTGCAAGTATCGCTGAAGCAAGATAAGTCAGTAGAAGGCAGATGGATTGCTGTTGATGAAGGAAAATTCATTGTGCAACCTGCTGATTCACTTGCAGGAAACATTACCTACCCGGATGGCTTGGACAAGTATATGTCAGTGCAAAACAATGGCGATACCTTGAATGTCGTATTGAATTTCTCGACCGATAAACTGGAAGAACAATTCCGGAATCGTCAGTGGTTCAGCGTAAACACAGGGCAAATCCTGTTGAGTGTCCCCTCAACGGTCGAGGGTATTATAGTGAAGGTCAATGGACTGACAACTGTTTTTAAAGATTTCAGCAGAGATTCGCTTGCGTTCGATATATATAACTCTGCAATCGTAGAGAACTGCCGTTTCAAGTCTCTGAATGCGAAGGCCGATGATCTGCAGTTGCAAAGCGGTGAAGTGCAGGACCTGTATCTGAACTTGGATCATGTATTGAGATGGTCTGTAAAAGTAGATTCTTTTCAGATTGACACCGAACATTTATCGGGTAGCAGAGAACATCATAATCAGTTGCAGAAGGGCGAATGTCGCCAAGTGCTTTGGACGCCGTTGACTGACGGAGCATCCTTAACTATGAAATTGAATCAAACTACCCGGTTAGAAATGGAGAAATAACATCGGCAAATCGCATAAAAGTAAGGCTGACTCAAAAACAGAATTGAGTCAGCCTTGTTTTGCTTTATTGAATTTCTTTTCTTTGTAACCAATAAATAGTTAAGATTCAAGTTTCTAAAATAAATCTTTATGATATGATTCTACAATTAGCATTTGTCTTAGTTGCCATCATTATAGGTGCGCGTTTAGGAGGTATCGGCCTTGGAGTTATGGGTGGTATCGGACTGGCAATCCTGGTCTTTGGCTTCGGATTGCAGCCCACCTCGCCTCCTATTGATGTAATGCTAATGATAGCTGCGGTTATTTCTGCCGCTTCGTGTATGCAGGCGGCAGGTGGTTTGGATTATATGGTGAGACTGGCGGAGAAGTTATTGCGTAAGAATCCGTCACAAGTTACCATCCTGAGCCCTATAGTAACTTATCTGTTTACGTTTATTGCCGGTACCGGGCATGTGGCCTATTCAGTGCTCCCGGTGATCGCCGAAGTTGCTACCGAAACCAAGATACGTCCCGAAAGGCCTTTAGGAATAGCCGTGATTGCTTCACAACAAGCTATTACGGCTAGTCCAATTTCGGCAGCAACGGTAGCACTGCTCGGGTTGCTGACGGGATTTGATATTACCCTGTTCGATATCTTGAAGATTACAATTCCTGCTACCATTATCGGCGTGCTGGTAGGAGCCTTGTTTTCAATGAAAGTGGGTAAGGAGTTGGTTGATGATCCTGAATATAAGAAGAGACTTGAAGAAGGTTATCTTAATACTAAGAAAATAGAAATAACGAGTTTGCATAACAAGCGTCATGCTTTGGTATCTGTGCTCATCTTTATTCTTGCTACGGTTTTTATTGTGTTCTTCGGTTCGTTTGATGGTTTGCGTCCTTCGTTTGTCATGGATGGTGAGACGGTGAAACTCGGTATGTCTGCAATCATAGAAATCATTATGCTATCTGCTGCCGCCCTTATTCTGCTGCTGACTAAGACAGATGGGATGAAAGCAACACAAGGTTCGGTATTTCCGGCAGGTATGCAAGCGGTTATTGCTATATTCGGCATCGCCTGGATGGGCGATACTTTCCTGCAAGGTAACTTGTTGCAATTAACCCAATCCATCGAAGGAGTAGTACGGGAAATGCCTTGGCTATTCGGGATAGCCTTGTTTGTCATGTCCATTCTGCTTTATAGCCAGGCTGCTACAGTCCGTGCGTTGATGCCTTTGGGCATAGCCTTGGGTATTTCTCCTATGATATTGATTGCTTTGTTTCCCGCAGTAAATGGCTATTTCTTTATTCCTAACTACCCTACGGTAGTAGCTGCCATTAACTTTGACCGTACGGGGACAACCAAGATAGGAAAGTACGTATTGAATCACTCTTTTATGATGCCCGGACTTGTCTCGACTGTTGTAGCTATTGTACTGGGATTACTGTTTATTGAAATATTCTGATCGGAGAAGATAAGGAAAGAAGGGAAACAAAAAAAGAACCGCAGAAATGCGATTCTTTTTATTTAGTTGCGGAGATCCGACTCGAACGAATGACCTTTGGGTTATGAGCCCAACGAGCTACCAACTGCTCCACTCCGCGATTTTGTGAGTGCAAAGGTACGGCTTTTATCTGAATATGCAAATATTTCTCCTATTATTTTTAATAAAAAATGCATCTTAATACATAACACATTGATAGATAGATTACTAATAAACGAACTTTTTTCTTCTACTTTCCTTCCTTATTGTTAATAAAATAATCATTTCCTTGTAGGTTATACAGAAAAGTTTTACTTTTGCACATATAATATAGCAATGTGCAATTAATCTATGACCGTATCGAAGACAAAAGCTAAATTAGTAGACGTTGCCCGTCAACTCTTTGCAAAGATGGGTGTCGAGAATACTACAATGAATGATATCGCCCTCGCTTCTAAAAAAGGTAGGAGAACCCTCTATACCTATTTTAAGAGTAAGGAAGATATATATTTGGCAGTTGTCGAGTCCGAATTGGATATTCTCTCGGATATGATGAAGCGAGTTGCGGAGAAGAATATTCAGCCTGACGAGAAACTGATGGAGATGATTTATACTCATCTGGATGCGGTGAAAGAAGTGGTTTTCCGTAACGGTACACTTCGGGCAACCTTCTTCCGCGATATCTGGAGAGTAGAAAAGGTGCGCAAGCGTTTCGATGCCAAAGAAATTCAGCTTTTCAGAGAAGTGCTTCGCGAAGGTATGGAGAAGGGTGTTTTTCAAATAGATGACTTGAACATGACTGCCGAGATTGTGCACTACAGCGTCAAGGGTATTGAAGCTCCCTATATCCGCGGACATGTCGGAGCATATCTTGACGATGAGACGCGTGATAATTACGTGACTCGCCTGGTGCTTGGCGCCTTAGGAAAGAAATAAATTACATTAATCAATAATTTAAAAATTGTATGGGATTATTAGATGGTAAAACAGCCATTGTAACCGGTGCTGCACGTGGTATCGGTAAGGCTATCGCTTTGAAGTTCGCTCAAGAAGGAGCAAATATCGCATTCACTGACTTGGTGATTGATGCAAATGCTGAAGCTACAGCAAAAGAAATCGAAGCATTAGGCGTAAAAGCTAAAGGTTATGCTTCTAATGCAGCCAACTTTGAAGATACTGCCAAGGTAGTAGAAGAAATCCATAAAGACTTCGGCCGTATCGATATTCTGGTAAACAATGCCGGTATTACACGCGATGGTCTGATGATGCGTATGAGCGAACAACAATGGGACATGGTTATCAATGTAAACTTGAAATCAGCTTTCAACTTTGTTCATGCTTGTACTCCGATCATGATGCGTCAAAAAGCAGGTAGCATTATCAATATGGCTTCTGTAGTAGGTGTTCATGGTAATGCCGGTCAGGCAAACTACGCCGCTTCTAAAGCCGGTATGATTGCATTGGCTAAATCTATCGCACAAGAATTGGGCTCTCGTGGCATCCGTGCCAACGCCATCGCTCCGGGCTTCATCCTCACGGATATGACAGCAGCTTTATCCGACGAAGTAAGAGCCGAATGGGCTAAGAAGATTCCTTTGCGTCGCGGTGGTACACCTGAAGATGTAGCAAACATCGCTACCTTCCTGGCTTCTGATATGTCTTCATACGTATCAGGACAAGTAATTCAGGTAGATGGTGGAATGAATATGTAAAAAAATGACTGTCATATACGAAGACAATCATATCATAATAGTCAACAAGACCGCTTCCGAGATCGTTCAGGGAGACAAAACAGGGGATACACCGCTTTCGGAAACCATTAAAGCGTATCTGAAAGCAAAGTACAACAAGCCTGGTAATGTCTTTATCGGTGTTACCCACCGTCTGGACCGCCCCGTGAGCGGTCTTGTTGTTTTTGCCAAGACCAGTAAAGCGCTTTCACGGTTGAATGAAATGTTTAAGAATAGTGGGGTGAAGAAAACTTATTGGGCGGTGGTAAAAAAACAGCCTCGCGAGGTTGAAGGCGAACTGGTGCACTATTTGGTACGTAACGAGAAACAGAACAAAAGTTATGCGTATGAGGAAGAAAAGCCGGGCAGTAAGAAAGCAATATTGCACTACCGGCTTATCGGAAAATCGCAGAACTATTATTTGTTGGAGATAGACTTGAAGACCGGACGGCATCATCAGATCCGTTGCCAATTGGCGAAGATGGGATGTCCCATTAAAGGAGACTTGAAATACGGCTCTCCACGCTCTAATCCGGACGGAAGTATTTGCCTGCATGCACGTTTCATTCGCTTTGTGCATCCGGTATCGAAGGAAGTGATTGAGGTGGAAGCACCTGTACCTTCCGGTAATCTGTGGAATGGTTTTGAATCGATATAAACCTACTTAAAACTCTACTCATAATGAAAAAAATCGCGATTTTATCGGGCTTGCTGCTTCTGACGGGGTTGGCAGTCCAGGCACAGGAAAGGGTCACCAAATACAATGTGCGCCCTGCTGTGGTAGTACGAACTCCCATTCAGGGAGATAGTATAAACTTGACGGGAGATAAGTTTACTCTTGGCAATCTTCTGAAAACGAAGATCAATATTGACTTTGAAGGACAACCTTTTCAGAGTCTGGCAGCTGATACGGCAGGCTATGTGTCTGTGAAAAAAGCAGATAAAGATAATCTTTTTTATCTCTTTGCTACTAACCTGCGTGCAGAGCGCTTTATGAAAGGCAAGTTGAATATTTATTCTCCTGCCCGGTTTGAAGTATTTGTAAACGGTGAGTCTAAACAATCCAAAGATACTGCAGAAGATAGCTTGTCGCAGGTCCGCCCTACGGTGGTCAGTCTTCGTTTAGAGCCTGAGGCCGATTATGAAATTGTCATTAAACTGCTTTCCAATGCCGATGACAAGACTCAGCCTGTATTAAAATGTGAATTTGAAAAAGATAAAGACTTTGCCAATGTGGGTTGCCAGCTGGCACCGGACTTGCCAAGACGTCTGGCGCTGGCTAATACCTTTTTTGGTAGCCGTGTAAGCAGAGTGTCACTTTCGCCTAATGGCAAGTATCTGCTGACCCGTTATTCGGATAACTATTCGGTAGATCGCTCCAAGGTACGTTGTGAACTGACTGAGGTAAAGACCGGACGTGTCATATTGCCCAATGCAGATAAAGAAATGTCTTGGATGCCGGTTAGCAATAAACTGTATTATACGGTTGATGGCAAGCAGCAGAAAGATTTGATTGTATTCGATCCTGCTACCATGCGCGAGGAAGTATTGTTCACCAATGTTCCCGAAGGAAATTTCGTTTGGTCGCCTACGGAAGATTACCTGATTTACACTCCTAAGGACGAAGGAGAGAAAGTCAGCGGGCCATTGAAGCGTATCTTGCATCCCGATGACCGTATTCCGGGTTCACGCAATCGTTATTATCTGGTGAAATACGATGCAACGACCGGACTTTCCGAACGTTTGACATACGGTAGCCACAATGTTTACCTCAATGATATTTCTCCTGATGGCAAGAAACTGTTGTGCTCTACCTCAAAATCGAATATCACCAAGTGCCCATTCTCGCTCTCTTCTTTATTTGAGATAGATTTGGCTACATTGAAGGTTGATACTTTAATTACTTGGGATGCTTATCTGGGCGGCGGCTCTTATTCGCCCGATGGAAAGCAACTATTGTTAACCGGCGGACCGGCTGCCTTTGGAGGTATCGGACAGAATTGCGCACCGCATCCTATTTCTAATGATTTCGATACACAGGCATTCATTATGGATTTATCCACGAAGAAGATAACCCCTATCACTCGTGACTTTAACCCTACCGTATCTCCTTTGGCTTGGAATCGTGTGGATGGTTGTATCTATTTTAATACTACTGACGAAGATTGTAAAAATATCTATCGTTATTCTCCCAAAAACGGAAGTTTTGAGAAATTACCGCTTCAAGAAGATGTGATTTCTTCATTTACTTTGTCGGCAGACAATCCCTCTATTGCAGCTTACGTAGGTGGTGGAAATACCAGCTCGGGTGTTGCCTACTTGTATGATGCAAAGAAGAAGACATCGACTTTGTTAGCCAATCCGATGAAGCCTACTTTGGATAAAATCGAATTTGGTAAGATGGACGAATGGAACTTTACTGCCGCAGATGGAACGTTGATTAAAGGTATGATATGCCTGCCGCCATCTTTTGACCCGAATAAGAAATATCCGCTTATTGTTTACTACTATGGCGGAACAACTCCTACTACCCGCGGAATGACTTCTCCGTATTGTGCCCAACTGTTTGCTTCGCGCGATTATGTAGTTTACGTAATTCAGCCTAGCGGTGCCATCGGATACGGACAGGAATTTTCTGCCCGCCACGTCAATGCTTGGGGCGAACGTACTGCCGACGAAATTATTGAAGGCACGAAGAAGTTCTGTGCAGACCATCCTTTTGTCGATGCTAAACGTGTAGGTTGTCTCGGTGCTTCTTACGGTGGATTTATGACGATGTACTTACAAACAAAAACCGATATCTTCGCTGCTGCCGCTTCGCATGCAGGTATCAGCAACGTGACCAGCTATTGGGGCGAAGGTTTCTGGGGTTATTCTTATAACTCTGTAGCTGCTGCCGAAAGCTATCCTTGGAATAATCCGGACTTGTTTACCAAACAGGGTGCACTGTTCAATGCCGATAAGATTAAGACTCCATTGTTGCTGTTACATGGCACAGTAGATACCAATGTTCCTATTGGCGAAAGCATTCAATTGTATAATGCTTTGAAGATATTGGGTAAACCTGTAGAATTTATTACGGTAGATGGCGAGAACCACTTTATCAGTGATTATCCTAAGCGCGTGCAATGGCAAAACTCCATAATGGCTTGGTTTGCCCGTTGGCTGCAAGATAGTCCGGCATGGTGGAATGACCTTTATCCGGAAAGACATTGGTAAGCTTAAAGAATTTCAACTAAAAAAAGCCATTCCCCAGAATAGACAAGGAGGGAATGGCTTTTTTATTAGTGTGCTTACTGTTATTGGGCCACTACTGCTGTGTCAGGCACGTTCTTGACTGGTTGCACAGAATCTGTGATAACAGTGTCGTTAGACATAGATGTCATAGACGCTTGTTGTACAGATGTCTTTGCCTGAGCCAAGAACGAACCGCCACAAACAAACATAAACAGGGCTGCTACTAAAACTAATTTCTTCATAATCTCATTTGCTTTTAAGTTGATATATATGTTGTTAGTTAGGTTTAAGTGTCTTGTCCTAATTGTAGAGCTTGACGCTTACGTATAATATAGGTCAAATGACGTGCCAAATAATGCACTTAAGGATTAAGTGATTGAATGATAGACTTATGGCTGCTGTGGCACAGTGTGGAATACTGTGGAAAAGTGTGGAATGTGTGGAAGGGAGTGTGGAATTATTCTACACTTTTTAGTCGAAGATACTATAAAGTTTCAGCTTGTTGTACAAGGTCTTGCGGTCAATGCCCAGCAGTTGGGCGGCACGGCTCTTGTTGTTTCCGGTTTGGCGTAATGCTTCAATAATTTGTTGCTTCTCAGCTTCCTCATTACGCAAGGGGAGTCCTACGGGGATTGGAGCAGGTTCATTCAGTTCACTCAATTCGTCAATTGTAATGAATTTGCCTTGCGCCAATAAGGTGGCACGGCGCACAATATTCTTCATCTGGCGCAGATTGCCCGGCCAATGATATTCCAGTAATGCTTTGGAGGCTTTTTCATCGAAGCCGATCAGATGCTTGTCCAATTCACGGTTAGCCTGGTCGAGGAAGAAGTTGGCAAAGAGCAAGATGTCTTCGTGACGTTCCTTTAACTGGGGCATGCGCAGGGTGAATTCATTGATACGATGAAAAAGATCTTCGCGGAAAGTTCCCTTTTCAATAGCTTGCTCTAAGTTTTCGTTGGTCGCTGAGACTAAACGCACATCGACTTGTATTTCTTTGTTCGATCCTACCGGACGGATTTTGCGCTCTTGCAGTGCACGAAGCAACTGTACCTGCACTTCGTAGCTTAGATTCCCTATTTCGTCAAGAAATATAGTACCTCCATTGGCGGCGACAAAGGCTCCGGTTTTGTCAGTGATAGCACCTGTGAATGCACCTTTCACGTGCCCGAAGAATTCGGAGGCGGCTAGTTCTTTAGGGATAGAACCGCAATCAATGGCAACAAACGGCTGATTGGCACGTTTACTAAGTTGGTGGATGCGATGGGCAACGTATTCTTTTCCTGTTCCACTGGCACCGTTGATGAGCACCGACATATTGGTAGGGGAAACAAGTTTTACATAATTATAGAGCTGCTTGGCGGCGTCACTCTCTCCTTCAAGGTAGTCGGAGGAAAAGGAGGTGCCTTCTGCGCCCTTCTGAGAGGGATTTTCTTCTCTTTCGAAATGCATGGTCTGTTTGCGCGAAACAGATGATCTGTTTGAGTCAAATGCATCATCTGTTTGGGGTAAACGCATGGTCTGTTTCGAAGCGTTGGATGATGCGCTCAGCGCTTCTTCCATTTTCTTTAACAACTCATCCGGGTTTACCGGTTTCGAGATATAATCGCAGGCACCTAGTTTCATGGTTTGTACCGCCGATTGTATATCGGCATAACCGGTCATGATAATAAGCGGTATCGACAGTCCACGTTCGCTGAGCCATTTCAGTAAATCAATACCATCTTTATCGGGCAATCGCAGGTCAGACAAGATCAAATCTACGCTTTCCGTCTCAATATGTTTCTGAGCACGGGCAATGCTGCTGGCGGACGTTACCTGAAAACCTTTTTTCCCAAGCCACGTTTTTAGCATCATGCCGTAAGTTATGTCATCTTCAACGATTAAAATGGATTTCATCACCTGTGTATTTTATCTCTTTTATGATACAAAGGTAAGTGGTTTTGTCTTAAAATCGTATATTTGCAGACTTAAATTAAACAAAAAGTAAAATGAAAAGAAATCTCATAGTATTATTAACCATACTGCTTTGTAGCTTAACAGCATGCAAATCGGGACAAAAGAAAGACGGAAATATGGAAAAAGAAACGAAGTTGAAGATTGAGACTAATGCGGGTGATATCATCGTGAAATTATACAATGAAACACCGCAACACCGTGATAATTTCATCAAACTGGCAGAAAACGGTACTTACGAAGGTACGTTGTTTCATCGCGTTATTAAGGAATTCATGATTCAGGCAGGCGATCCGGAGTCAAAGAATGCACCGAAAGGCAAGCAGTTGGGTGCAGGCGATGTAGGCTATACGCTTCCTGCCGAATTTGTTTATCCGAAGTACTTCCATAAGAAAGGCGCACTTTCGGCTGCACGTCAAGGTGACAATGTGAATCCGAAGAAGGAGTCGTCTGGTTGCCAATTCTATATCGTAACCGGAAAGGTGTATAGTGACTCTACTTTACTGGGTATGGAGCAGCAAATGAACCAGATGCGTTTGAATAATGCTTTCAATGCGCTGGCTAACAAATATACAAAGGAAATCTACAAGATGCGTAAAGCCCAGGATCAGGAAGGCTTGATGAATTTGCAGGATACCCTGATTGCACAGGCGGAAGCGCAAGTTGCCAAAGAACCGGAATTCCGTTTCACGCCGGAACAAGTGAAAGCTTATACTACTGTTGGCGGTACTCCCCACCTGGATGGTGAATATACCGTATTCGGTGAAGTGGTAGAAGGCATGGATATTGTTGATAAGATCCAAAAAGTAAAGACTGATCGCAGTGATCGTCCGGAAGAGGATGTTGTCATCAAAAAAGTAACAGTGATAGATTAAGGAGTGAAGATTAACAAACTAACCCTATCCAACGGTTTGCGTCTGGTGCACCATGAGGACACCAGTACGCAAATGGTTGCGTTGAATATAGTCTATGATGTAGGTGCGCGCGATGAACATCCCGATCATACCGGCTTTGCACATCTTTTTGAACACCTGATGTTCGGCGGTTCGGTGAACATTCCTGATTATGATGCTCCTTTGCAACTGGCAGGTGGGGAAAACAATGCGTGGACCAACAATGATATAACCAACTATTACCTTACCGTTCCCAAATCGAATGTTGAGATAGGCTTTTGGCTGGAATCCGACCGTATGTTGGAATTGGCTTTCAGTGAACAAAGTCTGGAAGTGCAGCGTGGGGTGGTAATGGAAGAATTCAAGCAACGGTGCTTGAACCAGCCTTATGGTGATGTGGGGCATTTGTTGCGTCCATTGGCTTATCAAACGCATCCCTACCGATGGCCGACTATCGGCAAAGAACTCTCCCATATTGCCAACGCTACTTTGGATGAAGTGAAATCGTTTTTTTTCCGCTTCTATGCACCCAATAATGCTGTGCTGGCTGTAACGGGAAATATCTCATGGGAAGAAACAGTCAGGCTGACTGAGAAGTGGTTTGGAACCATTCCCCGGAGAGAGGTTCCGGTGAGACAATTACCTCAAGAACCTATTCAAACAGAAGAACGTCGTCTGGCGGTGGAGCGCAATGTTCCGCTTGATGCCCTGTTTATGGCTTTTCATATATGCCGTCGGGGTGATGCCGATTATTTTGCGTTCGATATCTTATCGGATATTCTTAGCAATGGACGCTCCAGTCGCTTTAAGCAACGGTTGGTGCAAGAGAAGAAGCTGTTTTCGAGTATAGATGCCTATATTTCCGGCTCGCGGGATGCAGGTTTATTCCATATCAGTGGTAAACCCTCGGATGGCGTGTCGCTGGAACAGGCTGAGGCTGCTGTTCGTGAAGAATTGGAAGATTTGAAACTGGCACTTGTAGGCGAGCTGGAACTGGAAAAAGTAAAGAATAAATTTGAATCTACCCAGATATTCGGTAACATCAACTATTTGAATGTGGCCACAAACCTTGCTTGGTATGAACTGACCGGAAAGGCGGAAGATATAGACCGTGAAGTAGACAATTACCGTTCTGTTACCCCGGAACAGCTCCGTGCTGTGGCGCAGCAGGCTTTCCGCAAAGAGAATGGGGTGGTGCTGTATTATAAGAAACAGGCGGATAAGTAAATGGCATTCGGCTTATCCGCTAAATTCCTATTTAATTTAAACCATATATGAAGAATCTCCTTAATACATACGGCAAACATTATAAAGCGTTGTTCCTTTTGGGACTTCCTATTGTTATCGGGCAGGTAGGTGTTATCGTCCTTGGCTTTGCAGATACATTAATGATCGGGCATCATAGTACTCCGGAGTTGGGTGCCGCCTCTTTCGTAAATAATATGTTTACGCTCTGTATCATTTTCAGTACAGGTTTCAGTTACGGACTGACCCCAATTGTAGGAGGATTTTACGGTAACCGGCGTTTTGCAGAAGCCGGACAGGCATTGCGGTGCAGCTTGGTGGCCAATGTACTGGTGGCAGTATTGTTGACCCTGATAATGACCGTTCTCTATTTCAACGTCGATCGGCTAGGCCAACCCGAAGAACTGATGCCGCTTATAAAACCTTACTATCTGGTATTGTTGGCTTCTTTGGTATTCGTTATGCTTTTCAATGGTTTCAAGCAATTTACAGATGGAATTACTGATACCAAAACCGCTATGTGGATATTGCTGGGTGGCAATGCTCTGAATATTGTGGGTAACTATATCCTTATCAATGGTAAGTTCGGATTTCCCGAATTGGGACTGCTTGGAGCTGGTATCAGCACCTTGTTCTCACGTATTGTCATGGTGCTGGTATTTGCATGGATAGTACTGTTTAGCCGTCGTTTTATCCGTTACCGTATCGGTTTCTTCCGTTTAGGATGGTCGAAGCCGCTCTTCAAACAGCTCAATGCACTCGGATGGCCTGTGGGTATGCAGATGGGAATGGAGACTGCTTCCTTTAGTTTAAGTACCATAATGGTAGGATGGCTGGGTACTATCGCATTGGCGTCACACCAGATTATGCTGACTATTTCCCAATTCACCTTTATGATGTTCTACGGTATGGGTGCGGCTGTTGCTGTGCGTGTCAGCAACTTTAAGGGACAAGGAGACATACAGAATGTGCGTCGTTCGGCGTATGCCGGTTTCCATCTGATACTCTGTATGGAAGTGGTGCTACTGAGTATTGTTTTCTCGTTGCGCAGTCAAGTCGGTGGTTGGTTTACAGATAGTACGGAAGTTGCAACCATGGTATCGGCTTTGTTCTTTCCTTTCCTTATTTATCAGTTTGGCGACGGATTACAGATAAACTTTGCCAATGCCCTGCGAGGTATCTCGGATGTGAAACCAATGATGTTTATAGCATTTATATCCTATTTTGTTATATCTTTGCCTGTAGGATACCTCTGTGGCTTTGTCCTCGGCTGGGGATTGGTGGGCGTATGGATGGCATTCCCGTTCGGACTGACTACTGCCGGAGTGATGTTGTGGCTACGGTTCAGGTATAAAACAATTGAATGAAGAGTTAAGAATTGCCATGCGGTGTATTAGCGCAGTTTCATTCTAAATTCTTCATTCTTCATTTAATAATTATGAATAGTGTCTCTAAGGTTAAGATCGTTGTAGGTTATACTCTGTTACTTGCAGCCATGTTTTTTTCTCTGTTCTTCGTACACAGAGAAATGGAAAACCTTATGCATTCCGAAGACCGGGACGGACAATGGACGGATAGCCTGTTGACACTTCTGCGCGAAAAAGATACTAATACCATACGCATGTTGCGTACGCTAAGCGAGGCAAACGAGAGTATGGTGTCCACTAGTGATATTGAGAATATCATTGCCGAGCAAGATTCCATTGTTACCCAACAACGGGTACAGCACCGTATTATATCCCATCGCGATACGATAGTGACTAGTCCTAAGAAGAAAGGCTTCTTCCGCAGGTTGGGCGAAGTATTTGCGCCGTCCAAGAAAGATACTGCTATCCAGGTAAAGACCTCACTCGAATTTGCTACCGATACGGTACTTGAAGCGTACAATCCGGCAGACTCCCTGCACGAAAAGCTACGTGCTATTGCCAAGCAAAAAAAAGAAGGCAACTCGATTGTACAACGGCGCAAGCGTAATCTGCAACGCCTCGACCATATGCTTACTGCCCGAATTGACAGCCTGTTGAAAGATTATGAAGAAGAAACAATGGCTCGTGCCCTTGCCGAAGCCGAAAAACAACAGACTGTACGTCATCGTTCTGCCAAGATAATCGGTGGTATTGCTGTAGGGGCGGTTCTTCTTTCTGCTTTCTTCCTGATTATTATCGGACGGGATATTACCCGTAGCAACCGCTATCGCCGTGATCTGGAAGAAGCCCGCCGTCGTGCTGAAGACTTACTTGTTTCACGAGAGAAACTGATGCTTGCTATTACCCATGACTTTAAAGCCCCCCTTGGGTCTATCATGGGGTATGCCGACTTGTTATCCCGCCTTACCGTAGACGAACGCCAGCGTTTTTACCTGGATAATATGAAAACCTCTTCCGAGCACCTCTTGAAGTTGGTAGTCGACTTACTCGACTTCCATCGCCTCGATCTTCAAAAGGTGGAGATAAACCGTGTTACTTTTCATCCGGCCGATCTGTTGGAGGAAGTATATGTGAGTTTTGGGCCACTGGCTGCTGCCAAAGGGTTATACTTGAAGCATGAGATTGCTCCCGAACTTCAAGGTACTTTTATTAGTGATCCGCTGCGGTTGCGACAAATCATAAACAATCTTCTTTCAAATGCTGTGAAGTTTACTTCGCAAGGTGGCATTACCTTGAAAGCTACCTATGTAGAGAGAGGAAGTGCTTCTTTCAATAGTAGCCATCTGCTACTTACCGTTACCGACACGGGTAAAGGTATGGGAGTGGACGACCGGGAGCGTATCTTTCAAGAATTCACCCGTCTGCCGGGTGCACAAGGAGAAGAAGGCTTTGGCTTGGGCTTGTCTATCGTCCGTATGCTGGTACAGTTGCTTGAAGGCAAGATAGAAGTCGATAGTGTACTCGGAAAAGGCAGTACATTCACTCTGCGTCTCCCCTTGTACCCGGTTAAAAATGAAGAGTTAAGAATGAAGGATGAAGAATCACCTTGCGGTGTAAACGTGCAGCCCAATTCTTCAATCTCCATTCCTTATTCTTCATTAAATAAGCTTCTTCTTATTGACGACGACCGCATTCAGTTGACTCTTACCGCTGCCATGCTTCAGCAAAGCGGCATTGACTCCGTCATTTGTCAGCAACCGGACGAACTGCTGGAAGCATTGCGTACCGATACTTTTGACTTGCTGCTCACTGATGTGCAGATGCCTGTCATGAATGGCTTCGACTTGTTGAGTCTGCTGCGTGCCTCCAATATTCCGCAAGCCAAGACAATACCTGTAATAGCCGTCACTGCCCGTAGTGATATGCAGCGCGAAGATTTTCTCAGTCATGGCTTTGCCGGTAGCCTGCATAAACCGTTCACGGTAAACGAACTGCTTGCCGAACTGAACCTTGAACAAAGAGCGGTGGTATCCCAACCTACGGATCATGCACTCAACTTCTCCGCCCTTACCGCTTTCTCCGGTGATGACCCCGATGCAGCGAAGTCTATCCTCGAAAGTTTTGTTCAGGAAACAAGGCTCAATGCCGATCGCTTACGGCAAGCTTTAGATAGCGAAGACATTCACGGTATTGCCGCTCTGGGGCATAAGATGCTACCTTTATTTACACTGTTGGGAGCTGCTGAACTTGTTGCCTTGCTGAAAGAGCTTGAAGCTTCACGCGAAGCATCCTTCAACGAAGAGATAAAGAAAAAAACTCTTTCCGCACTTGCCCTCATAGGTGCCATTGTAGAACAAGTCGTAACACAAAATATATCTTCTTGATGAAGAAAGAACTAAATTTCATTGGAAATTGTTTACTTTGTAACGTTTTAGATATTCACTGTCGAAAGATATTTCAATGAGAAGAAAATGGTTGAAAATAGCACTTTGGGTGCTGCTTACTCCAGTTATACTATTTATACTGTTAATGATATTGCTTTATGTGCCTCCTGTACAAAGTTTTATACGGAAGCAGGCAACAGCAATAGCATCTGATGCTACGGGTATGGATATATCTGTAGAACGTATTGATCTTCGGTTTCCCTTGAATCTGCTGGTGCGTGGTGTATTGGTAGTGCAGCCTGCCGACAGTGCAACCGATGTGCAACGGCCCGACACCCTGTTGAGCCTTGAAAGCCTGAATGTCCGCGTGCAGGCATGGCCTTTATTTAAAGGGAAGGTCGAGATTGACGATATCACACTTAAAGAAGTATCTGTTAATTCCTCTGATTTGGTGGAGGGTATGCGGATACAGGGTACTCTTGGACGCTTCTTCCTTGAGAGTCACGGCATTGACTTAAAGAATGAAGACGCTTTGCTGAACAACATCGAGTTGAGTGATACCCATGTGCAAGTTATGCTTGCCGACACCACCGAGACACCTAAAGATTCTACTGAAACTGCCCTTAACTGGAAGATCACTCTACATGCTTTGAAACTAAAGAATGTTTCGGTCGATTTGTCGATGCCGCTCGACTCTATGCGTTTGGCAGCCCATGTCGGTGATGCCGAGATTTCCGAGGCTGCTGCCGACTTGAAACACCAGTTCTATGGCTGGAAGAAGTTTCTCCTTACCGGTACTACCGTCAATTATGATACAGGAAACCTGAATCCTACCGATAGCATTGCTGCAAAACCTGCCGAAGGTTTCGACGCTTCACATATCGCTTTGCGTGACATCCGCCTGGGCATTGATTCTGTGATGTATCAAGGCAGAAACATGAATGCCGTAATCCGCGAATTCTCCATGAACGAACGTTCCGGACTTAGCGTCACCTCTCTTACCGGTCGTCTGCTTTCCGATTCAACAACCATACGTGTTCCTTCGTTGAAGCTGCTTACACCGCATAGCGAAATGAATCTTACCGCCCAAACCTATTGGGAACTGATAAATATTCCCACAACCGGACGCCTGACTGCCCGCTTTAACGCCAATATAGGTAAAGAAGATGTGTTACTCTTTGCCGGAGGATTGCCCGAAACCTTCAAGAAAGCTTATCCTTTCCGTCCGCTTGTTATCCATGCCGGCACAGAGGGAAATCTGAAACAGATGCAAATCTCCCGCTTTTCAATCGATCTGCCCGGTGCTTTCTCCCTCAGCGGCGGAGGTGAATTCTGGAATCTGACTGATAGCCTAAACCGTAATGGAAAGATGGATTTCGAGATGCAGACACAGAATCTGAACTTCTTGACTGGGCTTACCGGTCTTACGCCTGACGGTTCTATCGTAATTCCGGATAGCATGAATCTTGCTGCTCACTTCGGGCTGGAAGGTGTGCAATGTATTGCCGACTTGAAGTTGAAAGAAGGAGAAGGACTTCTGGGGCTGGATGCTGCCTATAACTTATCTACTGAAGCTTATCATGCTAACCTTGGCATCGACGCTTTGCAAATGCATCATTTCTTGCCTAAAGATTCCATCTATACTTTGACGGCTAATATTTCAGCCAAAGGAAGAGGCGTGGATATTGCATCCTACAAAACCGTTGCCGCCTTGGAAGCTTCTCTGAAAGAACTGCAATACGGACATTGGAACATCTCCGGAGTAGATGTGAAAGCCGGATTGAAATCTTCTGTTGCTACGGTGAACCTAGTCAGTGACAATGCTTTATTAAAAATGCAGGGTGATGCTGATATGCATCTTAACCGTCGTTACCTGGATGGTAAGCTCGATATCAATGTAGAAGAGGTGGACTTGCATAAACTGGGATTCGCTCCCAAACCGTTGAAACATCCATTCGCTTTCCACTTGGGGGCCGAGGCACGCCACGATTCTATCAAATTGAAACTTGATGCCGGAGATTTGGATCTTCAGTTCCGTGCCCGCAGCACTTTGAAGAAACTGATGAGCCAATCAGACGAATTTGTCCGTTTGCTGACAAAGCAGATAGAAGACAGCCGTCTTGACCATGCAGCTTTACGTCAGGTGTTGCCCTCAGCCGGCATGCAACTGACTGCCGGAAAAAATAATCCGGTCAGCTATTTCTTGGCAACGAAAGATGTATCCTTCAATGATTTTACGCTTCGCTTCGGCTTTACGCCTACACGAGGTATCAATGGACGTACAGCCATTCATGGGCTGCGCGTGGACTCTCTGCAACTCGATACTATATTCTTTGCCGTCAGACAGGATACTACACTTATGAAGTTACAAGGCGGTGTCATCAACGGACCTAAGAATCCGCAGTTTGTGTTCCGTAGTACCTTGACGGGGGAAATTCGTAATGAAGATGCCGAACTGACCGTTGACTATGTGGACGGACATGGACAAACCGGTGTGTTGTTCGGTGTCAATGCCCGCCCGTTGACCGAAGGAAACGGTAAAGGAAATGGAGTATTGCTGCACTTGATTCCTGCCGAGCCTATCATTGCTTTCCGCAAGTTCCGCTTTGTAGACGATAGTAACTGGATATATTTGCATAAGAATATGCGGGTTTATGCCAATGTGGATATGGATAGTGATAATGGGCTTTGCTTCCGTATGCAGTCCAATCCGCAAGATACGATCTCTCTCCAGAATATCAATGTTGAACTGAGTCGCCTCCGTCTGGATGAACTGAGTAATGTTTTGCCCTACCTGCCTCGATTGACGGGGTTGTTATCCGCCGAAGCTAATTATGTGCAGACCGCTACTTCTTTGCAGGTATCTGCCGAAGCTAATGTTGAAAAACTGACCTACGAGAATCAGCCGGTAGGTGATATTGGTATGGGGGCTTCCTGGTTGCCGGGAGAGCATAACTCACATTTCCTGAATACCTATTTCACTTATGAAAATCAGGAAATCCTGACCGCCAACGGTGTATTGACACAGAAAAATGGTAAGGATTCCTTGGAAGTAACCACCAGTTTTGAACACTTCCCACTCAAAATGGCGAACGCATTTATCCCGGATCAGATGGTGTCCTTTACAGGCGATATTGACGGTGGTTTATACATTTATGGTCCCTTGGATAAACCGAAAATGCACGGTGATGTCTCGTTGGATAGCGTATCAGTTTTTGCCCGTCAGGCAGGAGCACGCTATTGGTTTGATAACCGCCCGTTGCAAATAGAGGACAATAAACTTATATTCGACAAATTTGCTATCTATACAACTAGTAAGAATCCGTTTACTATTGACGGAAATATCGATTTCCGCAATATGCAACGTCCTACTGCTAACCTGAATTTATTAGCTGACAACTATACCTTATTAGATGCACCTCGTACGAAAGAGAGCTTGGTTTACGGTAAAGTATTCGTTGACCTGAATGCCACCGTCCGTGGTCCGCTCGATGGGTTGACTATGCGCGGAAACATGAATCTACTAGGTAATACCAACGTGACTTATGTATTGACCGACTCTCCGTTGACGGTAGAAGACAGGCTTGACGGACTGGTTACCTTTACTTCCTTTAATGACACCACTTCTGTAAAAGAGGACGAAACCCCGACTATGTCTTTAGGCGGTATGGAAATGTTTATGTCGGTTCATATAGACAATGCAGTGCGCTTGCGTGCCGACCTAAGTCCGGATCGTAGTAAATTCATAGAACTGGAAGGCGGTGGTGACTTGAACTTGCAATATACGCCTCAGGGTGATATGAACCTTACAGGGCGCTACACTCTTTCGGGCGGTGTGATGAAATATTCATTACCTATCATTCCGTTGAAAGAGTTCCAATTCAATCCCGGAAGCTATGTGGATTGGAGGGGAAATATAATGAATCCCACACTTAATCTGAAAGCTACCGAACGTATGCGCGCTTCCGTAGCCGATGGAAATGGAGATGGATCGCGTATGGTAAACTTTGATGTTTCCATCTCTATTAAGAATCGTTTGGAGGCACCCGAATTGATTTTCGACATCTCTGCTCCCGAAGATGCAACCATTGAGAACGAGCTACAGGCAATGGGTCCAGATGAACGAAGCAAACAAGCTATTGCCATGCTTGCTACGGGTATCTATCTGAACGGCGGTGGTAAAGGTGGAGGTCTGAGTATGGGTGCTGCCTTGAATAGTGTGCTCCAAAGTCAGATAAACTCCCTTGCAGGTTCGGTGAAAAATGCCAATATCAGTGTTGGGATAGAAGACCGTACTTCTGCCGAAACCGGTGATACACAGAAGGACTTCAGTTTCCGTTATTCCCAACGCTTCTTTAATGACCGCGTACAGATTATTATTGGTGGCAAGGTATCTACCGGTGCCAACGCAACGAATGATGCAGAATCGTTTATTGATAATATCTCATTGGAATACCGTCTTGATACATCAGGAACCCGTTATGTACGTGTGTTCTATGATAAAAACTACGAAAGTGTGCTCGATGGTGAAATAACAGAGACTGGTGTCGGTGTTGTGCTCCGTCGTAAAATGGATCGCTTGGGAGAGCTTTTCATCTTTAAGAAAAAGAAGAAAGATGTGAAAAAGGAAGAGAAGTGACAAAGCGAATAAGAGAAAAGTGATATGAAACGACTGATAGTATATATAATAGGATTAATGTTTCTGGCAGGTTGCTCAACTACCAAGCATCTGCCGGAAGGAGAAATACTGTATACCGGGCAAAAGCCGATGATTGTATTGAACCGTAGTGTAACCCCGGTAGGAGAGATAGCTATGGAAGAAGTGGAAGCCGCACTTGCTACAGCACCCAATTACTCTATACTGGGAAGTTCTTCTTTACGCTTTCCATTTCCTTTTGGATTGTGGGTTTATAATGATTTTCAGAAATATCAGAAAGGTTTTGGCAAATGGATATTCAATAAGTTTGCTTCTACGCCGGTATTCTTGTCTACGGTAAATCCGGAAATTCGTCAAAAGGCTGCTGCTAATTTGTTGCGCGACTATGGTTATTTTAATGGTAAGGTGAGTTATAAAACTTTTATTGATCCGAAAGACTCATTGAAGGCCAAGTTACAGTATACTGTGGATATGCGCAATCCTTACTTTATTGATACGGTATTTTACCGTGGATTTAATCAACGTACTCTGCGCATTATTGAGCAGGGGCGCCGCCGCTCGCTTATCAGCCCGGGAGAGCAGTTCAATGTGACCGATCTTGACGGAGAACGTACTCGTATCAGTACACTCTTGCGTAACGTCGGATACTATTATTTCCGTCCCGATTATCTGACTTATCAGGCGGATACGACTATGGTACCGGGTGGGCATGTCACTATGCGCATGATACCTGTACCCGGTATACCTGCCGCCGCACAGAAACTTTATTTTGTGGGCAATAAGTCTGTATATCTGATGGGCAAGCAGGGAGAAGCTCCCAATGACAGTATGGATTATAAAGGACTGAATATTCATTATTATAACAAACCGGGAGTACGCCCTAACATGCTCTATCGTTGGCTGAACTATCAGGGCTATCGCCGTAAACGTCAGGTACAAGATAGTGCAGGAATCTCCCGTCAACGTTCTATGCAAGATCTTTACAGCTTGTATCGGCAGACCCGTATTCAGGAACGTTTAGCCAATGTAGGTATCTTCCGTTATGTTGAAATGCAGTATATTCCGCGCGATACAACCTTGGTTTCCGATACACTCGACCTGAAAATTTATGCGGCACTTGACAAACCTTATGATGCCGAGTTCGACTTTAATGTCAAGATGAAGAGCAATAATCAGACGGGACCGGGAGCTGCGTTTACACTGACAAAGAATAATGTGTTTGGTGGTGGAGAGACGTGGAATGTGAAACTGGAAGCTTCTTACGAGTGGCAAACGGGTAAGGGTAGCAGTTCTTTGATGAACAGTTATGATTTTGGATTGTCTTCTTCATTGATGTTTCCCCGTGTTGTCTTTCCACGGTTAGGCAGTAGGGAATATGACTTCCCGGCAACCACTACATTCCGTATCAATGTTGATCAGATGAACCGTGCCAAATATTACAAACTGCTCGCTTTTGGTGGAAACGTTACTTATGATTTCCAGCCCAAGCGTACTACCAAACATAGTATTACTCCTTTCCGATTGACCTTCAATGTACTTCGCGATCCAACATTAGCGTTCGATACTTTGCGGGAGGAAAATCCGGCATTATACGTCAGTCTGCGAAATCAGTTTATCCCTGCGATGGAATATACGTATACTTATGATAATGCTTCCTTGCCGGGTAAACGTAATCCTATCTGGTGGCAGTCTACGGTGGCTTCGGCGGGAAATCTTACTTCGGCCATTTATCGCATTTTCGGCGAACCTTTCGATAAGCGTGAAAAGAAACTGCTCGGTGTACCTTTTGCGCAGTTCTTGAAATTGAATTCTGAATTCCGTTATCATTATCGGATAGATAAGAACCAGATGATTGCATCACGCATTGCAGGAGGAGTAATTTGGTCCTATGGTAATATGCTGACCGCTCCGTATACAGAGCAGTTCTATATTGGTGGAGCCAATAGTGTGCGTGCATTTACGGCGCGAAGTATTGGACCGGGAGGTTATCCACCCAATAAAGAGAAAAAGTATATGTATATCAATCATGTCGGCGATATCCGTATGGAAGCGAATATAGAGTATCGTTTCCGTATTATCGGTGATTTGCATGGCGCCTTGTTTTTGGATGCCGGTAATGTCTGGCTGATGCGAAAAGATGAGGCTCGTCCGGGTGGTGAGTTGACCATGAAGAATTTTGGTAAGCAGATTGCGTTGGGTACAGGAACCGGTTTGCGTTATGACCTGGATTTTCTGGTCTTCCGTCTTGATTTGGGTATTGCTTTGCACGATCCGTATGATACAGGCAAATCCGGTTATTATAATATTCCTAAGTTTAAGGATAGTATGGCATTGCACTTCGCTATCGGCTATCCGTTCTAAAAATGTACGTTTTTGAATGATTTGTAGTAAAGAATGAACTATTTGTTCCCTTTAAGGGAGAAATTATTCGTAAATTTGCCGGCGTAATCAATGATGATACACTAACCTTTTTAATAATAACTAGTATGAAACCTACTTTATTCCTACTGGCAGCCGGTATGGGCAGCCGTTATGGTGGCTTGAAACAATTGGACGGACTGGGTCCTAATGGCGAAACTATTATGGATTATTCAATCTATGATGCTATTAACGCTGGCTTCGGTAAGCTCGTTTTTGTAATTCGTAAAGACTTCGAACAAGATTTCCGTGACAAGATTATTTCTAAATATGAAGGTCATATCCCATGCGAACTGGTATTCCAGTCTATTGATGATCTTCCTGCCGGCTTTACTTGCCCTGAAGGCCGTACTAAACCTTGGGGTACCAATCATGCAGTGATGATGGGTGCTAATGTAATCAAAGAACCGTTTGCTGTTATCAATTGTGATGATTACTATGGTCACGATTCATTCATGACTATGGGTAAGTTCCTTTCAGAATTGCCTGAAGGTTCAAAGAACGTATATTCAATGGTAGGTTTCCGTATCGGCAATACGCTGAGTGAAAGCGGTACTGTATCTCGCGGTCTTTGCAGTAAAGATGCCAATGGTTTGCTGACTTCTGTAGTAGAGCGTACCAAAATCCAACGTATGGACGGTGAAGTGAAATATATCGACGATAACGGTGAGTGGACTGCTACTCCTGAAACTACTCCGGTCAGCATGAACTTCTGGGGTTTCACTCCCGATTACTTTGCTTATAGCGAAGAATTCTTCAAGTCTTTCCTTAGCGATCCGAAGAATATGGAGAACCTGAAGAGTGAATTCTTCATTCCGTTGATGGTTGATAAATTGATTACTGATGGCATTGCTACTTGTGAAGTACTTGATACTACCAGCAAGTGGTTTGGTGTAACTTATCCCGAAGACCGTCAGGATGTAGTAGATAAAATTCAGGCATTGGTAGATGCTGGCGAATATCCTGCGAAACTGTTCTAAGAACTACTGATAATAAAAAAGGAAGGATCTGCCTCTATTGATAAGGGGCAGATCTTTTTTTTAGGAAGGTTCCGGTTTGATGAGAATATCTATAATCTGATTATAGTTTCGCATGCTTCGGCTACCGCAGGATGATGAGTGACAAAGATAAAAGTCTTACCGGTGTAGTTGTTACGTAGGTTTTTTATAAGTTGATACTCTGTCTCGGGGTCCAGTGCTGATGTAGCTTCATCCAAAAGTAGAATACTGCCGGGACGTAGCAAGGCGCGGGCTATGGCAATACGTTGGGCTTGTCCCTCGCTTAACCCGCCTCCTTGTTCGTTGAGTGAAGAATCTATACCATTAGGTAGCTTGAATACGAAGTCGGCGGTAGCGGTACGTAAGGCTTGGTGCATGGCTACATCGGTGGCTTGCGGATTGCCCATAAGTAGATTATCCCGGATTGTCCCGCTAAATAATGTATTACCTTGAGGGACATAAACAAAATTACTCCGAGTTTGAGGGGAAACTTTAAGAGTTGAAAGTTGAGAATTGAGAGTTGCAAGTTGAGAGTTGGGGGATGAGAGTGTGATACTTCCTTCTTGTGGAGTTGCAAGGGCAAGTAATAATCGGATGAGCGTTGTTTTGCCTTTACCTGTTTCTCCAATAACTGCTGTACAACTTCCGGCAGGAAAACTGCAAGAGAAATGATTGAATACAGGGTCGTCGCTTGCAGGGTAACAGAAGGTTATATCATTCAATACTAAATCGGGAGTAGTGTCGAAGAAGATAGCTTTTCCACTTGTTTCGGCAGGTAGTTCTTCAAGCTCCAGCAACCGGTCTATGGCCGTAAGTGCATTGACAACCGAAGGTATCAGGCGCGAAAGGTCAAGAACGGGGCGTTGTACTTTTCCGACGAGTTGCAGAAAAGCAGTCATGGTTCCAAAAGTAATACTACCGGTGCTGAGGCGGACGGCTCCCCAAAGAAAAGCAGTGAGATAACCTCCGGAGAAGGCAAAGGCGACCATGGTACGAGCAAAGAGAGAGAAACGTGTACGTCCCATAACTTGACTACGAAGCATATCTTGCAGATTATCGAGCTTGCCTAGGTGTCGTTCACTTTGTTCCAAAGTCTTGATGACGGTGCGGTGTTGCAAACTTTCCTGAATAACAGATTGAATATGACTGTCACTTTGCCGGATTTCATGAGTGTATCTCCGCATGCGTCGCATGTAGAACCGGCTTCCTAATAGAAAGACGGGTAGTATGGCTACTATCAGCCAAGGTAATGAAGGATCCAGATAACAGAAGAAAACGAATGCGGCTACAAGCTGCACTCCTGTAACGATGAATGCCGGAATAGAAGATGTCAATAAAGTTACAATGGCGGAAGTATCTTGCTCTACACGATTTACGATATCACCTGTATGGAAGCGTTCAAGTTCATTCCAGCAACTTTGTAGTAAACGGGAGAAAAGCCGGTGTCGCAGGGCATTGCCGGTTTCAATTTGCATGCGGGTACTTATCCAGGTATCGGCAGTACCACAAAGCAGTTGGGCTATAAGTAGAATAACAGTGAGGATGGCAGCATGCACCAAACTGCCGGTAGTTGCTCCGGTAGCGATATCTATCACTTGTTTGGAAGCGTAGATAAAAGCAAGTGCCAGGATCACTCCCAGGATGCCTGTAAAACAACTTAGTAGTATCCGCCCGCGTTGCCCGGCAGAGACGGTCCAAATATAGTTTAGTTTCTTGGTTTTCACTTTAGTCTGTTAATTTGTATGGCTATGGTGCCTTTTATCAATGTTACCGGATACCAGAAGGCTTCGCTTGGTGCAAATTGCCTTAGTTCATTACAACGTCGGCTGGCACGAATAAAAGTGTACCATTTTCCTGCCCAATATCCTTTGGGACGAGGTTTGATACGGGTATCATGATGACCGAAGTTGCCGGTAGCCAGAATATCTTCCAGTAGTTTCTCTCCTAGTTCCTTGATATCTTCCAGCGGGAAGGGCAGATGATGAGCGGGAAGTCCTAGGTGCGCGACGGCAATATATCCGAATGCTTGCGCTGCGCGTAATAATCCCAGATCTTGCAGTTGACGGAGCAGGGCAGGGGCATCTATATCCTGATGCCGGTGGTTAAGCAGGCAAGTCCAGTCGCAAAGTTGACGTAGTCCGATGCCACTGTTCAGGAAATGGACAAAAGCGTGCAGAAAGATGTAGAGTGCATTGAAGGTGACCGGAGGAACCGGCATGGTATAACCTTTTTCTGCACCTTGCGGATACCATTCGTTGACTAATTTCTGGAAATTGCGGTTAGCAAGCGGATTATTCAGGCGGAGAATGATACGATGGTTTTCGATATGTACTCCCCGAAGGTTATAACTGGCATGTTTATCGGAAGCTTCCCCCTCTACCATTGCACCTTGCTCTAACAGTAGGCGATTGGCGACGGGTTGCCCTTTCTTTCCCAAATAGACGTCTATATCGCCACATTGACGATGTTGTGGATTCCGATAATTGGCTCCGATGCCTTGCCCTTTTAACAAAACTGGATTTAATCCGGCATTACTATAAAGAGGAGTGAGTCCGGTCAACATCCGATTGAGGCGTTCATTGGCTTGTTCTATCCGTACAGTGTTGGCTGCCCATTGGAGGTAAAGCGGACGTGGCGGGCGCAAATCCTCAGGAAGGCTACAGACGCCATCAAAAGTTAACGCAACCAATGCTTGTGATTGTGCCATGCGGTATAGCCTATTCCAATCGCTTTCCGATACAGATTGGAATAACTTAACATCTGCCGGCGTGCCCCACAAACCGGAACGTACTAGTGAGAAGAATGCTTGTTGCATATGGGTGTTATATTATAAGTCGCAGATTACTCCTGCTTCCTTTAGCTTTTTGATAAATCTTTCCGCGTCCAAGCGTGCTTTCTCTTCAGTTACTTCATAGTGTTCCGTCATCATTTTGGTAACGGAAGCGGCATCAAATTCTTGGTTGCCTATGGTTGCCCAAAGATAAGCGGCGGTAGGATTCAGGTTCAGGATGTTGCTGAAATCCACATTGGAGGAACCGTCTTGCATGATAATGCATTCGTCACCTATTTTGTGCAGGAAAAGTCCTTCTCTAATTCTCATAATTCTATATGTTTTTATTGGTTATAATCGTCTGAATATAGCAAGTAGCCAACGTCTTACCGGGGTGAGCTTCAGCCACCAATAAGAGTAGCGTTTCCAAACTTTGCTGTCAGTCGGATATTCTTTATCTTTGCGTATGGCTACAGTCATTAATCCCATAACTTGACTAACAGTGGTTTCTTCAGTCTGCTTAAGGTTACCATCGCCTTGTAGTATCAGTGTCTCGCCGTTTCGGTGGATGATGCGATGGAATACGATGCGTCCTGTCGTGTCACGTGCCAGTACAGAGGCACCCGGTTGCAAATCATCCGAAGTGAAGTTTCCCAAAGTTATCCGGTCACGCCGATCCACAAGAAACGGATTCATGCTGTTCCCGCGTACGACGATGGTCGCTGTATGCCCTTCTGTTATAAGCCGGGCTACTTCGGGAAGCAATATTTCGTTCGGAATGCTCTTTTTCATCTCATTATTGCTTTGCCGTTCTTTCACTTCTTTCCGCTATGGCTTTTCTGCAAAGCTCTGCCGCCTCTTGGTCGGGCAGGCATTTTAGGTGAAAAGTAGGAATAAGCGAAGCGAGGTCCGTTACCGTCGCAACTATTTTTCCGTATATTTCTTTATCTTGCTTCAGGCAGGAGCATGAAGGCAATAATGCGGCAAAAGCTCTTACCGTACCTTCTTGCTTAATTTCATTAAACGGTGCTTGTTCCAGTCGTACGAATGCACCTACAGGCATGGACTCATTGCGATAACAGGGCGTTTTACCACTCCATGGCGAACCGTAAACTATCACTTGCTTGCCCGTGCTATCTACGTGTACCACCGGATTATCGTCGTTCAACAGATGGCATCCCTGAATATGTTTTAGCCAAAGTGAGGTATGCGTACTTTTGCCGGTGCCACTCTTTCCGAGGAAAAGGTAGCCTTTATTATCAGATACAATAACCGAGGCATGCATCAGCAATGTGTGATGCCGTGCGGCATTGAAGGCGTAGAGCATCATCAGAAAGTTGTTCAGCACAAAGCCTATCACTCCTTTCCGAGCGGTTGTATTTTCATCAGTTGGCATGAAAGCAGTACAACGACGGAAACTCTCGGTGCATTCCATACAATAGGGCTTTTCGGCATTTCGGGGAGTGATGGCTACGATATGCGTGGTATCAGTCAACGGGCGAATAACACAACGTGCATCTTCCCAATCAAAGCTGATGTCGGTGCCACTATCCTCTGTGATTGCCATCCCGTCTGTATCTGTCAGATTTAGTTCAAATAGGTTTACCTCGTCAGTCGGTGTGGATGTGATGAATGATGAAAACGACGGTAATGCATCCGCAAGTTCTATTTTAGAATGATTGATGATGCTGAAAATGTGTGAACCAACGCGATAGGACGAGGTTAAGTATTTCATAATATAGTAGTTGTTTATTAACTGAATATATGTTGCAAAAGTAACTAAAATAATTCCATTTTCTCTGTTTGCAATTATAAAGAAAGGATTAAGCCGCAAAAAATGCGGCTAACTGATGGGAGTTAACCGCATTCTTTACTTATAGTTTATGGCTTATTGTGGCGTACTACCATTAACCTTGACATTGTCTTTGTTTCCAATAACAAGACCTTTTCCCGCTGCATCGAATGAAGTCTTTGAGGCGGTGTCGTACGTAAGCTCTACGCCTTGGTTGGGCTTGGAATTTACACTTTCCGTATCAATATAGATGGCAGGGTAGTCGATGGCGGTTTTACCGCCTTTGTCTGTACCGCTATTGCTGAAAGTGGTGTTGTTTAAAGTAATTTCAGTCTTGTAGTCATAGGCGCTGTTGCTTCTGTTGCCTGCTGTGAGGGCGGCGGGAGCTTGGTTTCCACTTGCCCAGGTATTGCCTTATGCTGTGTTGCTTGTGGCATAGGAGCTGACAAATACCAAATTGATATGGCTGTTGGTGAATGTTGCCGTACCACCACGCAGGAAGACGCCTTGCCAGCCTCCGTTGAAAGTACAGTATCACTTTATCACCGATAAAGTAGTACTGTACTACTGATAAAGCGGCACTGTACTATCGATAAAGTGGCACTGTACTACTGATAAAGTGACACTGTACCACTGATAAAGTGATTATACAGTGGTAATAAACCGATAATGAATCTATTGAATATTATTTAGCTCATATCCGCTCCGCAACGAATCAATTCCACCAACGCGTCTGTATTACTCCTCTTTAAAGAAGAGAAATCCATTCTTTTGGGTACTTATTACTTGAAACTATTCGGAGGTCGGTAGGAAGATGAGGAAATTAGGAAGCAGATGGAGGGGTAATATCATTAGAATATTATATCTTTGCATACTGATTTGCATAAGTAAGTCTTAATCCTCGGTAAAAGAATGTTGAAAAGTAAACAACTTTATATTATCAGTGGTTGTAATGGTGCCGGTAAGACAACGGCATCCTATACGGTGCTGCCTGAGGTATTACAGTGCAAAGAATTTGTTAATGCGGACGAAATAGCTCGTGGCTTGTCTCCCTTTAATCCCCAGGGTATGGCGATTGAAGCAGGTCGTTTGATGTTGAAACGTATTTCGGAATTGATGCGTGAAGGAGAAAACTTCTCGATAGAAACAACACTTGCCACACGCTCTTATGCACGGCTCATACAGCAAGCGCAGTCGCAAGGCTATAAAATCAGTCTTATCTACTTTTGGCTCAGTTCACCGGAACTGGCAATCAGTCGCGTTCAGCGGAGGGTCAGTGAAGGCGGACACGGAATTCCCGAGGGAGTAATACGCCGCCGTTATCAGGCTGGCATGAATAATTTATTCGATATCTATATGTCTTGCGTGGACTATTGGTTGATAGCGGATAATAGTCAGGAGAACCGGGTTATTGTGGCCGAAGGAGGACGGAATATTCCGATTGAAATACACAATGTAGAACTCTTTAAAACCATAGAAAGTTATGTCGAACGATGAATGGAAAGAATTGAGTAATAAGTTGCATTATGGATTGGCACTCGCCGAACAACGTATGCTTGAGCAGAAGGCGGAGCGGAATGAGAAGATTGTTTTGAGTACGTCCGACGGAAAGATAAAGACCGTTTCTGCCCGGACCCTGCTTCGTAAGGCAAGACAGAGAAAACAAAAATAATTGGAAGGGGGTATTACTAGGCAACGCTTTGCATAATTGTTCCCGCACCCACCCCGTATCCCTTTCATACGAATCATCTCAGCCAATACCTTAATCCCGATTTGTTGCTAAGTATGTTAACTCTTCTGTTAGATAAGTAGTACTTGTCAAGGATAGACTCTATTCTTTAAAATTACGGAACATCTGTGGCGTCATTCCCACATGGCGCTTGAAGAACTTGTTGAAGAAAGCCGCATTATTGAATCCTAAATTTAGTGCAATGTCCTTTACCGATGCTTCACAAGTGCGGAGCTGCGTTTTGGCATCCATGATGAGGGTATTATTGATAATCTCCATTGCCGTATATCCCGATTCTTTTTTTATTAGCCGGCATAAGGTGGCCGGTTTTATATTCATCTCTTTGGCGTAGAATGCCACTTGGTGTTGTTGTGCATAGAAAGCATGCACTAATCGGATGAAAAGCCGATATTGCTGAAAATGCCTGCTGCCGGGCACCTCTTTTATAGTAGCTTGTTCGGGACATAGTTCGTACGTCCCTTGGATGATAAGACTTAGTAATGTCTGCAAAATGGTCTGGCTGGTCAGATGTCCTGCATCCTTGTAGAGATGCGCCAGTAAGGTGAACATCTCTTCATAAAGTGGGAACGTAATATTAGGTAGCGGGAGCACAAAGTGTTTGCCGATGATGTGGAATCGGTCCATCATATCTTTACCCATCTTGGCTTCCTGAATCAATTTCTGGGAGAAAACCACGATATGCAATTGCATATCTTCCGAGGCTGATAAGAACTGGATGAATGTTTCGGGAGGAATCGCTATGAGATCGTTTGTACTGATCCGATAGCAGGTAAGATTGAACGTCATTCTCAAACTTCCCTTGTGGCAAAGGGCAAAAATGCCTGCTTTTGTCTGATAAGGCTGTTCCAAATGTAGTTTTAGCTCATTGGCTGTGATGTTGCTATAAGCGATGAAGTCTGCATGGATGTTTAATTTTGAGATGCTCATGTATAAACTGCTTTATTTGCTATGCAAAAGTGGAATATATTATTTAGAATAGTTCGGATGTAACCGTTAATTTCGGGTTCCTTCACAGTCTCCTTCCGTTAAATAAGATGAATATGTAAATAATGGAATATAACTATGCCTTAATGGAATATTGATTCTTCTTTCTTTTGTTGTTGGGTATGGGTTTTAGCCCGAACTTTGTCTGCCTGCATTTGCCCGTACATGCTGAGAATGTAAGGACTGCATGATGTGCCGAATAGTATTTATGAAAAGTTTTGATTTATGGACTCCGGAAGTTTACTTTTTTCTTCTTTTATCCTATCAGGTAATGTGCTTTATGTTTGGGCTATAATCTGCCTGCTAATAGTGGTTGTAGGACTGTGCCTGTATATCTGCTTTTTGCGGTCGCATCTGTATGTCCCTCATGAAAAGGTAGTGAATGCCATTGCCGAACAACTGTTTGATGTTTGGCCGGTCAGTATTGTTGCCATTGATCGCAAAGACCGCATCTGGAAGGTTAATAAGCCGCTTCTTGACGAATTGCAATTAGAAAAAGAAGCTGTGTTGGGCAAGAATATTAAGGATGTACTGGAAATCATACAGGATAAAGAGGTCATATTGCCGCATGTTTTGGAGGAATTGCGTATGGGGGAACAACGTGTTGTGCCACTTTCGTCCAATTGCTTTATCCGTGAGCCGAAAAATAATATCCGCTTTCTTATACAAGGAGCCTTTGTCGGTATCTATATCGGCAAGCACCTGACTACCATGTTGCTTTATTTCCGTAATGTGCTGGAAGAGCGTACTCAGAAGCATGTGTTGAATATAGCATTGAGCCGGACACAGATTTACCAATGGTCGTATGATATGGAACGGAATGTGATGATTATCGACCCGCGTTATTTCGAACACCTGGGGATATGGAGCAAAGACTATACCTTGACTGTTGAAGAATATTATAACCTGATGCATCCGGACGACCGGCAGCAGGTAATGGATGCTTTGACCTTACAGTTGCAAGGCAACCTCTACGAAGCTCCCGTGGAATATCGCCTACGAGGCGCTGATGGAAATTGGGAATGGTTTGAGGCGCAATCTACCTATGTAGGCCAGCTTGAAGATTTGCCGTTTCGTATTGTGGGCATTTGTATGAGTACCCAGCGGTATAAGGATAACGAAAATAAACTGAATGATGCATTACAGAAAGCCAAGCGGAGCGATGAACTTAAAAGTGTTTTCCTTGCCAATATGAGCCATGAAATACGGACTCCGCTGAATGCCATTGTCGGCTTTTCCACATTGCTTGCATGTGGAGATTCGGAGTTCTCACCACAGGAGGTTGCAGAGTTTACTTCTTTGATAGAGAAGAATAGCAAGCTATTGATGGTTTTGATAACTGATATCTTGGATTTGTCAAAGATTGAGTCGAATACGATGGAATTTAAATTTAAAGAGACTTCTTTGAGCACCGCTTTATCTGAAATAGGTAAAGCACAAGAGATGAACATGTGCGAAGGGGTGGAGATGATTTTGGAACTGCCTGAAAAAGATACGGCAATCTATACCGATCCCACACGTCTAGGACAGGTTATAAATAATTTGATAAATAATGCTATAAAGTTTACCCGGAAAGGTTTTATTAGCTTGGGGTATAAACAGACAAGCAGTGATGAAGTCGAAATTTACGTAAGAGATACCGGAGAGGGTATGTCCGAAGAGATACTCGCCCACATTTTTGAACGTTTTTATAAAGGAAATGCTTTTGTTCAGGGAACTGGTCTGGGACTTGCCATTTGTAGGACCATCATTGAGCGTTTCCATGGAAAAATAGATGTTACTTCCAAAGAAGGTGAAGGAACTTGTTTTACCGTAACATTGCCTTTAAGGGTTGTCATATAATTCGCTTGACAGATTTATGGTCTTTTCCTTATCATAATCTGCTGAAAATCGCTACCTTTGCATCTCTAAATGATAATTTTATTGACACTATGATATCTGTAGAAGGATTAAAGGTAGAATTTAATGCCACTCCTCTGTTTGAAGACGTCTCTTATGTCATCAACAAAAAAGACCGCATAGCCCTTGTGGGTAAGAACGGTGCGGGCAAATCTACCATGCTCAAGATACTTGCTGGTTTACAGCAGCCCACTTCCGGTATTATCGCTGTTCCGCGTGAATGTACCATCGGCTATTTACCTCAGGTAATGATACTCAGCGATGAGCGTACCGTAATGCAGGAAGCCGAACTTGCCTTCGAACACATTTTCGAAATGCAAGCCGACATTGAACGCATGAACCAACAACTAGCCGAACGTACCGATTACGACAGCGAAGATTACCAGAAACTCATTGACCGCTTCACGCACGAGAACGAACGCTTCCTGATGATGGGCGGTACCAACTACCGTGCCGAGATAGAGCGCACACTTATGGGGCTCGGCTTCTGCCGTGAGGACTTTGAACGTTCCACCAGTGAATTTTCGGGTGGTTGGCGTATGCGTATCGAACTGGCGAAGCTCTTGCTCCGCCGTCCTGACGTATTGTTGCTTGATGAGCCTACCAATCACCTCGATATCGAGAGTATTCAATGGTTGGAGAACTTCTTGTCTACCCGTGCTAATGCGGTAGTATTGGTGAGTCACGACCGTGCTTTCCTCAATAATGTAACTACCCGTACCATTGAAATAACTTGCGGTCGCATCTACGACTATAAGGTAAAATATGACGAGTTTGTCGTACTTCGCAAAGAGCGTCGTGAACAACAACTTCGTGCCTACGAGAATCAGCAGAAGCAAATTCAGGATACCGAAGACTTCATCGAGCGTTTCCGCTATAAAGCTACTAAAGCTGTGCAGGTACAGAGCCGCATCAAGCAGTTGGAAAAGATAGAACGTATTGAGGTGGACGAAGAAGACAACTCCTCACTACGCCTTAAATTTGTGTGCAGCAGCCGTAGTGGTAATTACCCCGTCATCTGCGAAGAGGTTGCCAAAGCATACGGCAATCATGTTATCTTCCACGATGTAAACCTGACCATAAACCGGGGGGAGAAGGTGGCATTCGTAGGAAAGAACGGCGAAGGTAAATCTACCCTCGTGAAGTGCATTATGGACCAGATTACCGACTATACCGGCAAACTTACTTTGGGACATAATGTACAGATTGGCTACTTCGCTCAGAATCAGGCGCAGTTGCTCAACGAAGAACTTACTGTTTTTGATACGATAGATCATGTAGCCGTAGGTGATATCCGCCTGAAAATACGTGATATCCTCGGCGCTTTCATGTTTGGCGGCGAAGCTTCGGATAAGAAGGTAAAAGTTCTTTCGGGTGGCGAACGAACCCGCCTCGCTATGATTAAGCTTTTACTGGAACCGGTGAACTTCCTTATCCTCGATGAACCGACGAATCATCTTGATATGCGCTCCAAGGATGTGCTGAAAGATGCTATCCGCGAATTTGACGGTACGGTGATAATTGTCAGCCACGACCGTGACTTTCTGGACGGACTTGCGACTAAAGTATATGAATTCGGTGGCGGATTGGTGAAAGAACATCTCGGGGGCATCTATGATTTCCTTCAAAAGAAACAGATAGAGAGCCTGAACGAATTGCAGAAATCTCCTACCTTGTCCGCTTCGCCGATTACTTCTAAGACCGCAGAAGCAGAAAATGTTGCCCCTTCGGATAACAAACTTTCTTATGAAGCCCAGAAAGAACTGAATAAGAAGCTAAAGAAATTGGAACGCCGTGTGGCAGACTGTGAGGCTGAAATAGAACAAACCGAATCTGCCATTGCCATTCTTGAAGCTAAGATGGCTACCCCGGAGGGTGCATCGGACATGTCTCTTTATGAGCAGCACCAGAAGCTGAAAAACCAACTGGACCGTGTAATGGAAGAGTGGGATGAGGCTTCGAGTGAATTGGAAGAAGCAAAGAAATAGTAATCACTTTATAACATAATTTTTATTGTATGAGAGCATTTCATTATTTACCCATCGCAGCATTCTGTCTAATGGCAGCATCCTGTAACACTGGCAAGAAGCAGGCGGAATTAACGGCCGGCATCCAGCTTGCCAATCTTGACACAACGGCTCTACCCGGAACCGATTTCTATGAATACGCATGTGGAGGTTGGATGAAGAATAATCCTATTCCTGCCGAATATTCACAATATGGTTCTTTTACTATTCTAGCGGAAAACAATCGCAAGCAGATTCAAGGACTTATCGAAGATTTAGCTGCTACTCAGCACGAAGCTGGCAGTGTAGCCCAAAAGATCGGTGATCTCTATAAAATTGTAATGGATAGCGTCAAGCTGAATAAAGAAGGTGTAGCTCCTATCAAGCCGGAACTGGACCAATTGGGCGCCTTGAAAGACACGAAAGAAGTGTATGCTTTGCTGGGTGACTTGCAGAAGAAGGGAATCGTTGCCTACAATGTGATGTATGTCGGCGCTGACGAAATGAACAGTTCCATGAATGCCGTTCAGTCTTACCAATCCGGTTTGAGTATGGGTGAACGCGAATACTATCTGGAAAACGATGAGGCTACCGCTAAAATTCGTAATGCTTTCCGTACTCATGTACAAAAGATGTATCAATTGGCCGGTTTTGATGAAGCAACTGCAAAGAAAGGCGTTGAAGTGGTTATGGATGTAGAAACCCGTCTTGCCAAAGCCTTCCGCTCTCGTACGGAATTACGTGATCCGCATGCCAACTACAATAAGATGAGCATGGAAGAGTTGCAGAAAACTTATCCTACTTTCGATTGGAATGCATACTTGTCTGCTCTGGGGTTGAAGGATGTGAAAGAAATAATTGTCGGTCAGCCTGCTTCCTTAAAAGCTGCTGCCGATATTCTGAATACTTTGCCTGCCGACCAACAAGGACTTTACTTGCAATGGAAGTTGATCGATGCTGCTGCCAGCTATTTGAATGATGCTATGGCCGAGCAGAATTTTGATTTCTATAGCCGTACGATGTCCGGTACACAAGAGATGCAACCCCGTTGGAAGAGAGCGGTTGGTACTGTAAGTTCTGCTTTGGGTGAAGCTGTAGGGCAGATGTATGTTGAGAAATATTTCCCTGCAGCCGCTAAAGAACGTATGGTTACTTTAGTGAAGAACTTGCAGGAAAGCTTGGGTGAACGCATCCAGAATCTTGCTTGGATGGGTGATTCTACTAAGGTGAAAGCTTTGGAGAAACTGGCTACTTTCCACGTAAAGATAGGCTATCCTGACAAGTGGAAGGATTATTCTACCTTGGAAATCAAGGATGATTCCTATTGGGCGAATATGGAACGTGCCAATCAGTGGGGACATGCTGAAATGATTGCCAAAGCCGGTAAACCGGTTGATAAAGATGAGTGGTTGATGACTCCTCAAACTGTAAATGCTTATTATAATCCCACTACCAATGAAATCTGTTTCCCCGCTGCTATCCTGCAATATCCGTTCTTCGATATGAATGCCGATGATGCTTTCAATTACGGTGCTATCGGTGTGGTAATCGGACATGAGATGACTCACGGATTTGACGATCAGGGACGCCAATACGATAAAGATGGTAACCTGAAAGACTGGTGGACCGAAGATGATGCCAAACGTTTTGACGAGCGTGCGCAAGTTATGGTGAACTTCTTTGATAGCATACAAGTGGCTCCGGGCGTATATGCCAACGGTCGCATGACATTGGGCGAGAACATTGCCGATCATGGTGGCTTGCAGGTTTCTTACAATGCTTTCAAGAAAGCTACCGCTGCCAATCCGTTGCCGGTAATGGAGGGTTTCACTCCAGAACAACGTTTCTTCCTGGCTTACGCCGGTGTATGGGCCAACGATATTCGTCCTGAGGAAGTGCTGAACCGTACGAAGAGCGATGTACACTCGCTGGGCATCTGGCGTGTGAACGGTGCGCTGCCACAAATCGGTTCTTGGTACGAAGCGTTTAATATCACAGAGAAAGATCCGATGTTCTTGCCGGTGGAAAAAAGAGTTTCCATCTGGTAAATTCGGAAAATAAATCCTTTTATAAAGGCAGCAGACTGGCAACAGATGCTGCCTTTTTTAATTATACCTAATTTATTGTATATGAATGTATGAACGAATAAACAAAATTTGTAACTTTGCACACCAAAATACTTATATACGCATACTTTAATACGCAAATCCATGTCTGAAACAAAAAGAATTAAAACAGCATTGGTATCCGTTTACCATAAGGAAGGTTTAGACGAAATCATTACCAAGCTGCATGAAGAAGGTGTAGAGTTCCTTTCAACCGGTGGAACCCGTCAATTTATAGAATCTTTAGGTTATCCCTGCAAGGCAGTGGAAGATCTTACTACATACCCTTCCATTCTGGGTGGACGTGTAAAGACCTTGCATCCGAAGATTTTCGGAGGTATTCTTTGTCGCCGCGGATTGGAACAAGACATGCAACAAATTGATAAATATGAAATTCCTGAAATAGACCTTGTGATTGTCGACCTGTATCCGTTTGAGGCAACAGTTGCCAGTGGTGCTGACGAACCTACTATTATCGAGAAAATTGATATAGGCGGTATTTCTTTGATTCGTGCTGCTGCTAAAAACTATAACGATGTGGTAATCATTGCTTCTCAAGGTCAATATCAGCCGTTCCGCGATATGTTGATGGAGCATGGTGCTACGACTACTCTCGAAGAACGCCGCTGGTTTGCTAAAGAAGCTTTTGGCGTTTCTTCTCACTATGACTCGGCTATCTTTAATTACTTCGATGGCGAAGAATGTTCTGCTTTCCGCCAGTCGGCAAACAGCCAGAAGGCTTTGCGTTATGGCGAGAATCCGCATCAGAAGGGATATTTCTTCGGTAATCTGGATGCGATGTTCGACCAGATTCATGGCAAAGAAATCTCTTACAACAATCTGCTTGACATCAATGCTGCCGTTGATTTGATTGATGAATTCTCAGAAACCACTTTCGCTGTATTGAAACATAACAATGCTTGTGGTCTGGCTTCACGTCCTACTGTACTCGAAGCATGGAACGCTGCACTTGCCGGTGATCCCGTTTCTGCTTTTGGCGGCGTGCTTATCACTAATGCGGTGGTTGATA
Source organism: uncultured Bacteroides sp. (assembly GCA_900555635.1). Classification (GTDB taxonomy): domain Bacteria; phylum Bacteroidota; class Bacteroidia; order Bacteroidales; family Bacteroidaceae; genus Bacteroides. Next base: position 39,961 of record USLU01000026.1, read on the forward strand.
AAGCTGCTGCTGAAGAGATCAACAAGATTTTCTTCGAAGTGATTATTGCTCCTGATTATGATGTGGATGCATTGGAAATTCTCGGTCAGAAGAAGAACCGTATTATCTTGGTTCGCAAAGAAGCTGCTCTGCCCAAGAAACAGTTCCGTTCTTTGCTGAATGGGGTACTGGTACAAGAGCGTGACTTGAAAGTAGAAACCTCGGAAGATTTGAAGACAGTTACTACCAAGACTCCTACAGCACAGGAAGTAGAGGATATGCTTTTTGCAAACAAGATTGTGAAGAACAGCAAGTCTAATGCAATTGTACTGGCAAAAGGAAAACAGCTACTAGCAAGCGGTGTCGGTCAGACCAGCCGTGTAGATGCTTTGAAGCAGGCCATCGAGAAAGCTCATAACTTTGGCTTCGATTTAGAAGGAGCTGTAATGGCGAGTGATGCTTTCTTCCCTTTCCCCGATTGTGTGGAAATAGCAGGCAAAGAAGGCGTAAAAGCTGTTATCCAGCCAGGTGGAAGCATTAAAGATGAACTTTCGTTTGACTATTGCAACGAACATGGCATTGCAATGGTTATTACCGGATTCCGTCACTTTAAACACTAATAAGATTTATGATTTATAATTTATGATTTATGGGGATGTTACTTCCTCGTGCTTCATTAAATTATAAATCATAAATCATAAATCATAAATATCAAAAATGGGATTATTCTCTTTTACTCAAGAAATAGCGATGGACCTTGGCACAGCCAATACCATCATTACCACAAACGGTAAGATTGTGGTGGATGAGCCTTCGGTAGTGGCATTGGACCGTCGGACAGATAAGATGATTGCCGTGGGTGAAAAGGCAAAGCTGATGCACGAGAAAACTCACGAAAATATACGTACTATCCGTCCGCTTCGTGACGGTGTAATTGCCGACTTCTATGCTTGCGAGCAGATGATACGCGGTCTTATCAAGATGGTGAATAACCGCAACCGTTTGTTTTCTCCTTCACTCCGTATGGTGATCGGTGTTCCTTCGGGAAGTACCGAAGTGGAGCTTCGTGCTGTGCGCGACTCTGCCGAGCACGCCGGCGGACGAGATGTCTATTTGATTTTCGAACCGATGGCTGCAGCTATTGGTATCGGTATCGACGTGGAAGCTCCGGAAGGTAACATGATTGTTGATATAGGTGGCGGTTCTACGGAAATTGCCGTTATCTCTTTAGGAGGTATCGTTTCTAACAACTCCATCCGTATAGCCGGTGACGATCTGACTGCTGATATTCAGGAATACATGAGCCGCCAACACAATGTGAAAGTCAGCGAACGTATGGCCGAACGTATTAAGATCAATGTAGGTGCTGCTTTGACCGAACTCGGTGAAGATGCTCCTGAAGATTATATCGTTCATGGCCCGAACCGTATTACTGCATTGCCTATGGAAGTACCCGTATGCTATCAGGAAGTTGCGCACTGTCTGGAGAAATCAATCTCCAAGATCGAAACTGCTATCCTGAGTGCATTGGAAAATACTCCTCCCGAACTATATGCCGATATAGTACACAACGGTATCTATTTGGCTGGTGGCGGCGCTTTGTTGCGTGGCTTGGATAAGCGTCTGACTGATAAGATTAACATCCCGTTCCACATTGCTGAGGATCCTTTGCATGCAGTTGCCAAAGGTACCGGAGTTGCGTTGAAGAATGTTGATCGTTTCTCATTCTTAATGAGATAATACAGGCATGCGAAATTTACTGAACTTCCTCATTAAATACAACTACTGGTTCCTCTTTCTATTGTTGGAGGTGACCAGTTTTGTTTTATTGTTCCGTTTCAACCATTACCAGCAGAGTGTATACTTTACTTCTGCTAACGGAATTGCAGGGAAGGTTTATGAAGTTTCGGGAGGAATCAGTTCCTACTTCCACTTAAAGTCAGTAAACGAAGACTTGCTTGACCGTAATATGTTACTGGAGCAGCGCATTTCCTTTCTTGAAAAGACCTTGGCCGAAAAGGGCATGGACTCGGTAAGATTGTATAGCTTGGAACGGCTTGCTCCCGAAGGGTATCGCATATTCAAGGCAAGTGTCATTAAGAATAGCCTGAACCGGAATAATAATTACATCACTTTGGATCAGGGTATGAAAGAAGGTATCCGCCCTGAAATGGGAGTGGTCGATGCTAATGGTGTGGTGGGGATTGTTTATAAGACATCTCCGCATTATTCTTTAGTCATACCGATACTTAACAGTAAGTCTAGCATTAGTTGTAAGATTGTGGGTAGCGACTATTTTGGCTATTTGAAGTGGGAGGGTGGTGATTCACGTTTTGCCTACTTGAAAGACTTACCCCGGCATGCGGAATTCAACTTGGGTGATACGGTAGTAACCAGTGGTTATTCCACTGTATTTCCCGAAGGTGTAATGGTAGGTACAGTGGATGATATGTCCGATTCACACGACGGACTTTCTTATCTGTTGAAAATAAAGTTGGCTACTGACTTTGGTAAAGTGAGTGATGTGCGAGTTATTTCGCGTAGTGGACAAGAAGAGCAAAATGCGTTAGAAGCAAAAGAGGAAGAAAAGTGATTATCAATTATCTGCATAAAATAGGGTGGTTTATCGGTTTGGTACTGTTACAGGTACTGATATTGAATAATGTACATATTGCCGGGTATGCCACCCCATTCTTATATATCTACCTGATATTAAAATTTGAATCGGATGTTCCTCGTAATGTTCTGATGCTTTGGGCTTTCTTCTTGGGACTGACAATCGATATACTCTCTGACACTCCGGGAATGAATGCGGCGGCTACTGTTATGTTGGCTTTCCTGCGACCTGTATTTCTGCGGTTGTTTGTACCCCGTGATACGGTGGACAGTCTAGTGCCGGCTATCCGGACAATGGGGGTAAGTTCCTTCTTGAAATATTTAATTGTGAGTGTCTTTGTGCATCATGGAATGTTGCTCACTATCGAGTTCTTTTCTTTTGCCCATATCGGTACGCTGCTGCTGAGGATTGTAGCAAGTACTTTGTTGACTGTGACTTGTATCATGGCAATGGAGGGGATAAGGAAAAGGTAGACTTACTTATGAATTACGGACTATGAATTACAAATTACAAATTATAAATTACAGTGCGGAGCGATGTGACTCATGATTTGTAACTTGTAATTCATAACTCGTAATTAGTGATTTATAATTTGTAATTAGATGAAGGATTATACTTTAGCAAAACGAAAATATGTAGTGGGCATGGCAGCTGTTGTCATCGTCATTGTCTATATATTGCGTTTATTCGACTTGCAAATCATGACGGATGATTACAAGAAGAATGCAGATAGTAATGCCTTTCTAAATAAGATTCAATACCCCTCTCGTGGCGCCATTTATGACCGTAATGGCAAACTGCTGGTATTTAACCAACCTGCTTATGATATTACTTTTGTTCCTCGTGAAGTGACTCAACTGGACACACTTGACCTTTGCCGTACACTGAATATCACCCTCGAGCAGTTTGAAAAAAGAATGAAGGATGTAAGGAATCGTTGGATGAATCCGGGATATTCCAAATATACGCATCAGACTTTTATGACACAGCTTTCTGCCGAAGAGTGCGGTGTGTTTCAGGAAAAGCTGTTTAAGTTTCCCGGATTTTATATCCAGCGGCGTACTATCAGGCAATATACTTATAACTCCGCCGGTCATGCATTGGGAGATATCGGAGAGGTATCAAAGAAAGATATTGAGAATGATGATTATTATATTCGTGGCGACTATATAGGTAAGCAAGGTATTGAGAAATCTTACGAAAAATATCTTCGTGGAGAGAAAGGAGTGGAAATCCTTCTTCGCGATGCTCACGGCCGTATTCAGGGGCATTATATGGATGGTAAATTGGACCGTCCTTCTGTGCCCGGCAAAAACCTGACGCTGGGTATTGATATAGACCTGCAAATGCTGGGCGAGCGCCTGCTACAACATAAGATTGGTTCCATTGTTGCCATTGAACCATCAACAGGCGAGATCCTTTGTATGGTATCCTCACCGACTTTTGATCCTCACCTGATGATTGGGCGTCAACGTGGTAAGAACCATCGTATATTGCAAATGGATAAACGGAAGCCATTGCTGAACCGTGCTATTATGGGTGCTTATCCTCCCGGTTCTACTTTTAAGACGGCCCAGGCATTGACTTTCCTTCAAGAAGAAGTGATTCATGAAGATTATCCGGCTTACCCTTGTGGGCATGGATTTAATTATGGTAGTTTGCACGTAGGTTGTCATGCTCACGGTTCTCCTCTGCCTTTGGTTCCGGCAATTGCCACTTCTTGTAACTCTTATTTCTGCTGGGGGTTGTTCCGGATGTTTGGTGACAAGAAATATGGCAAACCACAAAATGCGATTACCGTTTGGAAAGACCACATGGTGTCACAAGGTTTTGGTTATCGGCTTGGAACTGACTTACCTGGTGAACAACGAGGATTGATCCCGAATGCCGCATTTTATGATAAAGCATACCGGGGTTCTTGGAATGGATTGACGGTCATAAGTATCGCTATTGGTCAAGGTGAAATACTTGCCACTCCGTTGCAGATAGCCAATCTTGGAGCAACGATTGCCAATCGCGGACACTTCATAACTCCGCATATCGTGAAAGAAATACAAGATAATGAGCTGGATAGTCTTTATCGTTTTCCGCATTATCCGACAATAGATAAAATACACTATGAGGAAGTAGTGAAGGGTATGCGGGCTGCTGTTACCGGTGGTACTTGCCGTCTGCTCAATACGATCCTTCCGGGTATCGAAGCTTGCGGTAAAACGGGTACGGCACAGAATCGTGGAAAAGACCATTCAGCTTTTATGGGATTTGCTCCTATGGATAATCCGAAGATCGCAATTGCCGTTTATGTGGAGAATGGCGGATTCGGAGCGACTTTCGGCGTGCCTATCGGGGCTTTAATGATGGATCAGTATCTGAATGGGAAGTTATCTCCTGCCAATGAGATACTGGCAGAAGATTTCAGTAATCGAGTAATATTATATGGTGACGAGGAGAGATAATATATGGAAATCGCTGGATTGGGTAACAATTGTTGTTTACCTGATACTCATTGTTTTCGGCTGGTTCAGCGTTTGCGGGGCAAGTTACGATTATGGCGACCGTGACTTTCTGGATTTCTCCACCCGTGCAGGCAAGCAGTTTGTATGGATTATATGTTCTTTCGGATTGGGATTTGTTTTGTTGATGCTGGATGATGCTCTTTATGATACATTCTCATACCTTATATATATAGGGCTGATGCTGCTTTTGGTAGTCACGATCTTTATTGCGCCCGATACGAAGGGATCGCGTTCGTGGCTGATATTGGGACCGGTAAGTTTGCAGCCAGCGGAGTTTGCCAAATTTGCAACGGCATTGGCGCTGGCTAAGTATATGAGTGCCTATTCATTTACAATGAAGAATTGGAAGAGTGCTGTGATGCTGATCTTCTTGATCTTGTTTCCGATGGTGCTGATTATCCTGCAACGGGAGACGGGTTCCGCATTGGTTTATTCTGCTTTTTTCCTGATGCTTTATAGGGAAGGAATGCCGGGAGTTGTTTTGTTTTCCGGTATTTGTGCGGTTGTTTATTTTGTGGTAGGCATACGGTTTGACAACGTAATGATTGCGGATACACCGACGCCGATTGGTGAGTTTGTAGTATTGTTAATGATATTGCTATTTGCCGGTGGAATGGTGTGGGTTTATAAAAAACGGTGGGCACCTACTTGGCATATCATTCTGGGGTCATTGGGGGTATTGCTTATTGCTTATTTGATTTCAGAGTATGTAGTACACTTCAACCTGGTGTGGGTGCAATGGGGACTTTGTGTCGTTGTTATCTGCTATCTGTTGTTTTTATCATTGAGCGAGCGGCATTTGACTTATCTCCTGATAGGCTTGTTTGCTCTTGGCTCTATCGGTTTCCTTTATTCCAGTGATTATTTCTTTAATAAAGTACTGGAACCGCACCAGCAGATACGTATCAAGGTTGTGCTCGGTATGGAAGAGGATTTGACCGGTGCCGGGTATAATGTGAACCAGTCCAAGATAGCTATCGGCTCAGGTGGATTGACGGGAAAAGGTTTTCTGAATGGAACTCAAACAAAGCTGAAATATGTGCCCGAACAAGATACGGACTTTATCTTTTGTACGGTAGGAGAGGAAGAAGGCTTTGTGGGTTCGGCTGCTGTATTACTTTTGTTTCTTATACTGATATTGCGGTTAATTACCGTTGCAGAGCGGCAACCCTCAGTCTTTGGGCGTGTGTATGGATATTCGGTACTCAGTATTTTTCTGTTCCACCTTTTTATTAATATCGGTATGGTGTTAGGTTTGACACCGGTAATTGGTATTCCATTGCCCTTTTTTAGTTATGGAGGGTCTTCATTATGGGGCTTTACTATCTTACTCTTTATTTTCCTGCGTATTGATGCAGGACGAAATCGCAGACTATAGGACTTCTTTTGTAGGGGAATAAGAGCTTTGGTGCTACTCATTTGCACCTAGGTTAGTTTCAACCTATTGGAACCGATAGTTCCACCTGTTGGAACTGACAGTTTCACACGTTGGAACCAACAGTTTCAACCGTTGAAACTAAGAGTTTTGCTTGTTGAAACTGATAGTTTCACACGTTGGAACTACCTGGCATCTCAGGCTTTTATTTCTTAAGTTTAATACCGATGTCGTTGATACCGCTTAGTACCTTGTCCGGTAGGGTATAGGCTATCTTGAATTGATAGATGCCCGATTTACTAATTTGGACACCTCCTACCGGAAATTCTAATTGATAGAGGCTGCCCCAGCCGGTACCTTTCCATTTACCTTCTTTATCAGCTAAAGTGAGTTGAAGCGAATCGGTGGGTAAAGAGGTGGAATCAGGTGTTTGGTACTTGATGGACAGATTGAGATTCTGATAAGGGTAATCATTCCGGTTCCTGATTTCTACGGATAACTTATAATAAGTGAAAGAGTCGGGAACTTCTACTGTAAAAGAGAGTGTATCCTTCTGCTGCCATCCCTCCGCAGGGATTGACTGGAAGGAATGATATACAGTCTGTTTGTCGCAGGCGAACAATGCGCTTGCGACAAACAGTAGTATGATACTTTTTAAATAGAAATTACTATTCTTGAGACGGTTTATCATTGGGGGCAGGTCTTTCTCCTTGTGGTCTGGGATTGTTGTTACGTGGCGGTCTACGGTTGTTATTCCGTTGCGGACGATCCCCTTGTCTCTGTTGGTCTCTTCCCCGGGAGTGTTGCTGGTCACCTTGTCTGGACTGTTCTCCTTGTTTGGAATGGTCCCTGTTTTGAGGAGCAGACTGTTCGCCTCCCTGAGGACGGTTATCATTGGGCCTTCTCTTTTTCTTGTTACGGTTGTTGTTGCTGCCATTACCGTCTCTGTTGTCACCACCATTCTTGCCTTTGCGGCTACGGTCAAAGCGGGTAAGGCTTTCTTGTTCCAACAAATCCACCGGTTTCTTAGGCTCGGGGCGATGAGTTTCTTCAATCAGATTGTCAGGTTTGATGCCTCGCTTGTTTAATCCGATTATTTCGAAAGCACGTCTTCCGCTTATGATAACCAAGTTGGCAGGAATGTTTTTATCACTAGAATAAGTTATCTGATTGTTTAGGATATCAGCTTTAAAGAAATAGTATATGCCATCTTTTGTTTCCAGTTCAATTTCTCTGGAAGGCAGACGCTTTTGGGCTTCTACATAACAGTCTACTTCATAATTGAGGCAACACTTCAATTTGGCACACTGACCGGCGAGCTTTTGAGGGTTGAGCGAAATGTCCTGGAAGCGTGCGGCGCTGGTGGATACTGAAACAAAAGAAGTCATCCAAGTGGCGCAACATAACTCGCGTCCGCACGGACCGATACCACCAATACGACCGGCTTCCTGACGGGCGCCGATTTGCTTCATCTCAATGCGCACATGAAAAGCGTCCGCTAGCACCTTAATCAGTTGGCGGAAGTCCACACGTTCATCGGCAATATAGTAGAAGATGGCTTTGTTTCCATCGCCTTGGTATTCCACATCTCCGATTTTCATGTTGAGGTTGAGGTCTACCGCTATTTGGCGGGTGCGTATCATGGTGGAATGCTCGCGGCTTTTGGCTTCATTGTATTTATCCATATCTACCGGTTTGGCTTTGCGATAGATGCGTTTGATGTCAGCTTCCGACTTGATGTTTGCCTTCTTCATCTGTAGCGGAACAAGGCGTCCGGTTAGTGTTACTACACCGATATCATGACCGGGAGTAGCTTCCACGGCTACGATGTCTCCTTTTTCCAAAGGTATCTTATTACTGTTGCGGAAATAGCCTTTACGGGTGTTCTTAAACTGAACTTCCACTAAATCACTTTCTTCGGCATTACCGGGAATATCGGCAAGCCAATCGTAGGTATTCAGTTGCTTGTCTTGCCTGCCGCAGCTTTTGCAGCAGAGACCTCCGCTTCCGTTATGTAGTTTAAATTCCATTCTTATCTATTGTTTTAATAATACAATCATTTTTAGTGAAAAATCAAAGAAAACCATACGGGCATTGACGTTTTGCTCTATGTGTACTTGGGCTTCGGTCAGCTCGTCCATTATACCCATAACGTTCCGTTCGTTCACGAATGGGGCAAAACGAGTAGCGAAGTTCTGTTCGGGCAATGTCATGTAAGTCATCTCTTTTTGATGCAAGTTAAAGATGAAGTTTTCCCGAATCAAACGTTGGCAGTATTCCAGGAAGTGCTTTTGACGTTCACGTCCTATACTGGCCAGTTGTTCGCTCCATTGCTTCATTTCCCTTATTTTACGTTGATAAGAGAGACGCATCAGGCTGACAAACAGATTGAAGAATAGTTCATTCTCTTCGTTCAGATGGATGGTTTCCAAGGCTTTGACAAAGTCCCCGTTTGCAAGATGAGCAATCGCTTCACTATCTTTGGGCTGCACTCCATATTTCTGTTGCAAGGCAGCCGCCATATCCGGTTCTTCAATCTTCGAGATATTGAAGCGTTGTGTGCGGCTAAGGATTGTTTGCAAAATCATTTCAGGAGCCTCGGATACTAATAGGAATATTGTTTTCTCGGGCGGTTCTTCCAATAGTTTGAGTAACTTATTGGCGCAAACTTCATGCATCTTTTCAGGTAACCAGACTATGGTTACTTTATAACCTCCTTCGCTGGACTTCAAACTGAGTTTACGGGTTATTTCGTCACTCTCTTTGGCATAAATAATGGCTTGTCCGTTCTCGGCATCCATTTCATTCAGCCAATGGTTTAGTCCGAAGTAGGCGCTATTCAGTAAAAGGTTGCGCCAACTGGCAATATAGTCATCGCAAACTTCTTTCTTATTCTTGGCATTTTTGACAATCGGGAATACGAAATGCACATCGGGGTGTACCAACTTATTCCATTTTACGCAGGAGGGGCAAGTACCGCACGCATCTGTTTCAGTACGGTTAGGACAGCAGATATAACGGGCATACGCCAATGCCAACGGGAGTTTGCCTACTCCTGACGGACCACAAAAAAGTTGTGCATGGGGAATACGCCCTTCCTGCACTTCTTGTATCAGCCTTTGCTTGGCAGCTTCTTGTCCTATTACATCTTTAAAACTGAACACGATAATTTAGTGATTAGTGATTAGTGATTAGTGATTAATCACAATAATCAGTTAGTTCTCAATTATTATTCTTCAACTTACAAATTAATAAATCTGTTTGGCAACTTCTTTGATACTGTCCGTTGCTCCTACGGAATAGAAGTGCAGACTGGGGATACCCTGTGCCATGAGTTCCTTGCATTGTTGCACACACCACTCGATACCTACTTGCTGTGCATCAGCATCACTCTTGCATTTCAAAGCTTCTTTGGTCAGTTCTTCAGGCAAATCGACTTTGAATGTTTTGGGGATCATGCTTAGTTGTGACAACTTCTTGAATGGCTTGATACCCGGAATGATGGGAATGGTAACGCCTGCCTGGCGGGCACGTTCCACAAAGTCGAAGTATCTCCGGTTATCATAGAAGAGTTGGGTAACTGCATATTCAGCGCCCATTTCCATTTTCTTCTTTAACCAGTAGATATCCGTATCTAAGTTGGGAGATTCCTCATGTTTTTCGGGATAGCAGGCTACACCGTATGAGAACGGGGTATTGGTAACTTTCATTTCAGAACCATCTACGAAGATTCCTTTATTGAAGTTGTTTATTTGTTCCTGCAGTTCAATGGCATGATGGTAACCATCACCTTCCGGAGTAAACACAGATTCATGTTTTGCTTTGTCACCACGCAATACCAGCAGGTCAGTGATACCTAAAAACTGCAAATCGAGTAATACATATTCTGTTTCTTCACGGCTGAAACCGCTGCAAAGAATATGGGGAACCACCGTAATGTTGTATTTGTTTTGGATAGCAGCCGCTACAGCTACAGTACCCGGACGACGGCGTAATCGGTTGCGTTGAAACAATCCGTTGCCAAGGTCTTTGTATACATACTCGCTACGGTGTGTGGTTATGTTGATGTATTTGGGATCGAATTCTCGTAATGTATCTATGGTTTGGTACAGCTTATCAATGCCTGTGCCTTTCAAAGGCGGCAATATTTCGAATGAAAAAGCTGTTTTTTCGTTACTGTGTATCAGGTCGATTACTCTCATTTCTTTTTCGTTATCTTTGTCTAATTGGCAAAAATCTTGCACATTGGGAACAAAAATACGAAAAAGAAATGAAATATGCCGAAAATGGTGACTATTCTTTTATACAGCGAATGGAAAGACCTTTATAATAATTATAGCCGGTTGCTATCGTTTGATCTTTAACCATTTCATTGCTTTGTCCTATAAAAAAGATAGTTTGTTCAGGAACTTTACCGGATTGTTCATCCAAGCTCCAAAAACCGGCCATTTTGTTTATATTGGCATGATAATTTTGAAACCACATTCCTGATGGATATATATTGAGCATTGTCCGATTTTCTACCGGAGCGATCTCACCGGTTCCATTGCCTGCGTACTGCCATTCTCCTGATTTCAGTAAAGAAGCATCTTCATTTATGTAGGAGTTCAGTTTATCCCAATCTTTTATTGATGGAATTTTCCATCCATAAGGGATTATTCTCTTTGCATTTACAGCCTCACCATTATAAAAGTATAAATCGTAATCCTTTGCTTTAAAATATCCGGGATCTTTTCCTAGGTTTTTAAGCAATGCTATCGGACTACCGTCTTGGTAATAGCTAGCTTGTAAATTATCTTTTATCCAATATTGAGTGCCAATTTTTACAATCGGATATTCTTGCACTCCATTCTTTGTATCGCGCATGGTATATTTTACAACACTTACATTGATGGGAGCTTCCGGTTTGGTTTGTGAAATATTACCGTCTTTGTCGAAGTAGATTTTGTCAATAGCTGCTGAATTACCGGCGTCGTAGTTAAAAGAGTTCTTTTCCGTATCCCAGCAGATGATTCCGCCGTTAATTGTTTCTTTGGTGTCCAGCAATTGAAGTACTTTCCCTTTGCTTAAATCGGTTGTTTCACTGTCATTAACCGGGTAGATGACAACTGCTCTTGAGGTCAGCTTTCCTGATGATAGGTATTCTTTACAGATTTCCGCTATTGGTTTATTGTTTGAATAAACCCGGTATACATTGGATTGGGAGAAAGAGAGAACTGATAGGTGGAGAGCTGCATAACTTCCATTGTTATCTGTGTTTTCTAGGGCAATACAAGATTCCCATTCTTTGATTGCCCCGATCATACTACTCAGTACATTACTGTTAGCCTGCATCGATGTTATCTTTATTTCGTACTGAGTACTACCTGTTATTTCTTCAGGGGTGGGTATGGGGCAACTATATATTCGTCCGTTCCACTCCATTTGAATCGATTGTTCCTTACTAATTGGCTGGGGTATGATTATGAACTCTTTACCTGTTAAATTATTGTCTTTGTCTTTTTCCCATGTACCGGATGAAATGATATCCGATACGGTCTCGTCTGTTAGATTGAAGGTACCATCTTTCAGGTTATATTCCGCTTGAGTATGGAAACCGGTTGCAATAATTCGTGGATTTGCTATTAGCATTTTATCGATGTTTTCATTTTTGCCCGGAGTAAGAGTGATTTTTATTTTTGTAAGTTTGTGCTGATACTCTAATTCTACGGTTTCGCTGCTGCTGGCAGTTCCGGTGGCTTTCGCTAAAACAAAATCGCTTTGCGAATAGGCATCTTTATTGTTTTGGTTGGGTTGTACAGAAATTGGAATGAGGGAACTTCCGGCTGGAGCACCATCTTCAGAATAAGGATAGTAGCTGATAAAATTGAGAGTTGCATCTTCTCCCTCCGGATAAAATATATCTTTGGAAGGTATTAGGGTGTTATTGCTCCCGCAAGTCAGACATAGGTTATCGATGTATCGTTTCTGATCAATGCCGGATTCCGGTAACATTGCGTACAACGCTATTTTATCACCTTTGTCAAAGAGATTGTTGGTGGCTTTGGTAGAAGCTTTGCCTTCTTTTATGGAAAAAGTGATAGGTATGTTTCCTTCCTGAATCTCTTTTTCGATTTGGTTAACACAAGCTGTAGTACAGCAAAATAATGTCATTACTAACATGTTTCTAATTAGCGTATTCTTTTTCATAATATAATATTTATACGGGGTGGTAAAAGCTTATACCCCTATTGGTTTCAATGTTTTAGTGTATCTAAATATAGACTGAGCAGAACCTAATTGGTATGGAAAAGTAGTTGCGCTTTAGGATGCTAATTAGTAATGTCACGCTTGACTTATGGTGCATTTCATTCTGTGTTTATCGCACTTTTTCGTTGTAAACGGCAGCAAATGTAATTTTATATATTGAATGATGTACCATAAATCAATAAAAACTTTTATAATTTATTTACCCCTCTCTGATTTTTTGTCTAACTTTACACGCTAAAATCGTAGATAGTAATAAGTTAAACCATAGATATAAACTCATGCCTTTAAATTTACCCGATAAACTACCTGCTATAGAGCTGCTGAAAGAAGAGAATATTTTTGTCATTGACAACTCTCGGGCAACGCAACAAGACATTCGTCCGCTACGCATTGTGATACTGAATCTGATGCCGTTGAAGATAACGACGGAGACGGATTTGGTTCGTCTGCTATCCAATACACCCCTCCAGGTGGAGATCTCTTTTATGAAGATAAAAAGCCATACTTCCAAGAATACGCCGATAGAACACATGAAAACGTTCTACACCGATTTTGAGAAGATGCGTGGCGAGAAGTACGACGGAATGATTATTACCGGTGCTCCGGTAGAGCAGATGGACTTTGAGGAAGTTACCTATTGGGATGAGATAACGGAGATTTTCGATTGGGCACGTACACATGTCACTTCAACCTTATATATTTGTTGGGCGGCACAAGCCGGGCTTTATCACCATTATGGTGTGCCCAAGTATGCTTTGGATAAGAAGATGTTCGGTGTTTTCGAACATTGTACGCTGCAACCTTTGCATCCCATTTTCCGGGGATTCGATGACAGGTTCTTTGTGCCCCATAGCCGCCATACGGAAGTGCGCAGGGAAGATATACTGAAAGTGCCGGAGTTGACATTGCTCTCCGAATCGAATGAATCCGGAGTTTATTTGACTGTGGCTCGTGGCGGGCGTGAGTTCTTTGTAACGGGGCATTCGGAATATTCGCCTTTGACGCTCGATACTGAATATCGTCGTGACTTGGATAAAGGATTGCCTATCGAGATGCCGCGTAACTATTATGTAGATGATGATCCGGACAAAGGAGTGTTGGTGCGTTGGCGTTCGCATGCCAATCTGCTGTTCTCCAACTGGCTGAACTACTTTGTTTACCAGGAGACTCCGTTTAATATAAATGACATCGGATGATAAAGCAACGAAAAATAGAGTTATTAGCCCCTGCCAAGAACCTGGAATGTGGTATCGAAGCTGTGAATCACGGTGCGGACGCGGTATATATCGGTGCCCCTAAGTTTGGTGCCCGTGCTGCCGCCGTCAATTCACTGGAAGATATTGCGGCTTTGGTGGAACATGCCCATCTGTATAATGCCCGTATCTATGTTACCGTCAATACCATTTTGAAAGAGGAAGAGTTGGAAGAGACGGAGAAGATGATTTGGGAGTTATACCGTATCGGAGTGGACGCATTGATTGTTCAGGATATGGGTATCACGAAATTGAACCTTCCGCCTATTCCGCTGCATGGCAGTACGCAGATGGATAACCGTACTCCGGAGAAAGTCCGTTTCCTGGCTGATGCCGGTTTTCGTCAAGTGGTGCTGGCGAGGGAACTTTCCTTGCAGGAGATACGCGGCATCCACGAAGCTTGTCCCGAAGTGCCGCTCGAAGTCTTTGTGCACGGAGCGCTTTGCGTCAGTTATAGCGGGCAGTGCTATGTCAGCCAGGCATGTTTCGGGCGGAGTGCCAACCGAGGCGAATGTGCGCAGTTCTGCCGGTTGCCGTTCAGTCTGATAGACGCCGATGGCAAGACAATGGTGCGTGATAAACATTTGCTTTCTTTGAAAGACCTCAATCAGAGCGAGATATTGGAAGAATTGCTGGATGCTGGAGCTACTTCCTTAAAGATAGAAGGCCGACTGAAAGACGTTACCTACGTGAAGAATGTCACAGCAGCATACCGCCAGAAGTTAGATGCTATTTTTGCCCGTCGCAAGGAGTATGTACGTGCTTCTTCGGGTACATGCCATTTCGACTTTAAACCTCAGTTGGACAAGAGTTTCAGCCGTGGTTTCACGCATTATTTCCTTCAGGGAAGGGAACAGGAGATCACTTCTTTCGATACTCCCAAATCACTGGGTGAAGAAATGGGTACTATGAAGGAACAACGGGGCAATTATCTCACTGTTGCCGGTGTGAAGCCTTTTCATAATGGAGACGGTGTCTGTTTCCTCGATGAACAGGGACGTTTGCAAGGTTTCCGCATCAACCGGGTGGAGGATAATAAACTTTTTCCGGCAGGAGAGATGCCACGCATCAAACCGCGCACCCGGCTTTACCGCAATTTCGACCAGGATTTTGAGCGCATCCTTACCCGCAAATCCGCCGAACGTAAAATCGGTATTTCTTGGGAATTAACTGAAACCGCTTTCGGCTTTGCTCTTTCGGTTGCCGATGAAGAAGATAATCGGGTCACTCTTTCTTTCCCTTATCCAAAGGAACCGGCACGTACGCCGCAGCAGGATAATCTACGGTCCCAATTAAGTAAACTGGGCAATACACCTTTCGAGGTGACGGCAGCATTGTCGGAAAATGCCGCAGGGGTTATCATCCGCTTTTCCGAAAACTGGTTTATCCCTGCTTCTGTGGTAGCCGACTGGCGTCGGCAGGTCATTGATAAATTGCTGGCTGCCCGCCGCATCACCTACCGTCGCGAATTGGCTGTTTGGAAACCGACCCGACATGCCTTCCCCGCTACTTCCCTGACGTATTTGGGAAATGTGATGAACAGTGCGGCACGCAGTTTCTATCTGGAGCATGGATTATCTTCCGTGTCTCCGGCTTACGAAAAACAGGCAGTGCCCGAAGCGGTACTTATGTTCTGCAAACATTGCCTGCGCTATAGTATGGGATGGTGTCCCACTCATCAGAAAGGTCGTTCACCTTACCGTGAGCCTTATTTCCTGGTTGGTACGGACGGTAAACGCTTCCGCTTGAGTTTCGACTGCAAGAATTGTCAGATGAAGGTCTATGGAAATGAAGAATGAAGAATTAAGAATGAAGAATTTGCATCTGAAGGACAAGGAAAGACTGACGGGTAACTGTTGGCGGATAGTGGAAGGCGGATGTCGTTCCCTACGTTCCTTGTGCTCTTTGCATTCTTTATGCTCACTGCGCTCCCTTTTATTCTTCATTCTTTATTCTTCATTCTTCATTTCCCTGGTTTCTTGCCACTATCCCCGTCCCAATCTGGAAGACGAGGAGATGAGCGAGAAAACCCGCGACTCGCTGACCTACCTATACGAACGGCATTATACTTGGAATACGAACTTGGAGGTGCATGCCGATTCTATCAATCTTGCCTGCTTGCCTGTAAAAGATTGCTATAACATGCTTTATCGAGGCGATCGGGTAGTGGTGGCGGAGTTTGCCATTCATCCGGCGGACAGTGTGGATAGTGTGTGGGTGAAGTTGGCACATTCCCAGGAGATACAAGGCTGGCTGCCCGAGTCGGAGATGATGCGTGCTATTGTGCCGACGGACAGTATTTCGCAGTCCATCTATCTGTTCAGTGATACGCATGCTTCTTATTTTATTATCATCTTTGCGCTGTTTGTGGCTGCCTGGCTCTTCCGGGCATTTCGTCGCAAGCAGTTGAGGATGGTCTATTTTAATGATATCGATAGCGTTTACCCGTTGTTGTTGTGTCTGCTGATGGCGTTCAGTGCCACAGTTTACGAGTCGATGCAGGTATTTGTACCCGATACGTGGCAGCATTTTTATTTTAATCCCACTTTGTCGCCTTTCAAGGTGCCGTTCATCCTTTCTGTATTCTTGATGAGCCTGTGGCTATTCGTTATTGTATTGCTGGCGGTACTCGATGATTTATTTCGCCAGCTCTCTCCGGCGGCAGCTGTATTCTATCTTTTGGGATTGGCGTCCTGCTGCATCTTTTGCTATTTCTTCTTTATTCTAACTACTCACATTTACATTGGCTATCTGTTCTTGGCAGCTTTCCTTTGGGTGTTTGTCAAGAGGCTACGAGTTTCTCTCACTGTGTCCCGATACCGTTGTGGCAAGTGCGGACAAAAGATAAGGGAGAAGGGTGTTTGCCCGCATTGCGGGGCTATCAATGAGTGATGCCTTTGTGCAATATATTGCATATTTTATTACAAATCATGCTCTTAAATATCTACCCCTTTATGCACGCTACAATATGTTCTGAGCGGGGGCTTTGTTCGGCACCGGGGAACGGGGCGTCCGACACCGGGGAGCCTCACCCTCGACACCGGGGAACCCTTTGCTGCCCGGTGCTGCTCTTTTCTTCTTTTGGAGTGAATGGTATTTTAACTGTATAGCTTATTTGTGCATTTCCTGAACAGTAAAATGCGATGAGTGTTTTTAACTATAGGTATATGAAGGAATTAGAAGAGTTTATATCTTCTATCCATGTATTGCCTATTACCGGAGTTCTTGATTTGTTTGCTTCTGAAAAGGTTCGGTTACGCTTAGCTGGTACTCCTGTTGAAGATAATTTCGACTTATTGATAGGATGTTCTGCCATTGTTTATAATATGATTATGGTAACGGAAAATCTGAAAGACTTCAAAAGTTTCTTAGGTATTAGGCTTGAAAACTGGATTCAGAGATAGGTGAGGTAGTTCTGTACTGAATATAGAAGAAGGCTTATTACTATGAACAATATAGTAAAAAGCCTTCTTTTTTATAACAGTATAATTTTCTTTAGAACCTGCAACGCAACTCTATCCCTGCCTGTATAGGACGTCCTTTCTGCATAAATCCGTTACCCATGCTTTCGAAGTAGAAAGCTGCATACTCTTTATCCAATGCATTGCGTACCCAGAAATCAATCTGACCACGGCCTTTCTGGAAGCTGACGCGTCCGTTCAGAGTTCCGTAGAATGCCTGGCTGACGGTGTTCTGTTCGGTCCAGTAGATGCGTCCGGCAGCGGTGTAGTTGGCATTTAGCTGGATGCGGTCCAGCAGGTGTCCCGGATTGATGCGGAAAACGTATTGTCCGCCGATGTTCAGGGTGTGCTTGGGGACGAAGGGAACATAATTACCTTTGTAGTTTTTTTCAGCACTTGTTGCATAATCCTTGAAGGTGGCGTAGGTGTAGCCGTAACAAGCATTCAAGGTCAAGGCATCGGTTAACGCTGCCCGCAGACTGGCTTCTGCTCCATAACTATGACTTTTTCCTGCATTCACGGTGATGCGTCCCAAACCTTTTTCGGCAAACTTGGAAATCTGTTGGTCGCGGGTATCCATGTAGAAAGCGGAGAGATCGGCAAGCAGACGACCTTCCCATAAGGTCAAGTGAGTACCGACTTCGTAATTCCAAGTATATTCGGGCTTGTAGCGGGTGGCCTCTTGTACGTCCGGTACTTTTTGCTTGATGGTGTTTACATCTATCATCTGCTCCATCATTTTAAGGTTATCGTCCTTCACGATGGCATCTATCATAGAATTGCTGAGAACACCGGTGATGAGATCCGAGAACATCTGGATGTTGTAACCACCCGAACGATATCCGCGGGCAGCAGTGGCATATACGTTGTTTCCTTTTCCCCATTCATATTGCAAGGCGAACTTAGGAAGTAACTGCACGTAGTCGGTCGATTCCTTGCCCAAGTAGGCGGCATTTCCTTGTAGCGGACCCGCATTTTTGATAACTATAGGGAACGGCATTCCCGGCCTGTTTACTGTCACCGTGAAATCGAAGTCAGCCGGTGTGGAAGTGGAGTTGTAGTCCATCTTAATCTTTTCATAGTCCAGACGCAGTCCGATAGTTGCCGACAATCCTTTGATCAGCAAATCATTAAACGTGGATTGATGGAAGATGGCTCCACTCAAAGTCGGAGTATCGAAACTGCCGCTGACACGCAGGCTTTCGTTATTGATGCTTAGGTGCATGGCAGGTGCTCCTTGGGCAACCAGTCCGTCGAAAACATTATTCGCATTTCCTTCGATTACCTGATTGATGCCCTCTTTATGAAACTCCACCGGGCCTTCCGTATGCAGCCATTGATAGAATCCGAAAGCCCCCGTAGTCCACTGCCAACGGCGGTTAGGCTTGGATTTGAGAACAATCTCTTCGGAGATGGTATTCATCTTCTGCTTCTGCTCGATGTTGAAGATATTCTCGGGAGTAAAATCCTGGTCCATGAACATGCGGTCTCTGAGGAACTGATAACCGGTGACCGCGCTCAATGTGAAGTGCTGTGCCTGGTATTCAATGTTCAGTCCGGCATTCATCAGATTACGGTAATAGCTGCTTGCTTCGTCGTTGGAGATTTTACCGATATAGGGTTTCAAGTCTTCCTTTTGTTCTGCCGGGTCAATTTTCCCCATGTAGAAGTACGGATAACCTCCCTGGTCGCTGTACTCGTAGCTGACGTTCAAGTCCAGTTTCAAGTTCTCGGTGGGCAGGTAGATGCCGCGGAAACGGCCGCCTGCCGATTGTCCCTTGTCCACCTTCTCGTTGCCTCGCACCACGTTGCGGAAGAATCCGCCTTGATAGTCGTAAAAACCTCCGGTGGAGAAAGCGAAGCGGTCCGACGTTCGGTGATAATGGGTTACTGAAGCATTATAAGCATTGTGTGTACCTGCTCCCAACCGTAAGTCTGTACCTTGATAGCTGAAAGGAGACTTGGTATGTACTTTAATTAGTCCTCCCATCGCATTACGACCGTACAGCGTACCTTGCGGGCCACGCAGTACGTCGATACGCTCTACATCGGAGTAATTGAAATCGAAGGCGGACTTGTCTATATAAGGGATATTGTCCACATACAATCCCACTGACGGGGTGTTGATGCGCGAACCGATACCACGGATATAAACCGCCGAAGTCAACCGCGAACCATAATCGGGGATAAACATATTGGGGACAAGTGCGGTCAGGTTTTTGATAGAGTTCACTTGTGTGGCTTGCATGTCCTGCTGGGAGAGCAAGGTGACGGCAGCGGGCTGCTCCCGCAACTTCTTGTTTTCCTTGGGTGCTGCGATGACAAGGACTTCTTCTATATCCACTACTTTCAGTGTATCTACTTCTTCTGCCAGTATGTTACCGGCTGCTAAAAAGGATAAGACCAGAGCGAAAAATCTATATTTGTTCATAAGCTGTTTTATTTCGCCTGCAAAGTAAGGGGAAACCGGTGGCTTGTGCAATCCTCATTTATTAGGAAAAATGGAATATTAGGAAAAACGAATGGTTAAATCATATCCGCCTCTACATATCCGTGCATCACGGCATAAATGGTAAGTCCCGAAACAGATTTGATGCCGAGCTTCTCCGTAATATTCTTGCGGTGTGATATGACGGTGGTCAGACTGATATTCAGCTTATCCGCTATTTCTTTGTTGATAAATCCCTTGGTGACTAAAACCAATACTTCTATTTCGCGGGCGGAAAGGTCGTGTTCGCTGGCAGCGTTGGGCATATTCGCGGGATGCTTGCCGGGAGATTGCTTACCCGGATGTCCATGATGGTGCCCGTATTGATGTAACTGCAAAATAGTCTTCACCAAACTCTTTTCGTCCTGATAGATATTCAAGGTAAGTACACCCGATAGCTGGGGCTGGTTGTCACCGCCCGTCAGCACGATCGTCTTGGGTTTCCGTTCCAGGAAGAAAGCGGTATGCTCGAAATAAATCTGCGAGGAGATGAAATAATGGGCGTACATGTCCGGCGTATCATCCATTAGTTCGGCAAACGAATGGAAGGTACGGATGGTAGCCATCGGAATGATTTCTTCCAAGAGATTCTGTAATCCAAGGCAAGACAAGGTATTGGAGGTGACAATTGCTATTTCGGGAACTACCATATTATTGGTGTATTAGTTTATGTTTTCTATGGTTGAAGGTAACGGATATGAGGTGAAAATCTTTGCTGACTCTGTGCCCTAAATATAAAGATAGTGCAGTGCCTCCCGCGAGATTGAATCCCGACAAGGCATCCTCACTCTCCAGATTTTTCAGGAGTTCAAGAGTTGGTTGCGCAACTGTTTCCGTATGTAACATCTGAGTTCTTCTTTTTTCAAGTCAAAAGCAATGCAGACAAAGTTCATGTCTTTCGCAGATAAATGAGGTACTTCTTTTATTATTTCTCTGAAACCACCGATACCTCCATATAATTGAAATGCCGCATAAAAGTCTTTCAGCCATCCTCGTTCTATGATACGCTGCACTACAAGCTTCCTTGATTTCCACCAGTCGAATTTGGAAAGATCGTATTCCCAAAGCAGCGAGGGGGAAATGGAAAGGGAATCGGCATATTGCTTATATTCATCGAATATGGTCATAAATCTTTGTCCTTATTTGTTCTTGCAAAGATATTCATTTTATTTCATTTTCAACACAGCATGCCTTGGTTTTGTTTGGTTGCATAAGAGTATTCCGGAATCGTAGAACTTTGTTTTTCTTTTATTTGTTATTACCTTATAATTAACTTAAAACCTTAGCGTTATGATATATGATATAGCCATTATCGGCGGTGGCCCCCCCCGCGAGACACCTGCCGCCCGGGGGGGGGGGGGGGGGGGGTG
>USLU01000027.1 GCA_900555635.1 uncultured Bacteroides sp.
GGGAAGACTGAGATTTAAGTGCAAATCAACGACGCACTGCATGCTTACTTACCATTTCTGCCCGCTGTCAAATCCAGTCAAGCCCAAACTTTAAAGACGGTTTCAAAGAAATCGTGGGCGCAAAGATAAGAAATCTTTTGCTTCCTGAAACCTTTTATTAGCAAATATTATAGCAAATGGAACTCTATAGCATATAAAATGGACTATTTTGTAATCAAAAGCCGCTGATATTGCCCTATCTTTGTAGCAAATGAAAAACAAAAGAAAACGATAAATATCATGAAAAACGTGATTCTGACCGCCTTGTTACTAAGCGGTACCACCTTGCTATCGGCACAGAAAACGACAAAAGTGCCGGCAGTATATAAACCCGTAAAGACTGAAATGTATCGCAAAGGCTGGATAGACTTCAACAAGAACGGTGTGAAAGACATCTATGAGGATCCTACCGCCACTATTGACGCCCGCATTGAAGACCTATTGAAACAGATGACCTTGGAAGAGAAAACTTGCCAGATGGTTACCCTGTACGGTTACAAACGAGTATTAAAAGATGACCTCCCCACGCCCGAATGGAAACAAATGCTGTGGAAAGATGGCATCGGCGCAATAGACGAACACCTCAATGGCTTCCAGCAATGGGGACTCCCGCCATCGGACAATGAGAATGTATGGCCTGCCTCCCGTCATGCATGGGCACTAAACGAAGTACAACGTTTCTTCATAGAAGATACCCGCCTTGGCATTCCTGTAGATTTCACGAATGAAGGTATACGGGGAGTGGAAAGTTACAAAGCAACCAACTTCCCCACTCAATTGGGCTTAGGACATACCTGGAATCGTGAACTCATTCATAAAGTAGGACTTATCACAGGACGCGAAGCACGTATGTTGGGCTATACCAATGTCTATGCTCCTATTCTCGATGTAGGTCGGGATCAACGCTGGGGACGCTATGAAGAAGTATATGGAGAGTCTCCTTACCTTGTTGCTGAATTGGGCATTGAAATGGTGCGTGGGTTGCAACACAACCATCAAGTTGCAGCTACGGGTAAGCATTTCGCTGCTTATAGCAATAACAAAGGTGCACGCGAAGGCATGGCACGCGTCGATCCGCAGATGTCACCCCGTGAAGTAGAAAATATTCATATTTATCCTTTCAAAAGAGTGATTCAGGAAGCTGGCATGCTGGGGGTAATGAGTTCGTACAACGATTACGATGGAATTCCTATCCAAGGAAGCTACTATTGGTTGATGACACGCTTGCGCCATGAAATGGGTTTTCGTGGTTATGTGGTTTCGGATAGCGACGCTGTAGAATATCTTTATACCAAACATGGCACTGCCAAAGATATGAAAGAAGCCGTTCGTCAAAGTGTGGAAGCTGGATTGAACGTGCGCTGTACATTCCGTTCTCCCGATTCCTTCGTACTTCCGCTCCGCGAGCTTGTAAAGGAAGGCGGATTGAGCGAAGAAACAATTAATAATAGGGTACGTGATATTCTCCGGGTAAAATTTCTAATCGGATTATTTGATACCCCGTACCAAACTGATCTTGCAGGAGCTGATAAGGAAGTAGAGAATGAAGAAAACGAAGCTGTAGCTCTGCAAGCATCCCGTGAGTCCATTGTATTGTTGAAAAATGCAAATAACACATTACCACTGGATATCAATGCAGTAAAAAAGATAGCCGTATGTGGTCCGAACGCCAATGAAGAAGGATATGCCCTGACACATTACGGTCCACTTGCTGTAGAAGTAACCACCGTATTACAAGGCATTCAAGACAAAGTAAAAGACAAAGCCGAAGTACTCTACACCAAAGGCTGCAACTTGATAGATGCCAACTGGCCCGAAAGTGAAATCATAGACTACCCAATGACAAGTGAAGAACAAGCCGAAATAGACAAAGCTGTAACCAATGCCCGGCAGGCCGATGTATCCATTGTAGTACTAGGTGGCGGGCAACGCACATGCGGTGAAAACAAATCACGCAGCAGCCTCGACCTTCCCGGACGTCAACTGCAACTACTACAGGCTATACAAGCTACAGGCAAACCAGTAGTACTGATTCTTATTAACGGCAGACCACTCTCCGTGAATTGGGCAGACAAGTTTGTACCTGCTATTCTCGAAGCCTGGTATCCGGGATCTAAAGGAGGAATTGCACTTGCCGATATTCTCTTTGGGGATTACAACCCCGGTGGTAAATTAACAGTTACCTTTCCGAAGACCGTCGGACAAATCCCCTTCAATTTTCCTTGCAAGCCTTCTTCTCAGATTGATGGCGGCAAGAATCCGGGACCTGACGGCAACCAGTCACGAATCAACGGTGCTCTCTATCCCTTCGGATATGGTTTAAGCTATACCACCTTCGAATATTCCGACTTAGAAATAACCCCCAAAGTCATCACTCCGAACGAAAAAGCAACTGTACGCCTGAAAGTAACCAATACCGGAAAACGTGCCGGAGACGAAGTCGTTCAACTCTATATCCGCGATGTATTAAGCAGCGTCACCACCTACGAGAAGAATCTTGCAGGCTTCGAACGTGTTCATCTGCAACCGGGCGAAACGAAAGAAGTAGTCTTCACTATTGATCGCAAGCATCTTGAGCTACTAGATGCCCACATGAAATGGGTAGTAGAACCAGGGGATTTCGTCCTCATGGCAGGTGCCTCTTCCGAAGATATCCGCCTGAACGGACTGTTGACCGTAGAAGATTACCAGACCCGTGCCAAAACCATAGAAGCCCAAAAGCCAGCTAGCCGGGTAAGTGCCAGCACTAATCCGGAAGACGCGGAAAATGTGCTCGATGGAAAAATCAACACCGCATGGCAAGGAAATAAAGGAGATTATATTACCTTTGCCCTAGAGAACGGAGCCAAAGTAGATCAAGTATCCATCGCCTTTACGCGCGACAACAATCTGCCGGCAAATTTTGAAATCCAGCTTTCGGGCGGTGGCGGTCAATTCCTGACTGTATATTCAGGAACCGTCAGCGAATATGGCAAACTGATTTCATATCCGTTCAAAGGAACAACCGCCAGTGACCTGCGCATTGTGCTGAATGATGACCGGATCGGGGTGGCAGAAATTAAAATTAGTGATTAGTTATGAGTTATAAGTTATTTGTTTAAGCTTCTATGCAGACTAACAGCGCAACCAAATCATCCACTAATAACTTATAACTTATAACTAAATATTATTTTTTTTATGAAAGTACTTCTTTACTGTATGCTCGGATTAAGCCTTACCGCTTGTTCGCCTCAAAAGACGGCAAGCAATCAGGACGAACTCGCCATGTTGGTGGGTACTTACACGAACGGAACAAGCAAAGGTATCTATACCTTCCGTTTTAATCAGGAAACCGGAATAAGCACTCCGCTTAGTTCCATAGAACTCCCTAATCCCTCCTACCTCACTCTTTCGGAAAATGGTAAATTCGTCTATGCCGTTAGTGAAATGAATGATAGCACGGCAGCTCTTAGTGCCCTTGCATTCGATAAAGAGACAGGAAACCTACGCCTACTGAACACAGAACTGACTCATGGCGCTGATCCTTGCTACGTTGCCACCAATGGTAATGAAGTGTTGACTGCCAACTATAGTGGCGGTTCGATGTCCGTTTTTCCCTTAAATAAAGATGGTTCATTGCAACCTGTAGATACTCTTTTTGAAGGTACAGCAAATGGTCCTGATACGATACGCCAAATCGTTCCGCATATCCATTGTACAATCTTCTCGCCAGATGGAAAGTACATCTTTGCCACAGATTTCAGTGCAGACCGTATACTGCGCTTCGTACTACATCCTAAAGACATCATTCCCCAT
Organism: uncultured Bacteroides sp.; assembly: GCA_900555635.1. Taxonomy (GTDB): domain Bacteria; phylum Bacteroidota; class Bacteroidia; order Bacteroidales; family Bacteroidaceae; genus Bacteroides. The sequence goes on from USLU01000027.1 coordinate 3,835, forward strand.
CCATCATCAGAAAGTGTTAATATAGATGCCAATTCCGGTCCACGCCATCTTACATTCAGTCCGGATGGCAAGCACGCCTACCTTATTTCCGAGTTATCCGGTAAAGTGACCGCCTTCAATTACAACGACGGTATACTGGAACAAATACAAACCATTACAGCCGATACCCTGGCTGCTCGTGGCAGTGGAGATATCCATCTGAGTCCGGATGGGAAATACCTCTACGCCAGTAACCGGTTGAAAGGAGATGGTATCGCTATCTTCGCTGTAAATCCTGAAAATGGTACTCTTGCCAAAGTAGCTTATCAGCCTACCGGCATCCATCCACGCCACTTCAACATTACTCCCAACGGCAAATATCTGCTTGCTGCTTGCCGCGACAGTAATGTTATTCAGGTATACGAACGTGACCCTATAACCGGACTACTTACAGATATCCATCAGGACATCCTCGTAGACAAGCCCGTGTGCGTACAATTCGTTGAATAAACAGGAGTAGTTCGTTAATAATTTAAAAATCGCCCTCGGACAGCAATAACTTGATTAACTTTGTCCCTCAACTTAATTCAGTCTAAACCAATAGATCGTATGAAAAGGAATATATTGATATTTTCAGCCTTACTCCTGGCTACAACTGCCACTGCCCAAACAGAAGTTACTGTGGGAGTAATGAATGGCAAAGACTACGGTGTGACGTACGTATTGCCAAAAACAGAAATAGAATTTGTACTGCAAACCACCAAACACACGTATACCCCCGGAGAGTTTTCCAAATATGCCGACCGTTATCTGCGTCTCACCAATGTATCCGCCGAAACGGAAGAATACTGGACATTGGACAAGATACAAACCCGTGTTGCTGGTGTACCGGACAAGGATAATGTCTATTTCGTCAAACTTAAAGATAAAACCGTAGCCCCTCTGATGGAACTGACCCAAGACGGGATAGTACGATCAATCAACATGCCTTTTAGCGGTCAACAAGACAATCAAGGTAGCAAACCCGCTACAGCACCTGAAACGAGTATTGACCCGCGTAGTTTTCTCACTGAGGAAATCTTAATGTCCAACTCCAGCGCTAAAATGGCTGAATTGATTGCAAAAGAAATCTATAGTATTCGAGAAAGTAAAAATGCACTTCTACGGGGTGAAGCCGACAATATGCCCAAAGATGGTGCACAACTTAAATTGATGCTTGATAACCTGAACCAGCAGGAGCGTGCTATGACCGAGATGTTCTCCGGTACCATAAAAGAAGAACCTAAGACTGTCATTATCCGCTTAACTCCCAAAGAAATGAAGAACGAAGTTGCTTTCCGCTTCTCCAAGAAACTCGGTGTAGTTGCCAATGATGACCTTGCCGGTGAACCTTACTACGTCAGCATAACCAACCTCAAAACTCCTGACCTCTCCGTGGTAGAGAATAAAAAGAAGGTGGAAGGTATAGCTTATAATGTTCCTGGCAGAGCACAAGTCATATTGACTCAAAATAACAAGAAACTGTTTGATGAAGAGTTGCCGATCACTCAGTTCGGTACTATAGAATTTCTCGCACCGGTATTATTTAACAAGAATTCTACTGTAAAAGTATTGTTCGACACAGCAACAGGAGGATTAATTAAAGTAGACCGAGAAGAGTGATTTAATTTCTAACTCCTAATTGAATAAAGCCGTCTTTCCGAAGTTGCATAATATAAGTAGTAATTCGTGAAGCATAATTCGCTTCTCCCTCAAAATGTTCGGCAAGTAAAGTAATTATTTCTTGTACTGTACGTTGACCATCGATCAGGTTCCATACGGCAGTACCATGCTCCTCCAATGTCACACGAATATCTGGTGACATACCCTTCGGTAACAAGAAACGACGCATCCAGTCATATTTAAAGCGAGGATAGGTGAGTACAATCGACTCACCTTCCCACTCGCTTGTAATATGCTCACAACGAACTGGAACGGCATCTAATAAACTGACTTTTCCTTCAATTGTTTCCATTTTCCGTTCGTTTATTAGTTTATATTATTTTTGAATATTGGCTTTCTGCAAACCATACCCTTTTTTCTTATCCTCAGCTTTCAGTAAAATGGCAAATACAATGGCCAATATACCAAAGCAAGTAAAAATAATCATCGGAATAGTATAATCATAGATAGGCTTTCCTGCATCGGTATGTCCAGTGATACAATAATTATCCAATACCTTACCAATCAGCAAAGGAACACCCATAAGTCCCCAGTTCTGTACCCAGAAGATCAACGAGTAAGCTGTTCCCAACTTGTTTTCAGGAATAATCTTAGGAACAGAAGGCCACATAGCCGAAGGTACCAAAGAAAAAGCTATTCCCAGCAATATAATAAGTGCCAAAGCAATCAACCAATTATCCAAGAAAGGCAGAGAGAAAGTAAAGTGAATAATAACAAGCATCACAGAACCAAGTAACATAATAGTAGCTCCTTTACCTTTACGGTCATAAAGATTACCAAAGAGTGGAGTCAACAAAATGTTTCCGAATGGCAGCAAAGCAGGAATGATACCTGATAGAGATGTTTCAATATGGAACTTGTTAATCATCAAACTCGGAGCAAACTTCAAGAACGGGAATACTGCCGAATAGAACAATACACACAGCAACGCAATATACCAAAAACCTTTCAACTTGATAATCTCGAAGATATCACTGAAACGGAACGGTTCTTCTACCTCTAACACTGCATCCGAAGCATCTTGCTCATCACGGCGTTTGTCCATAATCACGAATACAAGGAATGAAAGCAGACCGATACAAAGAAGAATCAAACCAATCAGGATAGGCATACTGATACTATTATTAAAAGCTCTGCAAAGCAACGGAGTTAATCCAATGGCAAGTCCCGTACCAATACGTGCCGTAGCCATCTCAAGGCCCATTGCCAACGCCATCTCCTTACCTTTGAACCATTTTACAATGATTTTAGAAACCGTAATACCTGCAATCTCTACGCCTACTCCGAATAAAGCATAACCCAAGGAAGCAACCAGCAAAGGATATCCCCAAACGCTACCGAAAATAGAAACTGTTTCACCGCCGAAATCATGGGAAACACCATACCATTTGATTGCTACACCGATCAACATAATGCTGGTGGCCATCAATCCAGTAAAACGGACTCCCATCTTATCCAAAATCATACCACCGAAAATCAACATCAGGAAGAAGACGTTAAACCAACCGTAAGCGCTGGTAAACGTTCCATAATCATCACCAGTCCATCCTAATCCTCCACCGCCAACAGGACTTTGCAGCAGATCTTGTAGAGGAGCCATCATATCCGTTATAAAATACCCGCAAAGCATTGTAAATGCTACCAGAGACAATACTACCCAACGTGCAGTTTTCGACTCGCTTAATTTTCTTTGAATGTGTTCTTTCATTTTAGTTATTAATTTATCTCATTTTATTATATGTTTTCCATAATATACACAAAGGTACAAAAAATAAGCGAAATCACTTATTCTTTCTCAGAATTCATGATTTCGCTTATCTTTTATTGCTTTAACCGTATGCCGTCTATCTTTATTCAGCAGGTTGTTCTGTAGCAGGTGCTGTAGTTTCCGGTGCTGTAGCAGCAGGAGCTTCAGTCTGCGGAGCAGCTGTACCAACAGGCATGTTATAAGGATTAGTTTTTTCTTCTTGCTGTGCTTGTTCCAGAATCACTTCACCACTCTTATGAGAAGCTGAAGGAACTGTATAAGCAGAAGCAATGCTGAAAACGACTAAAACTGCTGCCAGGGTCCATGTTGCTTTTTCCAGGAAATCGGTAGTTTTGCGTACACCCATGATTTGGTTGGATGATGAAAAACCTGATGACAGACCGCCTCCTTTGGAATTTTGAATCAGCACAATGAAGCACATCAGCATAGATGCAATCACCATTAAGATAACTAATAATAAATACATTTTGTTATTTTGATTTAGCGTTAATAATCAATTTCTCTAAAAATCTGATTTGGTCTGCAAAGTAAGCATTTTTTTTTGGATAATTCAAACTTAATTTTTTAATAATTTCAAGTGCTTTGTCATATCGGCGCTGTTTGATATAAATTTTCGCCAAAGTTTCTGTAAAACAGCTATCATCCAATTCTTCATTAGAAGCAGGTACTGAGGATTCATTCTCTTCTTTTTCCTCCGGAAGTTCAACTTCTTTTTCAGATATAACCGCTTCTTTTTCTGGTTTACCCGCAGATTCACTTTTCAGTATAAAGTCATCAATCAATTCATGTCCACGAAGCTTTTGTGTCTCGACTTTGGTATCCGTTTGAGATGTTTCCGACGACTCCGCTTCCTCTTCATTCTGCAACAGATAAGATGTGTAATCCATGGCATAATCCAATTCCATACTCGGTATATTCTCTTCCGGAACGGTAGACAAGAAAGCATCTATCAGTGAAAGGGTACGGTCCACACTAGGCTCTTCGTCCATCACTTTGGAGGAAAAAAGCGGAGACTTTTGTGCTTGCAGCGTATAGCGGTCACCTTCTATCAGATAAAACAGGACACGACGGTCTGCTACATACAACACAGCCTTGCGCAATTCGGCACCAAAGTTTATATCGTGTAGCAGATAGAGATTCTTCAAGTAAAGTAAACGTAGCGATTGAAAATAAGGATAGCGTGCCACCAAGGTGCGAAGTTCGTACAAGGTGTCTCTATCCAGCGTCTCAGGATGCTGAATCCATTGTTGCAAATGGGCAGAAGTCATGCTTAAATTACCAGTTAGCTACGGTTGCGTTAAATATTTGTTCTGAAATATCTTTCACCATCAAAGTGATAAGCTGGTCTTGTACCGCCGTGAGCAGCTGTGACGAATCATACAATTGGAAGGCTGAAAATTGTTGCTCAAAATCTTCCTCATGGTTGGTATTGTTCACATAGCGCACATTGACGGTCAGTGTCAGTTTCACTTTCGAAGAATACCCACTGGCATCCACTGATTCGTTATATTGGTTATAACCGGTTATCTCACCTTCAATCTCAAGATCACCGCCGCTGTTCACGAGGCGCAAGCGGGTTTGCTGAATGAACATGTCTTTCAACTTCTGGTTGAATTCAGTAGCCAGCGGTGCATACACATATTCTGCACGATTCTGAAAGTCACCTATCGAGATGGTCTTCACCTTCGTATAATCAATAGAACTAATCGGAGCAAGCCCCAGGGAGATGCGGCAGGAATATACCACAAGCACCAGACTGACCAAAGCAGTGACCAGTGCTATTTTTTTAATCCAATCCATATTCTTTTATCTTTCTGTATAAGGTGCGCTCGGATATATTCAAGTCCTGTGCGGCACTTTTACGCTTGCCGTGATGTTTCTCAAGCGCTTTGCGTATCATTTCTTTCTCTACTTCGTCCAGGGAGAGAGATTCTTCCACATATTCTTCCGTATCCTGAATATCATCGTCCATAGCCGGAGCCGACTTTATTGAAGGATGAATGATAGTGGGTACACCGGAAGTTACCGGAGGCACCACAGCCGGAGGATTTGGAGCAAGTTAGGCAGGAGATGTAACCGGTTGATTACTGCTTACTACTCCCCGACTCCGCTCGGTCATAATTTCGTGTACCAGCTTCTTCAACTCCGTCACATCCTGACGCATATCGAAGAGCACCTGATAGAGAATTTCCCGCTCACTCTCGAAACTCTTGCTTTCTTTTACACCAAACAATGTCGGAAGGCGTTGCATCGTATTTTGTTCAGGCAGATATATTTTCAAGATAGAGGAGTTAATTTCACGATTCGTCTCTATAATAGATATTTGCTCGGTGATATTCTTCAACTGGCGCACATTGCCGGGCCATGAATAAGACAATAACATCTGCCGGGCATCTTCGGTCAACTGAATAGCCGGCATACGGTATTTCTCGGCAAAGTCCGATGCGAACTTGCGGAACAGCAGAACGACATCCTCACCACGTTCACGTAACGGCGGTATCTGGATGGGAACTGTATTCAAACGATAATACAAATCTTCGCGAAAACGACCGTTTGCAATGGCTTGAGTCAGGTTCACATTGGTTGCCGCCACAATACGCACATCGGTTTTCTCCACTTTAGAAGAACCGACCTTCATGAATTCACCACTTTCGAGCACACGGAGCAAACGTGCCTGAGTAGGTAATGGCAACTCACCCACCTCATCCAGGAAGATTGTTCCGCCATTAGCCTCGCCAAAGTAACCTTTCCGTTCACCAATAGCTCCCGTAAAGGCTCCCTTCTCATGTCCGAACAATTCGGAATCGATGGTACCTTCCGGAATGGCACCACAGTTCACGGCAATGTATTGTCCATGCTTCCGACGACTGTATTGGTGGATGATTTGCGGAAAACTTTCCTTTCCTACTCCACTCTCTCCGGTAATCAGCACAGACAAATCGGTAGGCGCCACCTGAATGGCGATATCGATTGCTCGCACCAGTGTCTCATTGTTTCCAATGATGCCAAAACGTAATTTTACTTGTTGTATCTCCGCTTTCGTCATACTATAAATCTTCTTCTGCGCTATCGAGCTTCAATTTATCGCTGTCGTCACGTTTTTCGTAATATTGTTTGCGCAAAGGATTAGCGTGCGCCACTTTATCGCATTCACGGTTGCGGAACACGTCAATAGCCACATAGACTGCCTGACGGAAGGAATCTTCCGAAGCCAGCCCTTTCCCTGCGATATCATAAGCTGTACCATGGGCGGGTGAAGTACGCACAACGGGAAGTCCTGCCGTATAGTTCACGCCTTCGTCCATAGCCAAAGCTTTGAATGGAGCCAAGCCCTGATCGTGGTACATAGCGAGCACACCGTCAAAATGGGTAAAGTTGCCCGAACCCATAAATCCGTCTGCCGGATAAGGACCATAACAAAGCATGCCTTTAGCAGCCATCTCTTGGATAGCCGGAATAATAATCTCCTGTTCTTCTGTTCCCAGCAAACCTTCGTCGCCTGCATGCGGATTCAAAGACAACACAGCAATACGAGGGGCATCAATACCGAAATCCTGTTTCAAAGAGCGATTAAATATCACCAGTTTCTCCTGGATCAGTTCTTTGGTAATAGTCGAAGCGATCTGGCTTACAGGAATATGTCCGGTTACCAGTGCCACCCGAAAATCATCTTTCATCAAGATCATCAATGATTTCTCGCCATCGCCCAATCTCTCTTCAATATATTCGGTGTGTCCGGGGAAAGCAAACTCCTCGGACTGGATGGTATGCTTGTTGATGGGAGCTGTTACGATTACATCTATCCATCCTTCCTTGAACTCTTCAATAGCTCTTTCCAATGCACCAAGTGCTGCTTTTCCGGCTTCGGGATCAGGCTTTGAGAACTCGACTTTCACTTCATCATCTGTACAGTTAACAACACTTAACCGGTTGTCAGCCGCTTCCGAGGCTGAATTGACAATACTGAAGTTAGTAGGCAAATCAAGGGATTTGCGATGATAAGCTGCGACTTTAGGCGAACCATAAATGACAGGCGTGCATAATTCCAACATCACAGGATCTGAGAACGTTTTCAGAATTACTTCATAACCGACGCCATTTATGTCGCCTTGCGTAATGCCGATTCTTATTTTGTTGTCTTCCATTTTATTACTTAATTATTAATAGTATCTTTTGCGGCCGAGTTCACCGGGATCTCCATACCTTCTTGCTTGCTGTTAGGCAATTTCAAAGTATATAGTGAAGCTTCCATCTGGCGGACCAGGTTGCGTTTCAATTTATCGGGTGAGTAAACAAAGATTTCTGATACGATAACACGTTTGTTTGCCTTATCCAAGCGTGCATGCGATACGAACGGACCACCCATAAAGTCACCCTTCATACGCCATAAGCCACGGGCTTCTAACGCATAATCACCTTGCACAGAGATAGGTCGTACATCAGTCATCAGAGTATCGGTTGACATATACATGCCTTCTTTGGCACCGGGAATATTTTCTTTCATCACGGAGTCACGCTTATGCACGAAATATTCCTTAGTAAACGTATCTTTATCAGTATAAGGATAAGAATAAATAACGAAGTTCTGGTCACCGGTAGCAGCATTCGTACCTGCCCAGAAAAAGTCTTTACCTTCCTTGGTAGAAACCAATTCACCTGGTACCCATACATCAGAATCAAACATGCTCTTTACTTTCGTAAAAACATAGTTGCTGTGTTTATCTTTTAATGCGGAAATCTGACGGTTCATTTCTGCGTGTGTAAAGAAGTCTATGATGACTTGCTTATTCTCCTCTACAAACTTAGCAAACGAGGCTTCATCCGGTGCCTGAATAGTCAGGATAGATTGCGGAGCAGCATATACATCCTTAGCATACTTAAATTTAGGCTGGGTATAAAGATCTTTGTTAATCTCCACTATGATAATGTTGCGGATCAGTTTCAGAGTAGCATCATAATTGGCTGGAGAAGTATACATGATACGGAACGAACGTTCAGACTGGGGAAGTCCCGGTACATCTGAATCAAGTACGTCGAACAGAGCTCTACCTGCAGGACGTTCCCATACTCCCGGATCAACAACTACCAAAATTTCATAGGCACGACCACTGGAAGTCGGAGTAAACACACCTTTTTTTCCGCTACACGCTGAAAATAGTGTCAAAACAAGAGCCATACTTAAATAAAACAGATGCTTTTTCATATCTCTACAGTTTTAGTTTTCACAAAGCTACGAAGAATGCGTAAAATCCTTCTCACTTAAGTTAATAATTTATATTAATTCTTGTTTATTCTCCTCTTGCTTAGCTGTAGAAAGCATGCCACAAGCAGCAAAAATGTCTTCACCCCGGGAGGCACGTATGGTAGTAAACAATCCGTGCGAAGTAAGATAATCGCGGAAGGTAGCCATCGTTTCCATGTCAGCACCTTCCAAATCTACTCCCGGTATAGCATGGAAACGAATAAGATTTATCCGGCAATCCACACCACGCAGCAGTTTCAAAAGTTCCTTGGCATATAGCAGAGAATCATTCACTCCTTTAAAAACAATATATTCGAAAGATAGTCTGCGTTGTTTACTAAAATCATAATTTCTTAACAATTCTACAATTTCCGTGATGGAAAAAGCTTTCTCTGCCGGCATCAATTCGCGACGTTGCAAAGGTACCGGAGTATGCAGGCTGATGGCAAGATGGCAATCAGATTCTTCGATAAAGCGCTGCAAGCCTTTCTTCAGACCGACTGTTGAAAGAGTGATACGCTTCGGGCTCCAGGCAAAACCATAAGATGCAGTCATTATTTCCAGAGCTTTTAATACTTCGTCCAAGTTATCTAACGGTTCACCCATCCCCATCATCACGACATTTGTCAGTTTTTCCTGTTCGGGCAAAGAGATGATTTGATTGATAATTTCGTTAGCAGACAAATTGGCAGTATAGCCTTGCTTACCAGTCATACAGAACTTGCAATTCATTTTGCAGCCTACCTGTGAAGATACGCACAACGTAGCACGGTCTTCATCAGGGATGTAGACTGCTTCCACAAAATGTCCCTCGCCAACCCGGTAAAGATACTTCACTGTACCATCTATTGAGCGCATGGCATCCACCGGAGCTTTAGCACCTACTTCGAAAGAGTCGTTCAGTAATTCGCGTTGTTTTAAAGACAAATTCGTCATCTCATCAATAGAAGTTACTTTCTTATCGTACAACCACGATGCAATCTGTTTAGCTGCAAATCCGGGCATACCCAAGTTCTTTACCACCATCTGCAACTCGGAGAGCGTTAATCCTAAAAGAGGTCGTTTCTGCATATTATTTCTTTTATCAAGTAGAGTATCATTTGTAGAACCTGTACTAAAGTGCAAAGGTATGAATAAAGTTGCACAACAGCAATGTCACACGCATAAAATGAAAAGTACAGGAGACGAAAAAGGAGAGAATGACGGGTATAGATCATAAAAAAGCCGCCCGATATATACCGGACGGCTTTTTATGTATCTATTCATTTATTCTTTAGAAGAACAAATAACGTTTGTCTTTCACTTCAGCCTTCAAATACAAATCATTGATGAACTGAGATGCCATACGAGCGTGCATTGACTCCAATGTAGCTTCTTCGGTCTTTTGGTCGAATGTCTCGTTCAGTTTTTCCTTTGCATAAGGTTGAAGAACGAATACACCACCATTACCTTTAAGCGGAGCACTCAGCTTGTTAAGTTCGGCTACGGAAGCATAAGCACTTACCATAGGTTCGCTGCTACGCAAAGCCGGAACATAAGCAGTTGCTGCGAAAGTAACGTGTTTTACAGAATCACTAACTGCGGCAGCCATATTCTTGTATTGTTCGAAAGTAGTAGCATTAGCAGCCTTCATGTCAGCCATGATCTTCTCTGCTTTCTTGTCGCGAAGAACCTCAAATCTCAATTGATCTTTAACCAAAGCCAACGGGCGATAACCTTCAGGAATAACATTTACTACACCAACCACCAACATACGATCGCTTTCGCCACATTCGTACAAACCGGAAACTTCACCAGCCTTTGCTTCGAAAGCCCATTTCAATGCATCTTTGGTGCCTCTTACACCACCAATTCCATGTTCAGAGCTATACAGATCTGTTTTATCCAAAAGTCTGTAACCAGCATCTTCAGCATTAGCAGTCATTTTATCCAATGTATTGTTAGCAGCGATAAACTGACTGAAATCATTGTATGCCTTGCTATAAGTTTCCTTGCTGAAATCAACCGGACGTTTGATAACGGCAACTTTATATTTATCCTTTACAGCTTTTTTGTTGGTAACTTGCAGGATAACATTTGCTTGTCCTAAAGCCAGGTTAGTCAATTCATTCTGACCTAAAGTAGTTACAGCAGTAATATACTTCAAGTTGTCACCTTCTACCTGTGCACCTTCATAGTTTGCAGAAGAAATCCAGGTAGGTTCGCCTGTTTGACCATACTTCTTAGCTATTTCTGCGAAATTAGCACCACCTTTAATAGCATTGTAAATACTGTCTGCTAAAGTTTTAGTCTTGGCAGCATCTTCGGCAACTACTTGGATTTGACGGAACTCAATAGAGTCTGCAGCAGCTACAGAAGCCAACTTCTTGAAAGAATTGATGGTATTATCAGTTACATTATAGTAAGGTCCATAAACCCCACCTACAGCTACTGAGTCCAGACGGGCAGCAACGTCAGCAGGCAAAGACTTAGCTGTGTAGAACAGATCCACATACGGAGTAGTAGAACCTGTAGAACGGATAAAAGTAGTATAATCAGCAGGGTTACCGGCAAGTTGCTCGGTAGCTTCTTCTACTTCTTTTTGGATAGCAGCTCTGTCTTCAGGGCTTGCAGTTACCTGTACATCAATATACTTAATAGAACGGGTTTCTACATATTGTCTGAACTGTTCTTTCTTCTTGTCGTAAGCGGCTTTCAAATCAGACTCACTGATAGTAATTGTAGAATCTACAATAGAAGTATAAGGAATAGCAGCCAACAGCAAGTCAGTTTGGTTTACTCTAGCGTCAAAGGCATCTTGCGCTTCAACCGGATTAGAGAACAATGACTTAGTAATCAAAGCCTGATATTTTTCTTGCAGACGAGCCTGTACAAGTGATTTTTCAATGAAAGACCAGAACTTATACATAGAATCGTAATATTCGGCATAATTAGACGGCATTTGTGCCTTGTTCATCTTAGAATAATCTACCAAGAACTTCTTCAACATATCTTTGTCGAAAGCACCGGTTGCCTGATTGCGGAACGGAGTTTGTTGCAACATAGGATGTACACCGGCATCAATGATAGCCTGGATTTCAGCCTTTGATACAGTCAAACCCAATTTTTCAGCTTCTTTCTCAATCAATTTATTGTTGACGTATACTTTCCATACTTCGTCTTTAATCTGGTTGGTTTGCTCATCACTCAATGCGCTCATGCCACTAGAGAATTTTACAACTTCTGTATATTCCTCTACCATTGCCTGATAATCTTGAGCGGAAATAGTCTCCCCGTTCACTTCACCTACGTCTTGTGACTGGTGTGGCTGAAGCACTTTCCACGCGTCACCTGCGATGAAAGCAAACAGCGCCAAACCAATAACAATCACCAATAAGGGTCCTTTAGACCGGATGTTTTGTAATGTTGCCATTTTTGTTAATATGATTTATTTGTTTATTATTATTTTCTCGTTAATGTTCATTTTAGCGCACGAAGATACAAAAAATGCTAATACGCATCTATTTATTCCCTAAAAAATTATGCCTAAATATAATTATTCAATGACTTTCAAGCGTACTAACTCAATTTTAGTGGCCGTTACCTTGATAATTTTGAATTGGTAGTTATCTATGGAAATCACTTCGTGCAATTTTGGAAAACTCTGATAACGGTTCAAGATCAATCCTCCTACTGTCAGATAATCATCTGACTCGGGTAAATCCAGCCCGAAAGTCTCATTCACCTTTTCTATCTCCAAGCGTGCCGAGAGCACATATTCGTGTTCACCAATCTGCTTGCATATATAAGAGGTATTATCGTGTTCATCTTCTATATCACCAAATATTTCTTCAACCAGATCTTCCAAAGAAACAATACCCGATGTCCCGCCAAACTCATCCACTACAACGGCAATAGTTTTCTTTTGTTGCATAAACAGTTTCATCAGTTTGTGAGCGGCCATCGTTTCAGGAACAATAGGAACTTCCTTCACATTGTTCCGCCAGTCAGCCGGATTACGAAACATTTCGGACGAATGGATATATCCCACTACATTATCTATATTACCGTCGTATACAATAATTTTGGAAATACCGGATTCTACAAATAAGCTCTTAAGATCTTCAAGCGAAGCAGTTACATCCACAGCAACAACTTCCGTACGGGGTACGATACAATCGCGTATCTTTATATTCGAAAAGTCGAGAGCATTCTGGAATATCTTCACTTCCGCATCCAACTCTTCCCTACTATCGGCATTATCTATGCTCGATTGGATAAAATAGTCCAGATCTACCTTACCAAAGGCTTTGTCAGAAGCATCTTTATTAATCTTCATGCCAAATACACGGAGGAAGAGATAGGACACCCCGGAGGCAAACTTTGAAATAGGAAACAGAATGATATAGCAGATGAATAAAGGAACAGCACATACCCTAAGCATCAAGTTGGGATTGATTTTGAATAAGGTTTTCGGCAGGAATTCACCTGTCACTAAAATAATGAGCGTAGAAATGATGGTCTGCACCAATACCATCACAAAATGATTGGAAATCACTCCGGCAAGCAAATTCACCTCAATGATTTGTGCCATTAAAATACCGTAAATAACGAGTGCAATATTATTCCCCACCAACATGGTAGAAATAAAATTATTGGGATTACGGAAGAAATAACCCAAAATATTGGAAACCACACCCGGTTTACGTTCCATTTCAAAGCGCAACTTATCTACGGAAACGAAAGCAATCTCCATACCCGAGAAAAAGGCGGAGAAGAGCATGGTTATCAATAAATATATAATGGTATCCATAATATCAATTAACAGAATCTGTATTCAGGCTATCAGCCACAACGGGCTCATCATCCAAATAAAAAATACCTTCGGGCTTATGTATGGTATAAACAGTCATTTGCTGATTGGACTCAAAACCACGTCCGGTAATTATACGGTCAGGCTGTTCGATACGGATAAACTTATCCGAGTATACTTTTTGCTTATTTTGGTCCCAATACAACAGTTGCGTATCAAACTTTTCTCCCTTGAGGTTTTGTATATGTACATTCCCCATCAACTTCCATAACCCTTCCTTATTAAAGAAATAGGCTGTATCGGACTTGACACTTGCTTCGACTTGGAACAAAGAGTCGAAATTTTCCAAATAAACCCCTTTTTCAAATGCCCAGTAAGGTGGATTTTTACGGTCGAAAACCAGCCATTCTTCCGTAACGATGCGATAACGTGTAACACCGGAGTCTGAAATCAGAGTCGTAACTCCCCGGGTATCCATCACCGGTAACGAATCACGTTCGGTAATAGCTTTTCCCAATTCCTTTTTACGTCCCGAACAGGCCGAAAATAAAAGAAACATAACCATTACCCCAAGGGCAATGGTTATGTTTGTATTTCTATGACAAGCAACGTTATTTAGCCGTAGAAGCATAGTTTTATCTAATGGTTGTTGATTCACCGATCCAACCGCCGATAGTAACACGGTCGCCAGCTTTGTAACCCAACATGAACAAGTCTTTTGCCTGCGGAGTATGACGGGCATAAGTTGAAATCAGTTCATTTGCTTTTTCTGCTACTGAAGGATCTACAGCTTTAGCTTTCTGCAATTTGTCAATTACCAAGAAGTAAGTACATTTATTCAAGGCAGCTTCATCGCTCCAGTTAGGACTTGAACCATACATCTGAGCAATCAGGATATAGGCATCACCAAAGTTTTCGTTGAAGCTGATAGCCTTCTGAGCATAGCTTCTAGCTTGAGATAACTTCTTCACTTGTAATAAACCGGCAGCAGTAGCATAAGCTATTTCAGCCTTCTTCTTGGGATCTGTTTCTTTAGTCAAAGCTTCATCGAAATACTTCACAGCATTATCATAATCTGCTTTCTTATAATACATATACGCAACGCCTACAGCTGCATCAGCAGTGGGGTTGATGCGATACATATATTCAGAAGCTTTGAAATAAGCCTCGCTCTCATTACACTTCATCATCTTCAAGATGGCGATGGTCTTTTTCAAGAAAGCAGAGTCAGCTTGATTTTCTTCAACTTTCGGACCATAGATATTCTGCAAAGATTCACAGTCAGCAACACCACTATTGATGAACATAGCTACCAGATTATCTTTAATAAGCTGCAAATTCTTCTTCTTTGCTTCATTATTTTCAGCATTAATAGCATCGTCTGCATATTGAGAAGCATTCAAATAATCTTGGAAGAAGTCGTCAGTATGGTTATTATCAGCTTTTACTTTCTGCATGGATATATCCAAGAAATAGTGCAAAACAGCAGGTTTAGAACCGCCCTTTTCTGCATTAACCGACTCTTTCAACCAGTTATATGCAGTATTAAGATCCGGTGCAGGAGCATATTGCAGGTAATCCACAGCCTTAGCACCCAAAGCATCTGCTACACTAGGCACGCCTTTCATTCCTTTCTGAACGAATTCGGGAATGTACTTCATTCTCAAGTCATACACATTCATCAACTCATCAAAGTACTTCTTGTAATCAGCCGAATTCTTGTCCTTGATTTGACCCAAGAAACCTGTCAGAATTTTCTGAGCATCCGTAAAAGTGTAATATCTCAAAGTAGGGCAATCTTTCAATACAGCCATACAAGGAGCGTAAGCATCTTTAAAGTTTCCAGCTCTTACCGCTTCATGCGAGATACTACTGTTCTTGTTACAATCTTCATTCTGTGCAAAAGTACTGGTTACTCCACCCGAAAGAAGTAAAACAGCTACAAGCGTCTTAAATTTCATTGTATTTAAATTTTAGTTGTTATATTTACGTCTATTCAAATTCATTTTCATTAATCCACTTTACGTTTGAAGAACCAACGTTCATTGAAAGTGACACCTATACAAATGCGTAAAGTATTCTCATTCAAGAAAGCCGCCTCAGTACCTTGAGTCCTTACATATTGAGCAGAGATGCTCAACAAAGAACGCGTCCGTGGAATAGGCAAGCCAAAACCGGCAGTCACCCCATACTCATTGGCAGCACGCACACCATCTATTTTATAATAAGGTTTGGAGTAATAAGCACCCAAACGATATTTCACGTGAGAGAAATAACTTTTTCCCGTAATACTCGGAAGATATTCCGCTCCGAATGCAATTTTTTCACGCTTACAGAATGCATTTTTATCATTCATATAAGTCGTCTTATCCCAATCCTGAAGCGTAAAGTCCGCTCCCAATGTCAAACGGTTGTCGTACACATACGTTACGCCGACGCCAAATGTTGTCGGAATGCCGTAAGTAGCGATTGTATCTCTAGTACTGATTGTAGCTCCCGTATAGTTATTTCCTAACTGGTCCTGAACATAGGAGTCATTACTCAAATTATGTCCGGGAGAGAATACCACACCTAAAGTCGCTTCATGTTTCTTTCCGAATTGATGTGTATATTGTGCTCCTAAATCCAGTTTGTAACTTTTAACCGCAACATTGAACACCTGTGTAAACGGCAAAATATCTTGGTTAGAAGGAAAACTTTGGCTAGCAGTACGAGTTATATCTCCCCAAAGATACGAAAAATTCGCACCAACAGAAAGATTTTTAATTATTTTAAACCCTGCACCCAGATATAGTTGATGCAACCCACCTTCTCCGGAATAAGTCGTAGCACTGGAATTCTCAGGATAGAGCTTATCCTCATTGTATTTCCCCATGTTATAGCCTACGTTTGAATAAGGCAATAACCCTAAGCTTACAGCTGCCCATTTACTGGCGCGAAACTGCATAACAATGTAATCAAAACTTGAATTCTTAGCATTTTGTTTTATGACACCATCACTAAGGTTGGTATTCTGCAAGGAGAGCCCCCCATCAAAAATAAAGGTAAGAGAATCTACGGCAGTATAGGACGCCGGATTCAGAAAATTGGTTTGATACTTGTCCCGCAATCCATAGCCAATGCCGCCCATAGCCCTGCTATTACCTGAACCTTGGTCTGACAACTGTCCATATCCATATCTCGTATAAGGAGAATTCGTATTATTTTGAGCGACTGCCACTCCTGATAACATTGTGAGCAAGAGCACCAAAAGTGTTTGTCTATATCCTATCATTATTATAGTTTAAAATTCGGTTTAATCCTTTCAACACTAAAAATTTGTCTGCAAAGATGATACTTTTTAAGTTTGTATCAAAAGAAAAATCATCGCCGCCCGTTAAAAAAACCAAAAGTTGGGAATATTTATACTTCATGGTCGTAATGTAACCCGATATTTCATATTCCATTCCTTTCAGAACTCCGGCTCGGATAGCAGTTTCCGTATCTTTACCCATTTCGGGGCAACGTCCTTCGGAAGGCACTAGCGGAAGCCTTCCGGTGAACTGATGAAGTGCCTTGAAGCGCATCTGCATGCCGGGTGAGATGTTTCCGCCATGGTAGCGTCCGGCGGCATCAATAAATTCGTAGGTGATGCAAGTTCCGGCATCAATCACCAATATATTTTTGTTGGGAAATTGTTCATTAGCCCCTACCACAGCTGCCATACGGTCGTACCCTAAAGTTTGGGGCGTTTCGTAAAGGTTTTCCACCGGAAGCGGAGTCTTTTCGTCAAGCCAGAGTATAGGAATAGGTAGCAGTGCCAACTGAGCCTTTACCTGTTCGCTCAAATCGATAACCGTAGCGACAATTGCCTTTTCGCACGGATATTTAAAGCAGATATCAGGTAAATGTTCCAACGTAAGATTGGAATCATACACCACTTCCACAATGGCTGAGCCATCAAATATCGCAATCTTCGCGATTGTATTTCCTATATCAATAATGAGGTTCACCGGCTTGCTTATTGTTTAGCGGTGCAAAGGTACTATTTTTAATGTAAACTCAACTACCGATTCACATATAAAACAATTCTTCATCCTACTAAAAACAAGTTGACGAATCCGCAAGAACAATTTCTTTCGCAGTAACAAATAAGTCGGCTGTTTGCAAGCAGCCCATTAGCCGTTTATAAGCAGCCCATCGGCTGCTTGCAAACAACCAATGGGCTGCTTATAAACGACCGACTTATTTACCGCAGCTTCAAAAATTGTTTTTCCTATACAAAAAAGTTAGTTCATACCAATTCCCAAATTGTCTTATCTTAAACTTAGATTTTAGCTCACCTATTGTACCATACTCAGGATTTTTGTGTAAGTTTGCAGCCATGAAACGGAATATACTCATTATTATATACGTCATCCTCTTTTCCCTCTGTGCGCCCCAGGCCATCGCCCAAACACAAACACAGCAAGGAGATACTCCCGACTCCATACGCATCAGCCTGCTGACGTGTGCTTCGGGTGCAGAGATCTATTCGCTCTTCGGACATACCGCCATACGCTACGAGAACTTCACACGAGGCATCGACGCCGTATTCAATTATGGTATGTTCAACTTTAATACCCCTAACTTTATCTTTCGTTTTGCACTTGGAGAAACCGACTATCAACTAGGCGTTACAGATTATGAACGCTTTGCTGCCGAATACGACTATTTCGGTCGTGACGTCTGGCAGCAAACACTGAACCTCAGCCAAGAGGAAAAGACCCGCCTCGTAAATCTTCTGCAAGAAAACTACCTCCCCGAAAACCGGGTATATCGCTATAATTTCTTCTATGACAACTGCGCCACCCGTCCACGCGACCTCATAGAGAAAGCCATCAACGGCAGTTTGGAATATGCTGACAATATGACCGATACCCAAACCGGAACAACCTTCCGCGACCTGCTGCATAGATATACTGAAGGGCATCCCTGGTCACGTTTCGGCATAGACCTCTGCATAGGCAGTCAGGCTGACAAGCCCATCAACCGGAGACTGATGATGTTCATCCCCTTCTACGTACAAGAGTTCTTTAATAAAGCGCAAATAGCCGACACCACCGGACAAGTACGCCCTCTGGTAGCCGCAGACGAGAAAGTAGTAACCACCGGAAGTACAGCCGCCGACCATCAATCGGGTGGCATTACCCCCATGCAAGCATCCCTGCTACTATTTATAATAGTAACAACCGCCACCATTTACGGCATTCGCAAAGGCAAAACATTGTGGGGAGTCGACCTCATACTGTTCCTGGTAGCCGGACTGGCAGGATGCGTCCTGGCATTTCTGGTACTTTTTTCACAACATCCGGCAGTCAGTCCCAACTACCTGCTGTTTGTCTTCCATCCGCTGCACTTGCTTTGCCTGCCTTGCATGCTGAACAAGGTGCGAAAGAAGAAGTTAAGCCAGTATATGTTAGGTAACTTTATCGTTTTAACACTTTTTATAGGACTTTGGGCGATAATTCCGCAAGAATTTGATTTAGCTGTATTACCTTTGGCACTGTGTTTGTTGATACGTTCGGCAAGCAACCTAATTCTCTCCTACAAACGAAAATAGATGAAAAGAGGACTGATAACTTCCATACTCGCGCTGACCTTCAGCGGCCTGCAAGCCCAACCACTGCCTGCTACCCCCAAACTGGTAGTAGCGCTGACCATTGACCAATTGCGCACTGATTACATGGAAGCTTTTTCATCTTTGTATGGAGAAAAGGGCTTCAAACGTCTGTTGCGTGACGGCAAAGTATTCCATCAGGCAGAATTTCCATTCAACGGAACTGACCGTGCCTCCGCCATTGCAACCATTTATACCGGAAGTACCCCTTCTATAAACGGTATTATCGCAGAAAATTGGTTAGATGCCGGAACACTACGTCCGGTTAATTGTGTAGACGATTCCAACTTCATGGGCAACTACACTGACGAAAGCACCTCGCCTTCGCAACTACTCACTTCTACGATTGCCGACGAACTAAAAATAGCTACCCGCAACAAAGGTTTGGTATATGCCATCGCCCCTTTCCGTGACGCCGCCATCTTTGGTGCCGGACATGCCGGAAATGGCGCCTTCTGGCTCAACGAAAATACAGGAAAATGGTGCAGTACCACCTATTACAGCGAGTTTCCGTGGTGGGTGAGCCAGTATAACGAACGGAAATCCCCCGACTTCCGCATCAAAGATATGGTGTGGACTCCGGCGCTTCCCTTCACCAGCTATACTTTTCTACCCGAATGGCGTAACCTGCCATTTAAATATAAACTGGACGGTGAACGAATCAACAAATACCGTCGGATGATTACCAGTCCTTTTGTCAACGATGAAGTCAATCTGCTGACCGAAGAGTTGATGAACAAAAGCACCATCGGTCAGGACAATGTACCCGACCTCTTGTCACTAACCTACTATGCAGGCAATTACAACCACCAAAGCACACAAGATTGTGCCATGGAAGTACAAGATGCTTACGTCCGCCTGGACCGTAGCATTGCCCACTTGCTGGATATCATAGAACGTAAGGTAGGACTTCACAACGTACTTTTCTGCATCACTTCTACCGGATATACCGATCCGGAAGCAGCCGATCCCAATATCTACCGCATACCGGGAGGGGAATTTTACCTGAACCGCTGTGCTACCCTCCTGAATATGTACCTCATGGCTACCTATGGCGAGGGACAATATGTAGAAGCTTATTATAACCAACAAATCTACCTCAACCACAAACTCATTGAAAACAAGCAATTGAATCTGGCTGAGATACAAAATAAATCCGCCGAATTCCTGGTACAATTCAGTGGCGTGAACAAGGTCTATTCTGCCCAACAGTTGCTCTTAGGTTCGTGGTCGCCACAAATAGAACTGGTACGCAACGGTTTTCACCGCAAGCGTTCAGGCGATTTATTAATAGATGTGCTACCCGGCTGGACCATCATGCAGGAAAATAATTCCGACAACCGTGTAGTTCGCACCGCCCACATACCCGCCCCTCTTATTCTGATAGGTGCAGGTATCAAGGCCGAAACCATTCGTATACCCATCAGCGTTGACCGCATAGCTCCCACTCTATCGAGTGTGATGCGCATTCGTGCCCCGAATGCAAGCACTGCAAGTCCTCTCGATTTATAAGAGGATACCCACCACAGATTACACAAATTTGCACAGATTCTCTTATTCGGATTTTCTGCTGTATAGCTCTCATTATTAAAATAATCTGTGCAAATCTGTGTAATCTGTGGCGAAATAAGTAACTTTACGCCCTCAAACAATTTAGTAAATAATAATAAAAACAGATATATAATGGGATTTAATGAATTTTTAAGCTCGATTTTCGGCAACAAATCCACACGCGACATGAAAGAAATACAGCCGTGGGTGGATAAAATCAAAGCCGCCTACCCGGAAGTAGCCAAACTCGACAACGACGGCCTGCGCGCCAAAACAGAAGAACTGAAAGAATACATCAAGAACTCCGCCACCGAACAACGTGCCAAAGTAGAAGAACTGAAAGCCAGCGTTGAAAACATAGAACTGGAAGAGCGTGAGGAAGTCTTCAATCAGATTGATAAAATTGAAAAAGAGATCCTCGAAATCTACGAGAAAGCACTGGAAGAAGTATTGCCCACTGCCTTCTCTATCGTAAAAGAAACAGCCAAACGCTTCACCGAGAATGAAGAAATCGTAGTTACCGCTACCGATTTCGACCGTCTGTTGGCAACAACCAAAGACTTTGTACGCATTGAGGGTGACAAAGCCATCTATCAGAACCATTGGGTAGCCGGTGGTAATGATACTGTTTGGAACATGGTTCACTACGATGTACAGCTCTTTGGTGGTGTGGTACTACACAAAGGAAAAATCGCCGAAATGGCAACGGGTGAAGGTAAAACATTAGTAGCTACCCTGCCTGTATTCCTTAACGCATTGACCGGAAACGGTGTGCATGTGGTTACCGTGAACGACTACTTGTCCAAGCGTGACTCCGAATGGATGGGCCCGCTTTACATGTTCCACGGACTGAGCGTAGATTGCATCGACCGCCATCAGCCCAACTCCGACGCCCGTCGCAAAGCTTATCTGGCAGATATCACCTTCGGTACAAACAACGAATTCGGCTTCGACTACCTGCGTGATAATATGGCCATCAGCCCCAAAGACCTTGTACAACGCCAGCATAACTATGCCATCGTCGATGAGGTTGACTCGGTATTGATTGACGATGCCCGTACTCCGTTGATTATCTCCGGACCGGTTCCTAAAGGCGACGACCAACTCTTCGAAGAACTTCGCCCGCTGGTAGAACGTCTGGTTGAAGCTCAGAAGAAACTGGCTACCCAATATCTGGCAGATGCCAAGCGTCTTATCGCATCCAATGACAAGAAAGAAGTGGAAGAAGGCTTCCTCGCCCTGTATCGTAGCCACAAGTGCTTGCCCAAGAACAAAGCATTGATTAAGTTCCTCAGTGAGCAAGGTATCAAAGCCGGTATGCTCAAGACCGAGGAAATCTACATGGAGCAGAACAACAAGCGCATGCCCGAAGTGACTGAGCCTCTTTACTTCGTTATCGAAGAAAAGCTGAACAGCGTAGATTTGACCGATAAAGGTGTAGACCTCATCAGCGGTCACTCCGAAGATCCTACCTTCTTCGTATTGCCCGATATCACTGCCCAACTCTCGGCACTCGAAAACGAGACACAACTTTCGGACGATCAACGTCTTGAAAAGAAAGATGCCTTGATGACCAACTATGCCATCAAATCGGAACGTGTACACACCATCAACCAATTGTTGAAGGCATACACCATGTTCGAGAAAGACGACGAATACGTAGTGATTGACGGACAAGTGAAGATTGTAGACGAGCAGACCGGCCGTATCATGGAAGGTCGTCGCTACTCCGACGGTTTGCACCAAGCTATCGAAGCCAAGGAAGGTGTAAAAATAGAAGCTGCCACGCAGACTTTCGCTACCATTACCTTGCAGAACTATTTCCGTATGTACCACAAGCTTTCGGGTATGACCGGTACAGCCGAAACAGAAGCAGGTGAGTTGTGGGATATCTATAAACTGGATGTGGTAGTGATTCCGACCAACCGTCGCATTGCCCGTAATGATATGAACGACCGCGTTTACAAGACTAAACGTGAGAAATATAAAGCCGTGATCGAAGAGATCGAAGCCATGGTAGCAGCCGGACGTCCTGTCCTGGTAGGTACCACTTCGGTTGAAATCTCCGAAATGTTGAGCAAGATGTTGACCATGCGCAAGATTGAGCACAACGTATTGAATGCGAAGTTGCACCAAAGAGAAGCAGACATCGTAGCCACCGCCGGTTTGAAGTGCGCTGTAACCATTGCTACCAATATGGCAGGTCGTGGTACCGACATCAAGTTGAGCCCAGAAGTGAAAGCTGCGGGTGGTCTTGCCATCATCGGTACAGAGCGCCATGAGTCTCGTCGTGTAGACCGCCAGTTGCGTGGTCGTGCAGGTCGTCAGGGTGACCCGGGTTCTTCTGTATTCTTCGTGTCACTGGAAGACGATTTGATGCGTCTGTTCTCTTCCGACCGCATTGCCGGTGTAATGGACAAGCTCGGTTTCAAGGAAGGTGAGATGATTGAACACAGCATGATTTCCAAATCCATCGAACGTGCACAGAAGAAGGTGGAAGAAAATAACTTCGGTATCCGTAAGCGTTTGCTGGAATATGATGACGTGATGAACAAGCAACGTACGGTAGTTTATACCAAGCGCCGCCACGCCTTGATGGGTGAACGTATCGGCATGGATATCGTAAACATGATTTGGGACCGTTGCGCCGCAGCTATCGAAGCTCCCACTTACGAAGACTGCAAGATGGACTTGTTGCAGACGCTAGCTATGGAAACTCCGTTCACCGAAGAAGAATTCAAAAGCGAGAAGAAGGAAAAGCTTGCCGACAAGGCCTTCGACGCCGCTATGGAACTGTTCAAGCGTAAGACTGAACGTATGGCACAGATTGCATTCCCCGTTATCAAACAGGTATATGAAACGCAAGGCCACATGTACGAGAACATCCTGATTCCTATCACGGATGGCAAGCGTATGTACAACATCTCTTGTAACTTGAAAAACGCTTACGAAAGCCAATGTAAGGAGGTTGTGAAGTCTTTCGAGAAATCTATCCTGCTACATGTTATCGACGAAGCCTGGAAAGAGAATTTGCGTGAACTGGATGAATTGAAGCACTCTGTACAGAATGCCAGCTACGAACAGAAAGACCCGTTGTTGATCTACAAGCTTGAGTCTGTTAACCTGTTCGATACAATGGTTGACAAGATCAATAACCAAACTATCTCTATCCTGATGCGTGGACAAATTCCCGTACAAGAAGCTCCCGATGAAGCTGCCCCCCGACGTGTAGAAGTGCGTGAAGCTGCTCCCGAACAACGTCAGGACATGAGCAAGTATCGTGAGCAAAAGCAAGACCTGAATGATCCTAACCAACAGGCAGCTGCTGCGCAAGATACTCGTGAGCAACCCAAACGCGAACCAATCCGTGCCGAGAAGACTGTAGGACGTAATGATCCTTGTCCTTGCGGTAGCGGTAAGAAGTATAAGAATTGCCACGGAGCGAATGCTTGATAGCTTGATATTTACAATTCAACATTAACAAAAGCCTCGAACGGTTAAAAACTGTTTGAGGCTTTTGTTTTTTCATCTAAAAGAGTACTTTTGTTAATTAGAACAAAACTCAAAAGACTATGACCAAATATTATTATAGCCTGTTACTGCTAAGCACGTTGCTTCTAAGCGGTTGCCAAAGCTTGGAACAGCTGTCGATAGATTATATGCTTCCGGCAGAAGTCAGTTTTCCGGCATCCCTGAAGCGGGTAGCTGTTGTTAACAATATGCCGGCTGTTCCCGACAACAAACTGATAGTTAGTGAAGAAGAACAGAAAAAGAGCGAAAACGAGATAACCCGGCTTACCAATTATTATAATGGAGACGCCAAATTAACCACCGAGTCGTTGGCAGAAGCGCTTGCTAAAGAGAATTATTTTGAAGAAGTAGTCATCTGCGATTCCGCCTTGCGTAGCAAAGACATCAGTCCACGCGAAACCATGTTGACACAAGAAGAAACAAACGAACTTGTACAAGACCTAGGTGTAGACTTCCTGATTGCCTTGGAAAATATACAGATACGTTCGCTTCGCAAGATAAGTTACATCAATGAATGGTCTACTTATTATGGTACGGTGGATGTAAAAGTATTCCCTACCGTAAAAGTGTACCTACCTAATCGTAGAGGTCCCATGGTGACTGTTAATAGCAATGATAGTATCTTTTGGGAAGATTATGGAGGTGGAGAAGCTGTTTTACGCGCCCGCCAGATCAAGGAAGAGGATTTGATAAAAGAAGCTTCCAAATTTGCAGGTACAGTGCCCGTGAAACACTTGCTTCCTTATTGGAAAACAGCCAACCGTTACTATATCACCGGTGGATCGGTAAATATGCGTGATGCAGCCGTATATGCCAAAGAAGGTCAATGGGACGAAGCCATCAAATTGTGGAAATCAAGCTATGAGACGAAAAAAGGCAGAAAGAAAATGTACGCAGCCTTCAATGTCGCATTGGGTTATGAAATGCAAGATAGCATAGAAACGGCTATGGATTGGGCATTAAAAGCACAATCTATTGCCCGTGAAATAGATAAGGTAGATGAAATACAAACCAACAACAGAGTAAGTGCAGAGAGTTTTCCCAATTATTTCCTGACCACTATTTATGTGAACGAATTGCAGGAACGAAAAGAAGGAATTGCCCGTCTTAATGTACAAATGAATCGGTTTGAGGAGGAGTAAATAGACGTCCTCTTCATTTTTTTCCTTATTAATTATTCATTATTAATTATTTTCCCTACCTTTGAACAACTATTAAGAAAAAGGAAGCCATTATGAAGCTCAGTCAATCGTCATTATCCCTCCTTGAGGGAACTATAAAGAAAGCAATCAGCAAATACACATGCGGTTGCGAACAAACCATCGTTACGGATATTCATCTGCAACCTAATCAGAATTCTGGTGAGTTGTCTATCTTTGATGACGAAGATGAAGAGCTTGCCAACGCTACCATCGATGAATGGATGACTTACGAAGGCGATGACTTCTTTGAAAACGTAGAACGTGTCCTATCTACTCTGCTTTGCAACATGAAGCACGAAGGATACTTTGATAAATTAATCATTCTGAAGCCATTCTCCTTTGTATTGGTAGACGACGACAAAGAAACAATTGCCGAACTACTGCTCATGGATGACGACACCCTGCTGGTTAATGATGAACTACTGAAAGGACTGGACGAAGAACTGGATTCTTTCTTGAAAGACTTATTAGAAAAATAAATTCATTTATCATTTCTGATTCATATAAAATCAGCCCTTGCATACATTGACTTTCATGTTGCAAGGGCTGATTCTTATTAGAGAAGATGCTTATTTAATCTTTATACCATAGATAGAACGGGTAGTAGTTACAAACAGCCTATCCTTCTGAGCTCCTCCAATTGCCAGCGAAATAGAACGTTCTTCCATTTGTATGCGTCGTTGCTCCTTGCCCGATTTATCGTAGACAAATATCTCTCCATCGGCAACATACACATTACCTTCAGCGTCAGTCACATTACTGTATTGACCGAAAGGACAAAGCACGTCTTCCTCCGCCAAACGCCCATCTGCTCCAACAGATAACCGGATAGTAGTCTTATTATTTTCATTCGCCACATAAACAGGTTCCTTCTGACCGGGGACTACCGAGATCAATGCACAGGAACGTCCCAAATCGTACGTTTCCGGAATAATGGTCACACCATCAGGAGCAATGAAACTAGACTCCGGCATGCCGGCCACTACCTTATGGAAATCACCACGCCAACGGCTGGCAGGATGAATCACTTTCTGTACGTTCTTAGCATCGGCAGTGGCAATGCGAGGTAGTGGTTTCATGGTAGCATCTATATTATTGGGGTCGAAAGAGTACCCCAAAGCACTCCAGCCACTATTTCCCCAACCGCTATACATCGGATTATCATCCGGCAGACGAGTTACGGTTTCTTGTTTGCCATCTACCATATAGCCCGGTTGCGGATCATAACGGAAGATGACCAAAAGATTGTCTTTCGTATCGGTAGCCAATGTAAAAGGTTTCCAGGGATAATCGGCAATCATTGTAATCTGCCCGTTATCTGCCGACCATTTATAGATTTTCTTTAAACGGTTCTCGCAGAAATAAACATTCCCTTTACTATCGGTGGTTGCTCCGGAAGCAAGTTCGAAACCGGTAGCCAGTTTTACGGGTTTATCTATTACATCGCAAGACGGGCGGTTGCTCTTTTCATTACCGGAGATGGTAAGACGGGCGAAGTCCCATGAATATACGGGCAATGCCTTGTTCATATCGTAGATGGGGAACTCAATGACAGGCAATATCTGCGTATAGTTATGCATATTGCGGAAAGTGATATTCTCACAATCCCAAATACGGTAACCGATTTCCTTCGGCATGAAAGCACGGATCACACGATACATCCATACATTTATCAGCTCGATATTCTTGCAGTTCGACATCTCTGCCATGTGGCAATCAGGACCTTCCCTGCCTTCTTCTTCGAATTGGAATGCATATATTTTCCAGTTAGATACATTGTGCAGACGCGCTTCCGTCCGGACATGGTGCTCCAAAGACATGGCATAAATACGCCCCGGAGTTTCCGTGTCACTGATGTAAAGACCGCTTGCGGCGTATGTGCTGGCAGTCCAGACATCTTTAATGATGCCACCTCCATTGTTGGTAATCCAAAGACTCCAGTACTGGTTATCCCAGGCAAGGTCTTTGCCCGACTCCATAACCGGAGCGGAAGGAGAACTGATACGACGTTCGCCTCCACGCCAATTGGATCGTTGGTCGTTAGTATTCGGAGTAGGCTTGCGCAGAGTACCATGACCTCCTACAAATTTCACATCGTTCATATAGGAATCTTCGCCTGCCATCCACTTGCACCCTACCGCACGGTAATTGTATGCACCGGTGTTGATACCGATACCATTCAGTATGTCATCTCCACCTTCGGAAGATTCCACCAAGGGTACGGGAGAACCAAAACCACTAAACGCAGGCTCACTCTCATTCAATACAAACTGAGTACCGAAGGGGTGAAGACCAATCAATCTTGTTCCCGGAGCCATCTTCAGGGTCTTGGTCAGACGATACCAGCCCTGCGGCACATAAATATTCTTGTGTTGGGCAATGGCTTTTTCAAAAGCTCCGGTATCATCCGTTTTACCGTCGCCGGTTGCACCGAAGTCACGGATATTCACCCATGTTTCCATTGCCGGAAGTACGGGAAGCTCCTTTTGCAGCTTAGCGGGCACTTTGGCAACCGGAGCAATATCACTGATTTCCCGGAAAGTGGAAGTTGCGTTCAGATTATCGAGTACAAGACCATATGTAAACTCTTTCACTTTATATTGTTTGTCTTTTACATCGACCTTCTTCCCACTTTGTGCATAATCCACCAATACGGGAACATTCTTACAATCGACATTCACCAAGTTCAGTTGTGAGAAAGTATTTCCTACCACACTAACCTTTACACCGGCTACGGATATGTTTTCCCAAAGTGAGTTTTCTACGTGAAGGCGGTCTGCCAGATTCTCCGCCATTTCAAAGGCGACAGGAGTATTCTTGACGTGCATATTCACAATGGCAAAGCCTACTTCCTTAGAATAAATAGCCGCCTTTTTTTGTCCTTCAAAATAGGTATCGACTGCCATTATGGGCCATCCCGGAGAGGTTCTGGAAGATATGATTCCATACTCTCCGCCATAAAATTTCATGTCTTCCAGTTCATTACCTACGTCGTAGATACCTGCTTTCCCCTCTCCTATCCAGATATCACAGTGGTTGGTGAAGCTGTGCTGGGCAAAATGAGAGCGTATAGCAATCGCCTGAGGATTCCCTTTCTCTATACGAAAGTCGATATTGGAAAGCGCACTGTAAAAGGTTCCGGCATTGGCATCCGACGGTTGGCGACCTTCAGGAGCCAGTCCACCGGTGAACCACACCATATAATTCTGAGTAGTTTGATAGCCGGGTGTATTGGCTCCCAAATAGATGACCGGGCGTTTCTTTCCGTAACCGATCAAGCGGATAGACGAAGGTATCTGTATCGTCTTACTAATGCGATAGTTGCCCTCAGGCAGAAACAAGATGCCAAAGTTCTTCTCTTGTTTTACCTGATTAATGGCCTTTTGAAGTGCATCGGTTACATCTGATTTGCCATCAGCCTTGAAACCATAATTCTCCGGAGTAAAGTAAAAAGCCTCCGGGTCATTCGGCTTTTGAGTATATACAGAGCTACTTTCTGCCGCTCCAACAATAGGCAGACTGCCGATAATCCAACTGACTATCAACAGAAATCTGATTGAATAAAAATGTTTCATCTGGTATTATCATTTAAGTTTTCAAGTACGATTGACTTAAAGATTGAATGTATTTGTCACAAATAAGGACGAAGACAGGATGATAGTAAGGTAGAATAAGACTCACTCATGAACTCATGATACAATCACCCCACATGATTGCCAGAATCATGCCACATGATTGTAGGAATCATGTGGGGTGATTGTATCATGAGTCCGATAATGAGCCTAATTCAGATAAGACCTCTTCCTATCTACCTGCATAAGCATGGTCTGCTATGTCATTACTTAGTGCGTACTCCAAAGAATTTGGATCGGCCTGTAATAAATAATGTATTACCGTCCTTTCCACCGAATTGCAGGGTTGATGGACGCTCCGGAACATGAATCATACCTTTCTTATTCCCATCTTTATCAAAGATATAAATCTCTCCATCAGCCACATACAAGTTTCCCTCTTTATCTACAGCGGAGCCGAATTCCCCTTGTTCCACAAAATATGTCAAGTTAGAAAGTGTGCCGTCATTGGCAACGTCCATCTTGACCATACGGCGGTCGTATTCATCAGAAGTATAGAAGGGCTTGCCCGGATAAGCTTCCAATAAACTAGAACTGCGGGAGAGGTCGAAGTAATGAGGAATAATAGTCTTTCCGTCCGGTGCCAGGAAGCACATTTCGGGAACATAGACCGATACTTCATTGAAATCGTGGAAATCTCTCCAACGGTTGGAAGGATAGAGCGCTTTATAAACGTTCTTCACTTGTCCCATTGGTACGCGAGGCAATAATTTGATGGTTTCTTCGGGATTCTCAGGATCAATGGAATACACTCTCATGGTAAAGGCAGAGTTACCATAACCACTAAATGA
Source organism: uncultured Bacteroides sp. (assembly GCA_900555635.1). Classification (GTDB taxonomy): domain Bacteria; phylum Bacteroidota; class Bacteroidia; order Bacteroidales; family Bacteroidaceae; genus Bacteroides. Next base: position 33,683 of record USLU01000027.1, read on the forward strand.
AGTTCCTTTCGTATCGGGCATCACAGGCATTGCTTCGGGCTTTCCGTCAATCAGATAACCCGGTTGGGAATCATAGCGGAACAACACCAGCAAATTATCTTCGGAATCGAAAGCAAGGTTAGACGGTTTCCAAGGGAAATCGGCAATCAATGAGAGACTGTTGGTTTCTACAGACCACTTAAAAATGCGGCGCATCCGATGATCGCAGAAGTAGATGTTGCCTTTGCTATCGCGTGCAATGCCTTCGGCAAAGTCGAAATCGGAAGCCAACTGGTTTACCTTGTTCACATCGTTGCTGAGGGGTTGCTGATGGGGTTCCTTGCCGGTCACAATCAGGCGGGAAAGCTCCCAAGGACGAATGTCGATATCTTTGTTTACGTCGAAGACGGCGATGTTGTTGGTATACTTGATCTGAGAATAATTGTGCAGGTTCAGGAAAGCTATATTCTCACAGTTACGAATCCTTACTGAGCTGTGATAAGGCTCGTTGACACGAATCACACGGAACATATACAAGTTGGCAAAAGTCATGTCCTTGCAGTTATCCATCTCGATGGGCTGGCATTCGGTACTTTCACGGCTCTCTTCCTCGGTCTGCATGCAATATACTTTCCAGTTGGACACCTTGTTGAAACGTGCTTCGTTCCGCACATGGTGTTCCAGAGACATGGCATAGATGCGTCCCGGAGTACTGGTATTATTGGCATAGAAACCGCTGGTAGCGTATGTGCTGGCAGTCCAGACATCCTTGAAGGTTCCACCACCGTTGTTTGTAACCCACAGGCTCCAATACTGGTTGTCCCAAGCCAAGTCCATGCCCGATGCAGCAACGGGGTTTTCGGGCGAACTGATACGTGGAGTGCGATTCCATGAGTTCCGTTGAGCGGCATTGTTGCTATCTCCCGGTCTGGGCTTTGCAAGTCCACCGTGACCACCGACAAACTTCACGTCATTCATATACGAATCGGCATTCGCCATCCACTTCACGCCTACCGCACGGTAATTATAACCACCGGTATTGATACCGATACTTACCAGCATATTCGTACCGCCTACAGAAGATTCTACCATCGCCTTAGGAGCACCGAAGCCACTGAATGCCGGAGTACTCTCTGACAAACGGAACTGTGTGCCGAAGGGATGCAGACCGATCAGCTTCGTGTTCGGCTTCATCTTCAAGGTTTCGGTTATGCGATACCAACCTTGGGGAACATAGATGTTATCATACTTATCAATAGCCTCTTGTATAGCCTTGGTGTCATCAGTCTCGCCGTCACCTTTCGCACCGAGTTCGCGAAGGTTCACCCAAGTAGCCATAGCGGGCAAAGCCGGGATATCCATCAGTTGAGCGGCGGGCATCTTCTTTAAAGGTTCGACATCGAGCAAGGTTTCATATTCGGGCATATCCACCAGGTTATCCATTTGCAAACCATGATCGTAGGATTTTACCTTATAGATAGTATGGGGAACTTTTGTATCTGTGTTGCTACGTGTATATTTAGCCAAAGTCGGTACATTCTTGCAATAGACGTTGCGGAAAGTAATCTGATTGTTGCTGTTATTCTCATTCGTAATCACTACTGCCGGACCGCTTACATTCTCAAAGTAGCTGTTCTCCAGGAAGAGCTTATCGCAATAGTTAGGATCGATATCGAACACAGCCGGAACATTCTTTGCATGCAGATTTACCATAGCCAAACCTGATTCCTGGCAACGTAGCGCAGCGATACGTTGACCTTCAAAATAAGAATCGACCATCATTACAGGCCAACCCGGAGAAGCTTTGGTGGTATAAATGCCATAATCACCGCCATAGAAAGCCACGTTTTCCAGTTCGTTGCCCACGTCGAACAAACCTGCTTTGCCTTTACCTATATTTACAGCCACGAAACTGATAAAGCTATGTTGCGCAAAGTGCGTACGCAACGCTACGGCATGTGGATTACCATCTTCTATGCGAAGATTGATATTGGACATGGCACTATAAAAAGTACTGGCGCCTGCATCACGAGGTGCCTGCCCCTCTTCTACCAGTCCTCCGGTAAACCAGAACATATACTTGGCTTTACCCTTATCCGTAGGAACTGCTTCCTGAAATCCCGGAGAGTTCTTGCCCAGGATAAACTCCGGACGATTCTTTCCGTAACCAATCAGACGAATGGCGGTAGGAATATAGATGGTTTTGCTGATTTTATACTTGCCTTCGGGGATAAATAAAATACCGAAGTTTCTTTCCTTCTTCACCTGATTAATAGCTGCTTGCAGAGCATCCGATACATCCATCTTTCCATCCGCCATAATCTGATAGTTTTCAGGAGTAAAGTAGAAGGCCTCGGGATCATTCGGTTTCTGAGGATAGATAGAGTTAAGTTGCACGGCGTAGAGTTGCGTGCAAATCATCCCCAATAGCATTAAAAGCGTAATTTTTAGTTTCTTCATGGTTTTATTTTTAATGTATGGATAAAAAAAAGACGTCCTGCGGTCAAGCAGAACGTCTTTATCTGCTATGAATTACAATTTTATGACTGCCAATGGAGCATAGTTATAGCGCACTGTACCCACACCGGATACGTCAGCCAAAGCACCAATACGGAAATAATAATTCTTGCTATACTTCAGCACATCCTTGTTCTCATCCAAATCGATGGTCAAGGTGTATGTCTCAGCAGTATTAATAGCAACTGTAGGACTAAAGGTGCGTTTGTTGGTCCCTCCATTCAACGCTAGTTTTACATTATTGCCTACCCACATGTCCGAGAAGGCAAAAACTTGAATCTCCTTCAGTTTTACCTCCGGTTTACCAGCCTCTAATGAGAATGTGGCAGTAATCACGTTACCGTTCTTCTCAATCTTTGAATTTTTAATGCGAATATAAGGAATAACCTTGAAATCGTAAGTATTATCTCCCGCTTTCACAACAAAATCTTTAATCTCAAACGGATAGAAGTTTCCATTCTCAAAACGGACATCGTAGGTAGCTGCAAACACCATGTTGTTACGATATTCTCCGGTATTCGTAATGTACCAAGTCTGATCTGCCGGCTTACTGAAGCCTTGTTCTCTCACTTTGATAGCATTGCCGTTTTCCATATCGGAACCTACAAGCTCCCCGGTTTGTTCGTCGAGAATAGAACCGTGTATGGAAGCATTCGGCCCGTCATAATTATCCACTTCACAGGATGTCAACGCAAATAAGCAGCATGACACAAGTAACAATATCTTTTTCATAATCTTCTCCTTTATATCATTTCAAATTAATAACCAGGGTTCTGCACCAAACCATTTGTTGCGATGTTCGGTATGCCTCTATAATAATTAGTTGTCTGGAAAGTACGTCCACCTCGTGTTTCATCCCCAAAATAGTTCACCCGCACGAAGACGTATTTAGGCTCTGCTCCACGCAGGTCGAGCATCGGAACCAAAGCTTTACGAATGCGGTTATTGCTGAACTCGGTATGGAACTCCCGGCGACGGTTCATATCCCAAAAACGTTTTCCTTCAAAAGCCATTTCTACACGTTCTTTCAATACATTATCCAATGTTAATGCAATCTGGTCGGTATGTCCGGCTCTGCGGCGCAAAGCATTGAGATATTTCTTTGCCAGATCTTTATCACCATATCCACTACCATTTTCCACGGTAGCCTCAGCATAGTTCAAGTAAACTTCTGCCAAACGCATGTCGATGTATGAAGTAGTAGAAGCCAGGCGGTCGGGAGACATGCTTTCGCCTTCGGGCATATACTTGCGTACTCCGAAGCCTGTAGCCGTCCAGTTAGCATCTTCACCACTATTTACATTGTTGAAGCCGGAGAACATGGTTTCACCCTCAGCACCCAATGCGTAGTAGGTCTTGCCATTCTTTTGAGTAGACTCGTTGGAGTAGGCTACATAACTGTTATTATCTTTTATAAATCCACCTTGAATGATAATCTGAGTACCTGCATACGATGAACCCGGAACAACCACACTTGCCAACAACCGCGCATCTTTACCTTCAAACGGTTGATACAGATTGTCATACTTCACAAAAGGAGTATTCATCAATGCGTTCACTACAGATGAATTGCTCATGTTATGGAAGTTAGCGATATAGGTATCCTCATTTCCGTCCGTGCGGGTTACAATCTTCGCTGCCTTACCCGTACCGTCGTCTGTATAATCTTCAAACAAATCGACAATCTCCAACATCGGATTGAAACGTCCGTACTTCAATGCTCCCGGATTAACCTGAGGAAGAATGTTGAATTGGGCATAGCTATGACCCTGATTAGTATTTGTCGTTCCGTTGAGATAAGCCTTGCAGAAGAGGACCTCTTCATTTTGGTCGTCAAGGAATAAAGCTTGGAAGTTTGCGGCAGCTTCTTTAACGGTAGCCGGAGTAGGCTTGTAAAGAGACTTACCGGAATTTTCAATAAGATAGTTCGATGCCTCAATACACTCTTTGTAGAATGCGTCAGCATCGGCAGCAGTCATTCCCCCCACCAATTTCTGATTCACGGCTTCACCCGCCAAAGGAGCTTCATTCCAATACTTGGCTACAGAAGCAGCATGAAGGGCAACTCTTGATTTCAGCGCATAGGCAGTCCACTTAGTGATGCGGTATACATCAGAACCGGAAGTGGCATCGGGCAAATTGGCAGCCGCTAATGTACATTCGTTCAACACAAACTTCCATGTATCCAGCTCTGTGCTACGAGGAACAGCAACAGCCGACGGTCCGCCATTGGCATAATCATCATCCTGCACCTTATCAATCAAAGGAACGCCACCATATCTTTTCACCAGTCCGTAGTACATGTAAGCACGGGCAAAGTGAGCTTCACATATCATACGGTCGGCTTCCGTAGCCGAAATAGTTCCGGCTGCCTTCGCTTTTTCTACATTTTGCATGAATACATTCACTTGGCGGATATCACTGTATGGCCAGTAATTAAATCCTTCAAAGCCAATACCTGTTCCACCATCGCTACGAGTAGCCTCATCGGTAAAGAATGCCAGATTAGTCGTTTCATTCACACCATCATAACCACGCTGATTGAATCCATTATTCGGACGATAATTAAAATCTTCCATAGGAATCATGGTATAGATATTAGCCAGCAAGGCCTTTACACCGCCTTCTGTTCCCAATAGTTGATCGGGAGACACCTTATCCAGCGGTTCCAGTTCTAGAAAGGCATTGCAACCGGACAGTCCCATCAATGCACATAATGAGAATATTGATAAAATATTTCTTTTCATGGTATTTCAGAATTAAAAGTTTATGTTCAATCCAAAGTTATAGGTTCTCATCAACGGATAGGCCAAGTTAGCTCCCCAGTCTCTTTCTTCGCGTTCAGGGTCAGCATCCTTCAAAGCTTTGTTACAGAATGTAAGGAGGTTAGAGCCATTGACAAAGATACGGGCGCTATTCAATCCGATTCTTTTCATAAATGTCTTCGGCAGGTTATAGCCTATTTCCAAACTCTTCAAACGTAAATAAGTAGCCTGCGGATTCCAAATATCAATACCATAGTTCCATCGGTTACCGTTATCTGAAGTATTGGAGAAGTTATGACGTAGTGCCGGGTAATATCCGGAAACCCACTGTGTAGCCGGATTGTAAGGATCGTCTGTTATAGATGCCGTATGCCAGCGATCGGTGAACTTGGTAAGCAAGTAAGACTTATTGGTCTTACCACCATATCCCCAAACATCGTCATTAGCATAACCAATAGAGTAACCGGAAGCCCCCTGGAACAACATATTGATATCGAAATTCTTATAAGAAGCCGCCAAAGTCAAACCATACTGGATAGGAGGATTGGAGCCTGTTGCCCAGAATTCGGGAAGACGGTCATCGCTGTCTATACGGCCATTACCATTCAAGTCCAATAATCGGTAACTACCCGGAAGCATCTTAGAGTTACCCAAGCTACCACCAATCAAAGGTGCTGTTTCATATTGTTCTAAAGAGGTATACTGACCATCGTATTTATACAGCCACATCACATTGCTGTTACGATTCTCTTGTCCGTTCTTCCATCTGTCCATAGAACTGGTGTATTCGGCATGTTCTACATGCAGACGTCTTTCACGAGCATATGTAAAGTTAGCGCTTACCGAATATGAGAAGTCTTTGCCAACCTGTCCGCGATGACCTAACTCGATTTCAAAACCACGGTTACGGTTAGAGTTCAAGTTCTCTTTCGGGAAACTTGCACCGAAAGTATCGGGTGCAGATTGTGCACGATCAGCCAAGATGCCTTCATTCTTACGGTTGAACCACTCGATAGTACCACTCAACTTACCATTCCAAAGGTCGAAGTCCAAACCTATGTTAGAGATTGAAGAAGTAACCCAAGAAAGTCGGTCAGTAACTACACCCGGAGCCACCATACCCATAATTTGGCTGCTGCCACCAAAAACATAGCCGTTAGAGGCTGCTGTATAAGCAGAAACATATTGGAACGGGTCACCGGCATCGTATCCACTCTGTCCAAAAGATCCTCTGATCTTCAAATTGGTAATGAACGGCAAATTGTTTTTAATGAAGCTTTCTTCAGAAAGACGCCATCCGGCACTTACCGACGGGAAGAATGTCCAGCGTTTGGAAGGAGCATAGCGATAAGAACCGTCATAACGTCCTACGAGTTCCAACAGGTATTTGCCTGCATAATCATAGTTCACACGCATCAGATAAGCTGCCAAACGACCATAGCTACGGTAACCCGAGTTGGTAGCTGTTCCAGGGCTTGCCTGGTTCAGAATATCATTGGTAAACAGTTCGGTATATTTACGTGAACCGGATAATTCATCCTGACGGTTACTGTTCAACTCAGCCACAGCCGTGACGTTCAAATTATGCTGATTGAAAGAGCGCATATAGTTAGCTTGTACCCTACCATAGATTTTCTGATAAATCCGCATGGTATTAGAGTAAGAGTCGGTACTACCACCCATACCTGCGGGTGCATCAGTATAGTAGTCATACAATTGATAAGAACGGTTCAAAGAAGAATTATTGCGGTTATTGCCATCGAAAGAGCCCAAAAGACTTAAAGCCAAACCTTTCACAAAAGGAACCTGCCAATTCAATTCCACATCAGCCGTATACGTCAAACCTCTGTTCTTACGATAACCGTCTATTTCCGGGTCAACCAATGCAAAGGGGTTCTTGTTTTCGGGACCGATAGCAGACAAGTGATTCGGATTGGCAATAGTATGCGTACCGATACCACGGTCATTCACCATCAATGTCTTGAAAGTCCACATAAAGTCCTCTCTCGGTCTTTGTGTTTCATCCCAACGACCGGACAAGTTTACATTCAGCTTCAGGCCTTTTGTAATCTCAGCAGTCAAGTTACTTCTCAAGTTATATCTATGATAGTATTGCACGCCACTTTTCAGCAAACCGTTATCACCGTTGTAGCCAAAACTTACGTAATACTTCACCTTATCCGAACCACCTCTTACAGAGACGGTATGCGATTGCTGGAAAGCCAGTTTGTCCATGAACATGTCAATCCAGTTATTGTCCCTATATCCTTCTGCACCGGTTCTATACAGTTCCAGCAAATCAGGAGTGTACTCGGGAGCGGCCTGGTCGTTGCGTGCTCTTTCATTGGCCAGCATACGGTAATTGTAGGCATCTACTGTCTTTTCCATACCGGTAGCGTTCTTTACACCGAACAATCCGGAGTAAGATACTCTCGTCTTTTCGGCCACACCTTTTTTAGTAGTAACAATGATTACACCATTGGCGGCATTCAAACCGTAGATAGCAGCAGAGGCATCTTTCAAGATAGACATGCTCTCTATATCTTCAGAGTTCAGCTGGGCAAGTTCATCTGTTCCCGAACGCGTGATGCCATCGATTACCACCAACGGAGTACCATAACCACGAATGCTGACCATATTGTCGAAAGTACCCGGTTCACCGGTTTTCTGACGAATCAAGAGACCCGGCATTTTACCTTGGATATTGCTAATCAAGTTCTCGGTCTTGGTCGTAGCGATTTCATCGGCAGTGATGTTTGCAATAGCACCGGTAAGTGATTCTTTCTTCTGAACACCATAACCTACTACCACAACTTCATCCAGTACTTCCGCATCTTCTACCAATACAATATTCAATGAAGACTTACCGGCAACACTGATGTTTTGAGTTTTGTAACCCACATAACTCACGATAAGAGTAGCATCCGAAGCCACATTGCTCAATATGAAATTACCATTAACATCGGTAATTACACCATTGGTAGTACCCTTTACGAGTATACTGGCACCAATTACAGGTTCGCCGGACGCATCAACAACAGAGCCTTTCACCGTTAATGCCTGCATGGCAGCCTGTACGTCATCGGTTCCGGCTATCTTATCGTAAAGAATGATATTACGATCTAATACCTTGTAAGCAATATTAGTTCCCTTGAAGACATCTTCGAGGACTTTAAAAATAGTTTTATTGTTCGCCTTTACCGACACTCTACGTTTAACGTCCACCTGTTTATTGTTATAAAAGAACACGAATTCGGTACCATGTTCTAACGCGGTCAGGACTTCATCAACAGTCCGGTTGTCAAGAGCGATATTTACCATCGTTCTTTGGGCATAACTATCATTGGCGAAGGTCATGCCAACTAAACAAAATAGCATAAATAATGTGCATCTCATAGCAAGAGGGATTTTTTTTATGCATCTCATCAGGACACTTTTTGCCCCGAATGATTGGATACAACAGTGTTTTTTCATAATTTTGTATTGATTTCTAGTGAAAAAATAAAGTTACTTTATCTGTCGCCAAACAGATATTTAAAAAGTTACTGTTTTTAATGCAAGAGAATGCGCCAACATTGTCTTGCATTTTTTTTAAAGGTGTTTGTCTTTCATCGTACTATTCTCTTTTTAAAGGGTTAATAAACTTCTATTACTTGTCTCTCAGTATTTATATTTCCTTCATCAATATACTTAAACCGTATGTTCGAGGAAATACGGAAATTCTCCAATATACGTTCCAAGCGTTGCTTGGTGAAAGTTGCCGTAAAAGATTCTTGTTTCAATGCCGGATTCTTCAAAACAAACTCAACGTTAAACTGCTTGCTTAATCTTTTCAATACCTCCTCAAACGGAGTATTCTTAAAGATCAAGTATCCGTCTTTCCAGCTAGTCTCTACATCTACATTAACCTTCTTTACCACAACTCTCTCTTGCGCTATATCGTAAACTACTTTTTGTCCCGGTTGCATCATCAGATTCTCTCTTTTCCCTTTATTGAAATAAGAAAAACTAACTTTACCCGAAACCAAAGTGGTCTGTACCGTTTCATTCTCTTTATAGGCTTCTATATTGAACTCTGTTCCATGAACAATAATTTCCGATCCACTCAATGCATTGACTATAAATGGCTTCTTGTCTTTCGTTACAGAAAAGAAAGCCTCACCTATCAATTTCACTTTTCTTTCTCCTTCAGAAAAACGAGACGGGTATTGCAAAGACGAAGAGGAGTTCAAAATAACTTCCGTCCCGTCGGGCAATACAACCGAAGTCGTCATACCCGGATTCGTCCGGACCTCCATCATCTCTGCAACCTGTACATCATTATTAAAATAGAGCATGCACCATGATACTACCAAAGGAATAAATAAAATGGCGGCCGCCCGTTGCATCCCTCTAAACAATACCTGATACCTACTACCTACTTTCTCGCGTTCCATCTTCTGATGTACGTTTGTCAGAGCTTTCTTCACATCCAACTTTGATGATACCTGAGCTACATTAGCTGCCAAAACAATTGTTTGAATTTGCCAGCCTATTGCGCTGTTCTCATCAGAAGCCCCTAACCACTCCTCAACCCGAGTCGTTTCTTCTGCGGTTGTTACCCCTTCATAATATCGAAGAAGTAAATCTTCTATTTCCTCTCTTTCTACCATAAATTTTATTGCTAGCTTTATTCTTAAGACAAACGAGAAGAAGAGATTCCTAAATAAAAAACAAAAAAGATTTTATTACACTAGAGTTATAAACAGAAAAAAGGCTATTTTTGCCCAATAAAAATGAAGCTCATACGATGAAAAGTACCCTATCAGAAGATACATCCTTATTATTTGCCATGCAGAAGGGAGATCGAAAAGCTTTTGATAAATTATTTCAAAAATACTATCCTATCCTCTGTACGTATGGCTATCGTTTTGTGCGGTTGGAAGATGCCGAAGAGATTGTACAAGATATTATGTTATGGTTGTGGGAGAATCGTGAGACGCCAGTCATTGAGTATTCTCTTAAACAATACCTGTTTAAATCCGTCTACCATCGTTCTATGACCCGGATTGTACAGAATGAAGTAAAGTTACGGGTAGATACAGCCTTTCACGATAGAATGTTTGGCAAACTGGAAGATGTGGATGTGTTTCAAATAAACGAAATGAGCAAGCATATCCAGCAAGCCATCAATGAACTTCCGGAGTCTTATAGAGAAGCGTTCATTATGAATAGGTTCCAAAGTCTTAGCTACAAAGAAGTGGCGGAAATACTCAATGTTTCCCCCAAAACCATAGACTACCGCATCCAACAATCGCTGAAGATACTTAGAGTAAAACTAAAAGATTATCTGCCACTGCTGCTGATACTACTCAGCTACAGTCCTTCGTCGAATCATTTCAACTGATACTTACGTCAGGGATATATGTTCCGTTGCACAAGATGGCATCTTGTGTTGCATGAGATGGCATCTTGTGCAGCATAACATGCCATCTTGTGCAGTACGCCCCTTAGTCCTTCAACCAGGAAAGTAATTTGTCAGAGATAATGGCACATACTATTTATCTGCCGGGGAGTTTAGGAAAAGCACGCTCCCGCTTGTCTTTATAAAAGAGAAACATTACATTTGATAAATCAAACATGTAAATAACTAAAAAAACACGCCTAATGAAAAAACTGTTTTACCTATTGCTGGTACTGGGCTATAGCCTCAGCACGCATGCTCAATTCTCAGTAACCGCCCATCAAGAAGGATGGGACAAGATTCCTCCACAAGCACAAAAGAAGGGTTTTTCCTTTCAGCAATCCGTCTTGGCAAATATGGACGGGGACGATGCTTTGGAAGAAGTTATGCTCTTCGGACGAGACAACGGGCATTATCCGACTTTCGATTTATTTAAAGCGTATTATGTGATTGTTGACAACTACACAAAGGAGGTCCAATACATTTCCGACGATATTTACATCACCGACAAATATAATCTTCTTGTAGAAGACCGGAACAACGATGGCATCTCCGAACTTTATATCTCCTATTTTAAAGATGGGAAATTCAGTGTAGACGAGCGAGGATATAACCTACAAGCCGTGCGCTGCTATGACCGTATAGAATGGAACCCAACAGACAAAAACTTTAAATCCCCCAAGAAATGAAAACAAGACTCATATTATTTATAGTATTCCTTCTATCGCTAGGAATCTCCTCTCCCACCCAAGCACAACAAAAGAAAGTAATCAAGACCATGATGATAGCCGGAGCAGACGGTAGTCACTATTGGCAAGGTGCTTGCGACGCCATGAAGCAGATACTCGAAAACAGTGGTATGTTTCAGGTAGACTTTGCCTTTACTCCCAACTTCGGCGGAGATATGAATACCTTCAAACCTGATTTCAGCAAATATGATTTGATTGTCATTAACTACGGCGGACCGACCTGGATTGAACCGGTACGCAAAGACTTTGAGAAGTATGTAGCCGATGGCGGTGCTGTGGTAGTGATACATTCATCGGTTGTTCCAATGGCAGACTGGAAGGGTTATAATGAAATAATCGGCATGGCAGCTTGGGACGGACGCAATGAAAAAGACGGTCCGTATCTCTATTGGAAAGACGGGCAATATGTATACGATTACTCTCCCGGGTACGCCGGATATCATGGATTGCAGCATGAAACGGTAATTGAACACCGCGCTCCCGGACATCCTATTCTGAAAGGGTTGCGCCCCAGCTGGAAACACTTTAAAGATGAAATATACACCCGCCTGCGCGGACCGGTAAAGAATATGGAGATACTGGCTACTGCATACGAGCGTGGTCGCCACGAACCGTTGATGTGGACGGTAAAATATGGGAAAGGTCGCGTATTTGTCGATCTTCTGGGACATTGCGGCAACGATCCCAATATGATATATTCTATGTTGTGCACCGGTTTTCAAGTAACACTACTACGCGGCTGCGAATGGGCGGCAACGGGAACAGTGACCCAAGAAGTTCCCGCAGACTTCCCATTGGAAGATACTTATACGTTGCGACCGGAGTTCAAAGCTCCTTTCCATGCCTCCCCTAACCAAAAGCCTTAAATATTATGAAATATCTCATTTCGATTCTACTGTTTGTGTGTTGTGTTCCCATCAATGCACAGCTCCCTTGGAAACCCGATAAAGAACTGGAGAAACAACTCCAGGAAAGCAATTATGTACATCGCATCCTAAAAGCCAATCCTGAGCATGCAGGGCTAACCCGCTGGTACAAAAAGGAAGTATTAAAAAGCCGTGAACTACCGCTTGCCGAAGACTTCGCTTCCTTGCGGCACACAGGCCCGGGGACAATCCACATCGACCGGAATATCACAATCTCGGGAAAAGGCAGTGTTCGCCTCGACACCCCGGCGTCATTGGGAAAGAAGAATCCTACAAACCGCAACTATGCTACGCCTGAGATTATTCGTCCCCTGAATCGGGAAGATTTGCGGGAATACAATCGCTTTTCCGTTTGGGTATATGTGGATGCTCCGGGTGTCTATCTGACATTCGGCGGGTTCACTTTATATAATGAAGGTGAAAAGGTAATGCCCACTCCGGGACGTTTTGAAGGACAACACTTTGAAACCATCTATCCCAATAAATGGCAACACATTGTTTGGGAGATACCCGATTTATATCGCGATTGTGTCACCGGATTCTCCGTTAATATTATGTTGGCAGGTGCTCCCGCCGGAGCAAGCGAGAAGATGAGCCTGTATGTAGATGACATGCGCATTGAGAAAGTAGAAGCAGAAAACAGCCGTGGCTTTGATTTACGTAAAGATGCCATTGCTTACAGTCACAGCGGATACAAACCGGGAGCTCGTAAACAAGCATTGGTACAACATATGAAGCAAAGCTCTTTCAATCTGCTAAATACCGCTACCGGGCAAGTTGTTTACCAAGGTAAGGGAAAGAAAGTAGACAAAGGCTTCTTATTGCTGGATTTCAGCGACTTCAACACACCGGGACAATATACAATCAGCATTGACGATATTCAGTCAAAGCCTTTCCCTATCGGGGATGATGCTTATCTCTCCACAGCCTGGCACACTTTAAACTTCTTCTTTTCCGAGCGTTGTGGCTTCGATCAGCCCGGCATACACCAAGAGTGCCATCAAGACGTCTTCATGTATCATCCGGACGGACGTAGTATGAGCGTTTCCGGTGGCTGGCACGATGCCGCCGACCTGACTCAGGGAACCGGAAACACTGCTGAATCGGGCATTGCCCTGTTAGAGATGGCGAATGCCGTACAAGGTAAAGACAGCATCTTCTACGAGCGCCTATTGGAAGAAGCCCGATGGGGCTTGAACTGGGTATTACGTACCCGTTTCGGCGACGGTTACCGTCTTGGAGGGCTGATTATCGGCATCTGGACCAAGAATATCCGCGGAGACAAGGACGATATGCAGGCTGAAGCACGCAATACGCCTACCGATAATCTGAAATCAGCCTCTTACTGTGCCCTTGCTGCGCCTCATTTCGAAAAGAAAGACCCTGTGTTTGCGCGTTGGTGCCGCAATGTGGCTATTGAAGATTTCCAATTTGCCATGGACCTGCTCGATACCCAACGGACAGAAAACAATGAAGTGGATATATATGCCTTGGCAACCGTCACTGCCATGCGCTTATACCGCCTCACCCAAGACAACTATTATCTAGATTGGGCTACCCGACTGGCGCATACCGTCATGGATTGTCAGCAATTAGAAAGACGTACCGATTGGAAAACTCCGTTACGAGGTTTCTTCTATGAATCTAAGAAAAAGAAACGTATACTTGCCTATTATCACCAAAGCCAGGAACATCTGATGGTCGAAGGGCTCTCTATGTTACTGACTGACGCACCGACCCATGCCGATGCTCCTTTGTGGCAAGCTTCTTGTGAAGCTTATGCGGATTATCTGCGTGATATCTCCCGTATGATTGCTCCCTATGAAGTACTTCCCAGTGCTGTTTATGAAGTGAATAATACCGATTATAGCAGCTTGTATCACGAAGGCGATCAGGTGGGATTACCCAGTTTGGAAGAATACAATGCACAAGTACGCAACGGTATTCCGCTCTCTAAAGATTTTTACCTGCGTCGATTCCCCGTTGCCTATCAGTTCAGAGGCTTCCATGCAGTAGTAATGGGAAAAGCAAAAGCCGCCTTCATCCTTGCCCGCCTGCTAAAAGACCAGCAACTGAAGGACATAGCCACCCGGCAACTGGAATATATCTTAGGATATAACCCGTTTGCAATGAGTACGGTATATGGAGACGGTTATGATTATCCCCCACTCTATGGAGCTTATGCGGGAGATGTAGTAGGTGCGGTGCCTGTAGGGATAGAGACTTTTGAGAATGATGACGAACCTTACTTCCCGATGCAGAATAACTGTACCTACAAGGAAATCTGGACACATACCACTGCAAGACTGATGTGGTGTGTGGCGGAGTTGTTTAAACAGTAAACAACTGACAAAGAAAAGGTAATGACTTCACTCTTATGAGAATGTCATTACCTTTTTTGTTGTTTACTCATTCCACAAGTCGGGAATAGCTTCATGTCCGCGTGCATTTTCAGGTTTACGGTCAGTAGGCTGCTTCGTTCCCGAATGAATATCATATAGGAGTTTGGCTGTTTCCATCATTGCTTCCACCTGCTCTTTATAGGGTCGGTCGGTAACATCAATCAAACCACAGTTATAGTTTTCACCGTCACCACGTCCGGTCAGATCTTGGTCGCACCACAGGAAATAGCCGGTACCAATCAGTCCGGGATGTGAATAGGCATTTTCTGTATAGTAACGATAGGCTACTCCACGCTGTTCCTGCGAATCTACTTGCCAAAGAGATTGAGCCATGCCACGGTCTACCGTACCGAAATGATATTCACCGATAATCATCGGTAGATTGGCTATCTTCAAAGCACGATCCATCATTGCAGGATTGGGAACCAAGTCGTAACAGTTGAAACTCAATACATCGAAAGATTCACCACACATTTGGAGGATTTCTTCATCCAAGGTCAGGATATTGCCGAAACGGATACCGAGATTCAGATGGTTCGGATCATGTTTCTTGAGTATCTGGTTGGTAGTAGATAGGAATATCCGGAAAGTAGAGAGAATGAATTCTTTGCGATTCTCCGGAGTATCACCTTTCTCATTCAGATATTTCCGCAAGGCTGTTTTGATGGGACGGTCTTTTCCATCGAGGATTAATCCACACAAACGGGCTTCTTCATCCAGCCAAGCGGGTTCGTTGCCTATGAAATAGCCTATTAGCCAAGGATTGTTTTTGTAAGGGGCTACAAATTCGGACAAGGACTTATCTACTTTGGATTCGAACGCAGGATCGTATACATCGCAAAGCCCCATCAAGTCACGTTCGATGCCTATATTGCGTAAAGGTATTAAAAACGCCTTGCGGTTCATGTTCATTACTTCCGAACTCGACCAATTAGCAATGGTGTTCAAGCCCCACTTGTCCATACGTTTGAATATCAGTTCTTTTGACTTTTCAGGAAATGCATCGCCATAGCGACGATATTGATTCCAAAAGCCGAAAGAAGCAAGATTATTGCCACGATAACTTCGACGGGCAAACTTCTCCATCAATTCTGCGGGAGGAAGTTCTTTATACATACCCTTACGATGCTCCACGTCACGTATGGTTCCACCGCCGCCGGGACTCACACAATCTACTCCTACAGAAAGGAACAGGTAACCTTCGGGGTCAACAAACCACCAACGGTCGCCTATCTTCTCGGTGCGAAAGAATCCGGTTGCCTTTACTTGCTGCTGCTTGTAACCTCCGAATTTGGAATAGTTATAAGCATCGGTAGTCACCACTTCGGCATCTTCGGCTTCCCACTCTTTCTTTAGTTGTTCCAAAGAAGAAATCTTCCCTTCATATTCCACCAGATTAGATTGTCCGAATTCGTCTACCGCAGGGACTTCACCCATATATTCGTCGCCCGGATCTTCTGTAGCCAACGTAATGGAACGGATCTCAATCATCGGATTACGGATCGGTTTACGCATACGGATGCCTACTGAATCGACTCCTTGAAGGGGACCACGCCTGCCGCCTAAATTAATCCAACCCATATAACGGGCATGATTGAAAGTAGCAGCCAAATCGACGGCAGCACCGGGCAACTCGGTGAAGTATTTCAGAGGGATAGCAAGTTTGTTCCAGGCATTGGGTACATAGCACATCACACGGAGTTCGTTGTAACCGCTATCTGTAGTAAAACCGAGATGGAAACGCTGTGCCGTAGTGCTTTTATACTCTATCACTACGAACTTATACTCATCCCAGTCGGACGGTAATTCGGGATTGATGTCTTTCAAGGCAAACTTCTTGCCTGATACTTCCTTGGTGCTGTCGAGCTGCACCTTGAATGTTCGTTCGGTCGGTGTACACTGGACGAACAATGATGCCGTCAATGTCGCCAAGAGAACTGTTCTCATTTTGTTTTTCATGTCTATAAATTTATTAGAAGTGAATAATACGATTATTTAGTCACCTTGTATTTAAGACAAGCGTCCCCGGTATGTTCCTAAAAATCGGGATATGTTTCTCAACACATGCTTTTACTTCATAAAAAAAGCTCCGTTGGAACAGGGATAGTCCAACGGAGCTAGATATTATAAGATTAAAGTAATCAAGCTTTCTTCAGTGAAGCGATGCTCTCTTTCAAAGAATTGATGATACTTTCGGCATCGGCCTGTTTCTTACGTTCCATTTCGAGAACGGCGGCAGGAGCATTGTTCACAAACTTCTCGTTGCTCAACTTCTTCAATACACCTTGCAAGAAACCTTCCTTATGTTTCAATTCAGCTTCCATACGGGCGATTTCGGCTTCTACATCAATCATATTACCCAGAGGTACTGCATATTCGGTAGTACCGACCATAAAGGCAACAGCACCATCGGCTTTAGCTTCTACGACGTTGATAGCCGAAAGGTTACACATCTTCACGATTACGGGATTCATACCTTCTACGGGGTTGGCACCGACAATCTGAAGTTCGAGTGTCTCTTTCATAGGAATGTTCTTCTGTGCACGAACCGTACGGACATTACTGATGATTTCCTTGGCTATTTCAAACTCTTGCAACAGAGGTTCGCTTGCAGCATCTGCTTCAATGGCGTCCATTTGATGAACCATCAGGCTCTCACCCGGCTTGCGCTCGCGCAACTGTTGCCAAAGTTCCTCGGTAATGAACGGCATGAAAGGATGTAGTAATTCGAGCAAACGTTCGAAAGAGCCGAGTACCATACCGTAGATGAAACCATTGATCGGTTGACCGTATGCCGGTTTAACAATCTCCAGCAACCAGGAAGAGAATTCGTCCCAGAAGAGTTTGTATACTACCATCAATGCTTCACTCAAACGATATTTACTGAACAAATCTGCAATTTCGGCAGAAGCAACATCCAAACGCAGGGCAAACCATTGTACTGCAATATGGGCATCGGTCGGAATAGCTACTGTACCTTCTCCATTCGTCCAGCCTTTAATCAAGCGAAAAGCATTCCATATCTTATTGTTGAAATTACGTCCTTGTTCGCAGAGCGCATCATCAAAGAGGATATCGTTTCCGGCAGGAGCTGCAAGCATCATACCCATACGTACACCGTCGGCACCATACTTATCAATCAGATCCAGCGGGTCGGGTGAATTACCGAGTGACTTGGACATCTTGCGTCCCAGCTTGTCACGAACAATACCTGTAAAGTATACGTTCTTGAACGGCATCTGACCTTCATACTCATAGCCTGCCATAATCATACGGGCTACCCAGAAGAAGATGATATCCGGACCGGTTACCAAGTCGCTGGTAGGATAATAGTATTTAATTTCTTCGTTATCCGGATTGTTGATACCATCGAACAAAGAGATAGGCCACAACCAGGAAGAGAACCACGTATCCAAACAATCTTCGTCTTGGCGGAGGTCTTCCATCTTAAGATCGGCATTGCCGGTCTTCTCTTTTGCCAACTTCAAGGCTTCTTCGGGAGTAACAGCTACTACATAACCTCCTTCGGGCAAGAAGTAAGCAGGAATACGATGTCCCCACCACA
Organism: uncultured Bacteroides sp.; assembly: GCA_900555635.1. GTDB lineage: Bacteria > Bacteroidota > Bacteroidia > Bacteroidales > Bacteroidaceae > Bacteroides. Next base: position 52,029 of record USLU01000027.1, read on the forward strand.
ACTGACGGCTGATACACCAATCCTTGATATTTTCCAACCAATTCTTATACGTGTTCTTGTACTTGGCAGGATAGAACTTCAATTCATCGTTCATTACCGGCGGCAAAGCCATGTCAGCAAAGTGCTGCATCTTCAAGAACCATTGCATAGAAAGTTTCGGCTCGATGGCAACATTGGTACGTTCGGAGAAACCTACTTTATTAGTATAGGCTTCAGTTTTTTCCATCAGTCCGGCAGCAACGAGGTCTTTCTCTATCTGCTCGCGAACATCAAAACGATCCATACCGATATACAAGCCTGCTGCTTCGCTGAGCGTACCGTTATCGTTGAAGATATCGATGCTCGGCAAATTGTATTTCTCACCCAGCATGTAGTCGTTTACATCGTGGGCAGGAGTTACTTTCAGACAACCGGTACCGAATTCGATGTCTACATAATCATCTTCAATAACGGGGATCACACGATTTACCAACGGAACGATAACCTTCTTGCCTTTCAGCCATTCGTTCTTCGGGTCATTAGGATTGATACACATAGCAGTATCACCCATGATGGTTTCGGGACGGGTTGTAGCAACAACTGCATAGCGTCCTTCGGCATCACCTTCCACCATGTATTTCAGGTAGTAGAGTTTGCTGTGCTCTTCTTTATAGATAACTTCTTCGTCACTAAGGGCAGTCAATGCCTTGGGGTCCCAGTTTACCATGCGTACGCCACGGTAAATCAGACCTTTGTTATACAGGTCCACAAATACCTTGAGCACACTTTCGCTACGCTTCTCGTCCATAGTGAACGCGGTACGGTCCCAGTCGCAAGATGCACCCAGTTTACGAAGCTGCTTCAAGATAATACCACCATGTTCATCGGTCCATTCCCAAGCATGTTTCAAGAATTCGTCGCGGGTAAGGTCAGTCTTCTTGATGCCTTGAGCTGCAAGGCGGTTCACTACCTTTGCTTCGGTAGCAATAGATGCATGGTCGGTACCGGGCACCCAACAGGCATTCTTGCCTTCCATGCGGGCACGGCGTACCAAGATATCTTGAATGGTATTATTAAGCATGTGACCCATGTGGAGCACTCCGGTGACGTTAGGAGGAGGAATGACGATGGTGTAAGGCTCACGACCATCGGGTTTTGAACTGAATAATTTGTGGTCCAACCAGTATTGATACCACTTTCCCTCCACGTCAGCGGGATTGTACTTACTTGCTAATTCCATGTTTCTAAATCTATATAATTTAATTTATTGCGAATAACGGGCGCAAAATTAATGATTTATAATTTAAATCTTGCCACCCTCCGGCTGTTTCTGCTCGCGGAAAGACAATTTATAACCTTCATAAAGAGCTATTCCGTAAAATACGATTGTCATAGATGCCAGATTTTCCACCATTAACGATGCGACATCCTTATATTCAATACCGGTTAAAACTTCCCAAAATGATACTTCGTATTCTTTTGCTATAAGTCCGATCATGGAGAAGAAATCTCCTAACACACAACTCAATAACGCTAAAGCAGCACCAATAATGCCGAAAACAGGTGTCACCCCTTTACCTTGGCGCATGGCAAAACCTACAAGAAATCCCACACCGATAGCCATATAACCAATTTGATATCCGGTAGAAATTGAAACAAGACTCCAAACTACTGCTCCGACGATGCAAGCTATAACACCCAAGGAAACACCTTTCAATAAATTCTGCTCTGCCAACAGCTGATTCCTATCCAATTGCACGGAATAATCCTCAGGCTGCGGTGTAGGTGCCATCTTTTCCAATTCTTCATCTTTTTGATAATCGGCACATTCTCCCTGAAAAGCGGGAAGTGCATTGGTACGTTTACAAACTAAGCCTCTGCCTGTTACAAAATCACGTGAAACACAATTGCGGCAATAACGCTCAATTTCATTTAATTCTTCCATAATTTTAGTGCTTTATGTTGTCGATAAAGTTGATTATTAACAGATTTTTTGCAAATATAGGGCTATTTCTTTATGTGACATTTATTAAATGCATATTTTTGTACCTATCAAAGAATATTGAAAATGAGCAGTAAGCGGAAAATCAGATATGCAATATTAGGCGTACTATTGTTAGTTACATGGGCCACGCAACTCATTCCGGGCTGGGGAGAAGTCTATGCTCAGTCGGTCTATCCGGTTATTTCCTACTGCTTGACTTCTTTTTCAAGGCTTATCCCCTTTGCCATAGGAGATTTGTTCATCTTCCTCAGTATTGTCGGAGTCATTGTTTACCCTATCTATGCCCGCTGTTTCAAGAAAAAGAAATGGAGAGGTATTTTACTGAACGATATGGAATATCTTCTTTGGGTGTATGTATGGTTCTATCTGGCGTGGGGACTCAATTATTCTCAAAAAGATTTCTACGGAAGAACAAAGATTCCCTATACTGCCTATACTCCCGACAACTTTCAGAAGTTTGTAAACTCTTATATAGATAGCCTGAATGCCTCTTATGTCAAAGTGACTTCTATCAATGAACCGTTAGTCCGCCAAGAGAGTGTGAAAGGTTATGACGAAATCAGTCCCACCCTAGGTGTACATCGTCCTCCCCACCAGTCTCCGCGTGTAAAGACCATGCTTTTTACGCCGCTTATATCAATGGTCGGCGTAACAGGCAGCATGGGACCTTTCTTCTGCGAGTTTACCTTGAACGGCGACTTACTGCCACCTCAATATCCGGCTACTTATGCTCATGAACTGGCACATCTTTTAGGTATTACCAGCGAAGCGGAAGCCAACTTCTACGCTTATCAGGTTTGTACCCGTTCGCAAGTACGGGGCATTCGCTTCAGCGGATATCTTTCTGTACTATCGCATGTACTTGGTAATGCCCGCCGGTTGATGAACGAAGAAGAATACACCCAACTCTTCAACCGAATACGCCCTGAAATCATTGAACTGGCAAAAGCCAACCAGGAATATTGGATGGCAAAGTACAGTCCTATCGTAGGGGATATCCAAGATTGGATTTATGATTTATACCTGAAAGGAAACAAGATAGAAAGCGGACAAAAAAACTATTCCGAAGTAGTAGGCTTGCTAATTTCTTTCGACCAGTACAAACATTCTTAGGAAAAACGTTGTTAACATTCAGTATTTTACGTTTCTTTGCATCCTCATAAATAACAAAAACAGCAAACACTATGAAGACTTGTCTTAGATCGCTACTTTGCATTGCGGGAGCTGTACTGATCTCTTCATCCCTTTATGCTCAAAGCGAAAATCCAAAGAAATCAATGCTTTCGGTTCATGTGGGACCAACCTGGCAAGTAGGGTCTCAGATGGGACTTACCACTCTTGAAGATGCCTACGGCAAAGACCTGCGGAAAGGAATTGCCTGGGATGCCAGTTATTGGTATGTAGGCAAAGGACCTCGTGACAAAGGAGTAAGAATAGCACCGGGATTTCTATACCAAGGAAGTATCTATAAAGGCTCTTATGACACCGGAGCCGACAAAATACATATGCACTATATCGCTCCTCAGTTCGGAGTGTTCTTTATCCAGGAACATTTTCAGATACAAGCTGCTTCCGGCATCGGTTATCAGTTTTATAAAAATAAAAGTACCGTGTACAACAAACCGCGGGAAGTGGAAATAAACCGGATAGCGGGTAACTTTTCTCTCTCAGGAGAATATTTTCTGTCCAGGCAGATCGGTGTATCGGCACAACTGAACTGGCTGATATCCAGCGCAGACTCTTATAAGACCAGATATCATGACCAGACTTGGGAAGTTGAAAACCCCAAGTCCGGTTACGGATACTTCGGTCAACTCTCAGTACTCTTTGGTTTGAATTTTCATTTTTAAAGCAGAACACGATATGAAAAAGCTATTATTTCTCTTTACATTGCTTCTTTTCTGTGCTTGCGATGAAGAAGACAAGTCTGTAGACCCTACAATTATGCCGGCAGCTACTACTACAGGCGAAAACACCTTAGGTTGTCTGATAGACGGTTGGATATATGCCAGTGGACGGTACGGAAAACCCCAAGTCACTGCTTTTACAGAAAAAGAAGATCACTACATAAGAATCGAATCACAAGTAGGTATATTCATCAATATGTCTTTCGTCCTTGTCAATCCTGCTCCAGGAGCTACTTGCAGCTACCAAAATGCCACTTTTGACGGTGGAGTGCTTGAAGATGGAGAAGCACACATTACCCGCATGGATGGCAGAGTCATCAGCGGTACTTTCTCTGGTGGCGGAGTTACCGAAGGCAGATTCGATGTCAAGTACCAAGAAAGTGAGGAAAGTAATTGATTAATCAATAAAAATGCATACTAGAAAAGAACAAATGGAAGCCTTCGGGCGCTTCCTCGACATCCTCGACGAACTTCGCGAGAAATGCCCGTGGGACCGCAAGCAGACTAATGAGAGTTTGCGTCCCAACACCATTGAAGAGACCTACGAACTTTGTGACGCCATCATACGCGATGACAAGAATGACATCTGCAAAGAGTTGGGCGACGTACTGCTACACGTAGCTTTCTACGCCAAGATAGGTTCCGAGAGCGGTGACTTCGATATGAAAGATGTCTGCGACCGCCTTTGTGAAAAACTGATCTTCCGCCATCCACATGTATTCGGCAACGAGAAAGCTGAAAATGTAGGGCAGGTATTGGAGAACTGGGAACAACTGAAACTGAAAGAGAAAGACGGGAATAAAACCGTTCTGAGTGGTGTGCCCGCTTCCCTCCCCTCTCTTATCAAAGCTTATCGCATCCAGGACAAAGCCCGCAACGTGGGTTTCGACTGGGATGAACGCGAACAGGTATGGGATAAGGTAAAGGAAGAAATACAGGAATTTCAGGCAGAAGTAGCCCATATGGACAAAGATAAAGCGGAGGCAGAATTCGGCGACGTCATGTTCAGCCTCATCAATGCCGCCCGACTCTACAAAATAAATCCGGATAATGCATTGGAACTCACCAACCAGAAGTTTATCCGACGCTTCAATTATGTAGAAGCCCACAGCATCAAAGAAGGCAAAAACCTGCATGACATGACGCTCGAAGAGATGGATAAACTTTGGAATGAAGCCAAAGCATTGGAACAAAAAAAATAGATCATCTGTTTGGAATAAACAGATGATCTAATAGACCTCAACAGATGATCCGTTTCATGCAAACAGATCATCTGTTTTTATATTACATATCCCTCTTATTAAAGAGGAGCCTATCTACTTCTTTCCTTGCGGCTTCTTATGCGCTCCATTGGGCTGTCTCTTGTTCATGCCCTTCAACAGTTCACGGTGGAAACGCATCTCTGCCTTCTGCACCAGATAAATCTTCTTGCAAGACAGTATCTTCTTATATTTATCAAAATAAGTCTTGTCCAAGCGGTCGGAAGCAATGCGGGCATCGTATATGCCTTCCATTATCTCACCATATTGAGCGTCCGTAAGATTTTCATCTTTTCCCTTGCGAATCAACTGCCATACTTCGTCATTCAACTGCTTCTTGCGATCTTGCAATTCAAAGTAAACAGGAAAAAACTTAGCAGCTTCTTCTTTAGTTAATTCAGCTTTTTCTGTGATAAAAGCTCTTTGCTTGGCACGAAATTCTTCGGGAGACAAATGCTGATCTGCTCCATGACTAGCCCAAAGCAAAGGCATAATGCCACACATCATCACAAATAATACTATTAGTTTTTTCATTTCTTCAATCTGTTAAGTAGTTCTTTCCTTATTCAGCACTCGAGTCTGCAAGGTATACATATAATGAATAATCATCTAACATGGAATTATCCACAGCCATGTTGATATACTCTATTTCAGTCTCTGACTCTTCAGCTGCTACACGATCTACAGCGGGTTTATGGTCGGTTGATGCTACCCGGATAATCAATGCTGCGCCAATAAACATGGCAGTCATATACAACCATGGTCTCACTTTCTGCCATGTCGTAGGTTCATTATGCACAGTGGCTACTTTTTCTTTCTCGGGAAGCCTGTTCATCACTTCTGAGGTAAGATTCTCAAAGTAACCATCAGGAACGCGGAAAGGATTCTCCGTTCCTATCATTTTCTGCAATTTATCTTCTTCTTTCATAAGCTTTCTCCTCTCTGTTTAATTAGACATCGTTTCCGGGCAAAGGTTTAAACCTCTTCGCCTAAAAACTTCTCTATTTTTTTCACGGCATGGTGGTAGGAGGCTTTCAAGGCGCCTACTGAAGTACCAAAGATGTCGGACATCTCTTCATACTTCATTTCCTGATAGTACTTTAGATTGAATACCATCCGTTGTTTCTCAGGTAAAGTAAGCAATGCTTTCTGCAATGCCTTTTGCACCCGGTCGCCCGAGAAGTAAGGATCACTCTCCAACTTCTGAAGTGCATCGGCTTCGGGGTCGTCCAACGATACGGTAGACGCAGCCCGCTGTTTGTTCAGAAACGTAAGGCATTCATTCAAAGCAATGCGATAAAGCCAGGTAGAGAGTTTCGCTTCTGCCCGGAAGTAGTCAATGTTAATCCATGCTTTAATGAATGTGTTCTGAAGCAAATCGTTCGCATCTTCATGAGAAAGTACCATACGACGAATCTGCCAATACAGTTGCTCACTATATTGGGCGACAATCATCTCAAATCCCCGCTTCTGCGTACTTTCGTCCTGCAAGAGCTTCAGTACTTCGCGTTCATTATAGGAAGGGTTCATAGTTTTCTATTCGCATTATGGTATTTAGACGGTCAAAGATAGTAAAAGTTTAATTTATATCGATACACATAAGGTTTCTTTAGCAAGCTGGGTATCGGGAAATATGGCAGAAGCTTCTTGTAACAAAATAGTTTCGTCTTCGTATCGGGCGGAGAAATGTCCTATCAATAATTTCTTTACTGCCGCATCACGAGCTATCTGAGCAGCTTGAGCAGCCGTGGTATGATAGGTTTCTTTGGCACGAGGAGCATCTTCATTAGCGAATGTGGCCTCATGGAATAGCAAATCAACGCCTCTAATTTGCTCTACAATAGAGGGCAGAAAGATGGTATCGGAACAATAAGCATACTTACGGGGAGGATCGGATGGTACCGTCAAGAGTGTATTGGCAATAACGTCGCCTTCGGGATTCACATAATCTGCACCGTTCTTAATGCGGTTTAGCTCATACACCGGCACTTGGTAGAAGTCTATCATCTCTCTTATGATATGATTCGGTCGTGCTTTCTCGGCAAACAAGAAACCACAACACGGTATGCGGTGACGCAAAGGGATAGTAGTCACCGTCATGGATCGGTCTTCATAAATTACCGTTGGTTCCTTCGTTTCAAACTCATGAAAAAGTACCTTATACGTCATCTGGTGATTGAAGTAACCGAGCATCGGTGCAAACAGAGCTTCCAAACCTTTAGGTGAATGAATATGTAATTCAGCCGTACGTCCCAAAAGGTTCAGTGTGGATATTAACCCCAGCAGACCAAAACAATGGTCGCCATGCAGGTGTGAGATAAAGATGTGGTTCAACCTTGAGAACTTGAGCCGTGATTTACGGAACTGTAATTGAGCTCCTTCTCCACAATCAATCATAAATAGCTTGTCGCGTACATTAACGATCTGTGATGTGGGGAAATGGCGAGTCGTAGGCAAAGCTGAGCCACAACCAAGAATATGTAATTCAAATTTTTCCATTACCGGTATATTCGGAACTATTCTCCGGGGATTACAATAATGCTTTTATTTCCGAGACACTAAAAATTATTTCTAAGCTTTCACCGGAAGGATCACCTGCATATTGATATCCCAGTCCTTTATTACACTTTACACACGCCTCCAAAAACATTTTCAAAGCAGGTTCTGATACATCCAAAGATGATTTTATATTTTGCTTAATCTCTGCTTCATTATCTTTCATTGTTGCTATATCCATGGAATTTTCATCCACTGTATAGTGATAAACCACTCTATCGGGCTCTATAGTCAAATTCTTGAGAGTAGTAGCCTCATCTACCACCATCGGACATGAAACATTGGTTACATTCACCAATTCTTCCAGCTTCTTCTGATCGCTATCCGCTTTAGGCATATCTTGACTCATAAGACTACGCAAATCCTCTGTTCCCAAATAGCAAGTCACTTCTTTTCCCGAAGTTTGTCCTTTATATGTAAATTTAATACCGGAATTAGCCTCAATAACAAGGTTCAGCATTTCCTTTATATTCTTTTCCGGATTTCTGAACATAGCAACTGCCGCAGCCTTTAAAGCCTCCGGAGTCTTACCCAAAGCTTCTAAATCAATGTAATCTTCATTCATCGTCAAAAGATAAACTACATCCGTATCATCATAAGTGATACTCGATACTTCACCTACCGTACCCATCTTCATCGGGCACTGTTTGTTAGCAGCTTCTATACCTAACTTTAATTTTGACTTTTGATCACATCCGGTCAGCAGTATCAATGACAAACAAGCAAACAAGATGATTTTTCCTGAGTTTTTAAGAATGTTTTCCATAACGACTATTTTTAATTATTATCCTGCAAAGATAATAATTAAAAAGCAAACATCCTGTATTCCTCAATATTCTGCCTGCCTAACAAAAAGAAAGGGCGCCTGTTTTCACAAGCGCCCTTACCTTAATTATATATAGGAAGTAAATTACTTCTTATTAGCTTCCATTTGCTCTTTCAAAGCAGCCAAAGCGTCAATGTCACCTAATGTAGTAGATGCAGCTTGGTTTTGGATAGAAGCAGATTCTTCTCTCTTCGGAGCAGATGAAGACTTCTTGCTAGCAGCTTTCTTTTCTGCTCTTTCTTCTGCCTTAGCAACATCTTCGAAGATGCGGCTATGAGAAAGGATGATACGCTTAGCGTCCTTGTTGAACTCAATCACCTTGAACTCAAGTTTTTCGTCCATCTGAGCTTGTGAACCGTCTTCCTTAACGAGATGTTTCGGAGTAGCGAAACCTTCTACGCCATAAGGCAGAGCAACCACTGCACCCTTATCCAACATTTCGATGATAGTACCTTCGTGTACTGAACCTACAGTGAATACTGTTTCGAATACATCCCAAGGATTTTCTTCGAGTTGCT